>JAFRHS010000038.1 GCA_017433225.1 Clostridia bacterium
GCCGTCCTCGACGACATGAAGTACTATATCGACAATGACAAGATGGTCGACTATCAGGACCACCACTATCCGTCCGAGATGTCCGTCGACGCCATCATCCAGACGATGGTCATCAACGGCGACATCGATGCTTTCCTTGCCAAGTTCGATAAGGACTGGGTCCGTTACAACCGTGACATCATCCGTAAGGTCCAGGCTTATCAGGCAGCTCACCAGTCTTAAAGGAGGTTGGAAGCATGAAGAAAAAAGAAGCACAGGCGGAGCTTTTGAAGCCGAAAAAGACGGTCACGGAACGCGAGCGCACCTTTGCGATGATCGCGATCCCGATCCTCATCCTCTTTTTCCTGTTCAACACCCTTCCGCTGATCAAAGGTTTTATCTACAGCTTTACGAATTTCAAGGGCTACGGCTCCTATGAGTGGGTCGGCCTTCGCAACTACATCGACCTGTTCACCGATGCCCGTGTCGGGAAATCGTACCTGTTCACGGTCAAACTGGCATTCTTCACGACCATCCTCGTCAACGTCCTGAGTCTTCTGATGGCCCTCGGCCTGAATGCCAAGATCAAATTCAAGAGTGCCCTTCGCGGCATGTACTTCCTGCCGAACATCCTCGGTGCTCTTGTGGTCGGTTACATCTTCAACTATTTCTTCACTTACATCGTTCCCGCCATCTTCCATTCGACCAGCATCCTGGCCAGTGGCAGCAAGGCGTGGATCGCCGTCATGATCGTCTGCGCATGGCAGGCCATCGCAATGAACACCATCATCTACATCTCCGGTCTTCAGACCGTTCCGGAAGATGTCTATGAAGCTGGTATGCTGGACGGCGCGACCGGATGGAGCAAATTCCGCCATCTGACGTTCCCGCTCATCATCCCGTTCTTCACGATCAACATGGTCCTCTGCATGAAGAACTTCCTCATGGTCTTCGATCAGATCATGGCATTGACCAAGGGTGGTCCTGCCCAGAGCACGGAATCCATCTCGTTCCTCATCTACAACAACGGTATGTCCGGCGGCCAGTTCGGCTTCCAGAGTGCCAACGCGGTCATCTTCTTCATCGTCATCGTGACCATCTCCGTCTTCCAGATGAGATTCCTGAACAGTAAGGAGGAGCAGCTGTGAGCAAAAAGAACAACGATCTTTCCGCTGTGAAAGTCAAAGAAAAATTCAACTGGCCGCTGACCATCCTTCTGATCCTCGGCCTCATCACGGTGCTGTTCCCGCTCTACATGACCATCGTCATTGCCTTCAAACAGCCGAGCGAAATGACGAACAGCATCTCCGGCATCCTTTCGCTGCCGCAGCACTGGAGCCTTGCCAATTTCCGTGAGGCGATGGAAGTCACCGACTTCTGGCGCTCTCTTCTGAACAGTGTGCTCATCACCGGCATCACCATGGGCCTTGCCCTCGTCATCCATTCTCTGATGGGGTATGCCGTTGCCCGGAACATGCAGCACAGCAAGTTCTATCGTACGTCCTATTACTACATCGTCAGCGGCATGTTCGTCCCCTTTGCCATCCTGATGATGCCGCTCGTCAAACAGACGGCGGAACTGCACATCGCCAACGTGGTCGGTGTCATCCTCTGCTACACGGTCTTCTATATGCCGATGAATGTGCTTCTGTACTCCGGCTACCTGAAGAACATCCCGGTCGCGCTCGAGGAAGCCGCCCATGTCGACGGCGCCTCCACCTGGACGACCTACTGGAAAGTCATTTTCCCGCTCATGAAACCCATGCACGCCACCGTCGCTGTCCTGACCGCTCTCGGCACCTGGAACGACGTCATGACGCCTCTGGTCATCATGTCCGGCAGCGGGATGAATACCCTTCCGCTCGCGCAGCTGACCTTCCAGACCCAGTTCGGCACGAACTATAACCTCGCGTTCGCATCCTACCTGCTCGCCCTCCTGCCGATGCTGATCTTCTACCTGTTCGCTCAGAAGCAGATCATCAACGGTGTCGTCAACGGCGCAGTCAAGTAAGTCATCCATTTTCATCCCAATCAAATAATGACGAAAGAGGTCCGACTATGTCCATTACCTTTGACCCGAAGAAACAGAGCTTTATCCTGGAGACCCGTGAGACATCCTACCAGATGATGGTGGATGAGAAAGGATACCTTCTGCATCTTCACTACGGCGCGAAGGTCGATGGTCTGTCGGACCATCTTTTGACCTTCAAAGACCACGGTTTCTCCGTGAACCCCTATTCCGCGGGGGAGGACCGTACGTACACACTGGACGCCCTGCCCCAGGAATTCCCGTTCCAGGGCAGCGGCGACTTCCGAAGCCCGGCGTTCATGGTGAAGGATGCCACCGGTACCATCGGCTGTGACCTTCACTATGCCGGCTATACGATCGAAACGGGAAAGTATGCCCTGCCCGGTCTTCCGGCCGTCTACGCGCTCTACTCCGATGAGAACGTCCAGTCCCTGACAATCGAACTGAAGGAGGAGCGTCTCGGTCTCTCTGTGAAGCTCCTTTACGGGGTCCTCCCGGAGAAAGACATCATCACCCGCAGCGCCATCGTCGAACACTGCGGCGATGCACCGGTGTCCGTCGAGAAGTTCCAGACAGCTGTCCTGGACTTCCAGTACGGGACCTACGACCTGCTCGTTTTCCACGGGCAGCACGGCTATGAGCGGCAGCTGCAGCGGACCAAAGTCGGGCACACCCGGCAGGCCGTCGGCAGCACCCGGGGCTATTCGTCCCACCAGTACAATCCCTTCGTGATCCTGGCGGAACAGAGCACTTCGGAAGGCGCCGGCCGATGCTGGTCCATGCAGTTCGTCTACAGCGGAAGTTTCCTCGCGGAAGCCGAGAAGGACCAGTTCAGCCAGACCCGTCTGCAGATGGGTCTTACCGAAGAAGGTCTGTCCTATGAGCTGCTGCCGGGCGAACGGCTCGTGGCACCGGAAGTCATCCTGAGCTTCAGTGGCAGCGGCTTTGGCAAACTGTCCCGGAACCATCACCGTGTCATTCGGGAAAACGTCTGCCGGGGCGTCTGGAAAGACCGTCCCCGTCCCGTCCTCATCAACAGCTGGGAAGCCTTCCTGTTCGACTTTGACGGCGACCGCCTCCTGAACTTCGCGGAAGAGGCGAGAGACCTCGGCATCGACATGATGGTCCTCGACGACGGCTGGTTCGGTTCCCGGGACGATGACAATCAGGCCCTCGGCGACTGGTTCGTCAACGAAGAGAAACTCGGCGGGACGCTGGGAGAACTCAGTGCCGCCATCCACAACCTGCCCATGAAGTTCGGCCTCTGGGTCGAACCGGAGATGGTCAGTGAGAACAGCCGTCTCTATGAGGCACACCCGGACTGGGCCCTGTCCATCCCGGGCAAGAAACCGACCCGCGGCAGGAACCAGCTGGTCCTCGATTATTCCCGCAAAGAAGTGGTCGACAGCATCTTTGACGCGATCTGCAAGGTCCTCGACAGCGCAGAGGTAGACTACCTCAAATGGGATGCCAACCGCAGCATCTCCGACATCCATTCCGAATCGACGCTGCCCGGCAAACTCCTGTATGACTACATGCTCGGGCTCTACGATTTCCTCGAGCGCCTGACACAGCGCTACCCGAACATGCTCATCGAAGGGTGCAGCGGCGGGGGAGGCCGGTTCGACGCCGGCATGCTCTACTACACGCCGCAGATCTGGTGCTCGGACAACACCGACGCCGTCGACCGTCTGTACATCCAGTACGGCACGTCTTTCGGCTATCCGACTTCCGCGGTCGGCGCTCATGTCTCGGTCTGCCCCAACCAGCAGAACGGGAAGATCACGCCCTTTGAGACCCGCGCGACGGTCGCCATGGCCGGCACCTTCGGCTATGAACTGGACCCCTCCGAACTGACCGAGGAGGAGAAGGCCGCGGTCCGGGAGCAGATCGCCCGGTTCAAGCAGTATGCGACTCTGATCCAGCAGGGCGACTACTACCGCCTGTCCAGCCCCTTCACCGACAAGGTGACCGCCTGGGCCATCCACGCCAGAGACCGCAGCGAAAGCCTCGTGTCGGTCGTCTATTTCCCCATTCGCGGCATTGCCGGCAATGCCCCGACCCGCTATCTGCGTGTCGGCGGCCTCGACCCGGACGCACTCTATGTCGTGGGCGATACAGGACTCACGCTCTCCGGCAGCATGCTGGGAGAGGTCGGGTTCCCGTTACCGGTCCCGCAATTCGACTATCAATCACTCCAGTACTATCTGAAACGAGTCTGATCCTATGAAATATTCCTATCAGGAAGCGAGGCGGCTCGGCCTCCTGGCTTCACGACAGGCGAAATGGAGGCGGAAGGACCCGTACCTTCCGTCCTTCGAACAGCGCTTTGGCAACGCCAAACGGAAAGAGGTCCCGGTCGGACTGATGGAAGTGCCGGTCTCGATGATCGAAGGCACGTTCTCCAACGCCCGGCGGGAGTCCTTCGCTCCGAACTTTATGCCCTTGCTGGATGAGAATACCGAGTTCGGCTCCAAGTGGGCCCGACTGCTGACCGTCCAGGAGGAAGAGGGGTTCACCGACCCCATCATCGTCTATGAATTCAACCACCGCTTCTATGTGGCGGAGGGGAACAAACGGACCTCGGTCATGAAGTACCAGAAGGTCCCGGTCATCCCGGCCGAAGTCGTGCGCATCCTCCCGAACCGGGGAGAGATGGTGGAGCGGCACCTCTATGACGAATTCCTCGAGTTTTTCAAAGTGGCGCCCATCTATGACTTCGACTTCTCCCACCTCGGAGACTACCGGACCCTGGCACGGGTCCTCGGAAAAGACCTCTACCATAAGTGGAGCGTCGACGAAGTCCGGCTCCTTCGTTCCGAGTACCGCCTGTTCAAAGAGCAGTATCTCGAGCACGTCTCGGACGGGAACGACATCACCTGCAGTGACGCGTTCCTCGAGTACATGACCACCTATGGCCCCGCGGCGCTGGAGTTCCTGAAAGTCTCCAAGATGAAGCGCCAGATGAAGCGGACCGTCCGCCGGATGAAATATCGAAGAAAATGAGAGTTTTAGCAGTCGCAGACAAAGAAGATATGCATTTGTGGAACGGGGGCCGGAGACAGCTCCTGCAGGACCTCGACCTCATCCTGTCCTGCGGAGACCTGGACCCCGATTATCTGCAATACCTCGTAACAGTGGGCAACTGCCCGCTGTTTTATATTCGCGGCAACCACGACGGCGTCTACGAAGAGCGGCCGCCCGAAGGGTGCATCTGTATCGAAGACCGGCTCGAGACGTTCCGTGGCCTGCGTTTTTACGGCCTCGGTGGATGCCGCCGGTACAGCCGCGGCTCCAACCAGTACTATGAAGAGGAGATGCGAAAGCGGATCCGTTCGGCGGAGTGGAAACTGAAGAGTGCGGGCGGGGTCGACATCCTGCTGACCCATGTGCCGCCCCGGGGCTACGGCGACCTGCCGGACCTTCCGCACCGGGGGTTCAACTGTTTCCATCTGTTCCTTGACGAGTGGCACCCGGCGTACCAGCTCCACGGCCACATCCACCCGGAATACCACCGGGACGAGGGACCGCTGCCGCAGCACTCCTCCGGGACCCGGATCCTCAACGTCTGCGGGGCCCATCTGTTCGAGTGGGACGAGGCAGAAATCATCGCCTCCCGTCCGGTCTTGTGATATAATGCTGTTAACAAATCTGTGAGGTGACCTCAATGACAACAGCGGAATGGAAAGCGGTCGTGAACAGCGACGGTTTTTACGATAAAGTGCGCCCGCTCTATGTGGACGAGACGAAACTGGAGGCCCAGCGTGCCCGTTATCTGCATGCCCTCGACGAGTTTGAAAAACTCTTTGGCGATGGACCGGTCGAGCTCTTCAGCGCTCCCGGCCGAAGCGAAGTGGGCGGCAACCATACGGACCACCAGCGCGGCAAAGTGCTGGCATGCTCCCTGAACCTCGATGTCATCGCAGTCGTCCGCAAGCGGGTCGACGGCGTCATCACGGTGCAGTCCGAAGGCTATCCGCTCGATCGGGTCGACCTCAAAGATCTGAACCCGGTCCCAGGGGAGGATGGCACGTCGAAAGCGCTCATCCGCGGTGTGGCCGGCGCGCTCGCTGAGGCAGGCTATACCGTCGGCGGCTTCGACGCCTATACGACTTCTGAAGTCCTGCAGGGCTCCGGCATGTCGTCTTCCGCAGCCTTTGAAGTGCTGCTCGGCACCATCCTTTCCGGTCTTTACAACAACGATACGGTCTCGCCCGTTGAAGTGGCGAAAGCCTCTCAGGTGGCGGAGAACCAATACTTTGGCAAACCCAGCGGCCTCCTTGACCAGATGGCCTGTTCGGTCGGCAACCTCGTGACCATCGACTTCGCGGACGCAAAGGACCCGAAGGTCCGCCGCGTCGACGCCGACTTCGGCACATTCGGCCACAGCCTCTGCATCACTGACACCAAAGGCTCACACGCCGACCTGACTCCGGACTACGCGGCGGTCCCGGCCGAGATGAAACAGATCGCCGGCCACTTCGGCAAAGCGGTCCTGCAGGAGGTCTCCGAAGCGGAGTTCCTTTCCAAACTTCCGGAACTCCGGGAACTGTACGGCGACCGTCCGGTGCTCCGTGCCATCCACTGGTATGAGGAGAACAAGCGGGTCGAGACCCAGGTCGCGGCGCTCGAGTCCGGCGATTTCGATGACTTCCTGAAGGCGGTCAACGCCTCCGGCGACTCCTCTTATAAGTACCTCCAGAACGTCTACTCGCCGCGGCACCTTGAAGCTCAGGCCATTCCGGTGGCCCTCGCGGTCAGCGACCTCGTCCTGAAGGGGAGAGGCGCCTCCCGCGTCCACGGCGGCGGCTTTGCCGGCACCATCCAGGCGTTCGTCCCGGATGACCTCGTGGAAGATTACCGCAAGGCGATGGACGGCCTCTTCGGCGAAGGCGCCTGCCACATCCTGTTCGTCCGCCCGGTGGGCGGGTACCACATTCGGTGAATCGCCACAAAAGAATAATAAAAGAAACCCGCCTGACTGAGTCAGACGGGTTTTGTTTTGAGGTGCGGTTTACAGAGCGGCCAGGACGCGATTGGCGATCTGACGGTGACCGTTGTAGGTCGGATGGAAGTCAGCGCCGTACATGGGGGACTCGGGGTCGTTCATGTGCGTCTTGACATCGGTCATGTCGACGTAAGTGTACTGATCTCTCAGCGGGCACTGGTTCTGCATGTAGTTGTTCTGGTTCGCGAAGATCGGATCGACGAAGGGGCCGATGGGAAGACCGAAGCCGGACGGGATCTTGTAGTCCTTCATCGGGTTGAAGTTGCCGATGACGACGATCTTGCAGCTCTTGTTGTACTTGCGGATGCCGGCGATGATGGCATCGAAGTTCTGAGAGAACAGACGGAACGCGTTGATCTCACCCTCCGCGAGAGCACCGTAGAACGTGACGTCTTTGATGACGCGCGGGATGTTCAGCGACAGAGCGGACGTCAGGCTGTCGGAGAAGGTCTCGGTGGCGTTGAGGGCAGGCATGGAAGAGTCGTTGACGCCGATCTCGACGGTGACGAGCTTGGACGCTCTGACGGCTTTTTCGACGACGTCACGGTAAGCCTCTACTCTGTTCCAGTCGATGTTGCGCTCGTCGTTATTGACAGAGGGCAGACGGTAGCCGGCCATGCTGTCGCCGGTAAAGCTGCGGTCGAGGAGGACGCGCAGGTCGGTGGTGCGGTAAGCACTGTGGGCGAACTGATTGATCTTTGCTCCTTTGGCGTCCCGGATGATGTCGGGGAAAGAACCTTCGATCGTCGGCCAGGTGAATTTGTCGTAACCATAGTCGGCATTATAACCGGTCAGTCCGTAGCCCGCAGAAACGCTGTCGCCGAAGCAGGTGTAGACATACTGTTTGCTGCTCTTCTTTCCGGCAGCGAACGCCGAAGTGGTCAGAAGGACGACCATCATGGCGACGGCGGTCAGAGCGAGCAGGATCTTTTTGATGTGTTTCATGTCAGATCTCCTTTTCCGTTTGCTTGAAGTTCAAGTTTGATTTACCTGTTTATTCTACCGTATCTGTCGATATTTGTAAATCACTTTTTAACAATTTGTTCATATTAGCCAATGTGTTGACCGATGTAAAAAGACCGTCGTTCCCGGTCGGGGACGACGGTCTTTTGTTTGTCAGAATGCCGGATCAGACAGCAGCTTTTGCGGTCTCCATCTTTTGGAGCGCCGTCCGCAGGACGGGAGCCAGCGCGCAGACGACGACCATTTTCAGAGCGTCGCCGGGCAGGAACGGCAGGACACAGGCGGTCAGTGCCAGCTTCAGGGGAGCGTGGGTCAGGATGAGGAACCACGCGGTCCCGAAGGCATACAGGATGACCGTGCCGAGGCCCATGCCGCCGATGGCAGGCAACAGTTCTTTGAGGGACGGCTTCCGGTGGAGAGGCTGTTTCCCCAGGAACAGGCCGCTGCAGAGCGCGAGCGGGATGTACCCGAGGATGAAGCCGCCGGTCTTGCCGAAGAGGACCCCGATGCCGGCCTGATATGCCGAGAACACCGGGACGCCGACCATGCCGAGGGCCAGAAAGACCAGGGTGGCCAGCATGCCGTCGACGGGTCCCAGGACCGCGCCCGCCAGCATGACGGCCAGCGTGGCGAGGGAGATGGGGACTCCGCCGGACAGCGGGATGGCGAGGGGAGAGAGGACACAGATGACGGCAGCCATGACAGCGATGAGCGCCAGTCTGCGTACGTCGACCCCTTTGGTTTCTTTATGTTCCATGATCGCAGATATCCTTCAGCTTGTTGTTAGATCAGAGTTTGAGCTTGATCATGAGCTCGCCGGCCTTGACATTGTCGCCTTCCTTGACGAGGACTTCTTCGACGATACCGGCCATACGGGCGGTGACGGAGGTCTCCATCTTCATGGCTTCGACGACGGCGATGACCTGGTTCTCTTCGACCGTGTCGCCGACCTTCACGTGGATCTTCGAGACGAGACCCGGGATGGAGGCGCCGACCTCACTCTTGTCGTTCGGGTCAGCCAGAACGACGGCCTTGACACTGGAGGAGGCGTGCGGGTCGGGGACCGTGACGGTCCGGGCGGTGCCGTTGAGCTCGAAGTGGACGTCTCTGGTACCGTCCTCGTGGAGGTCACCGAGACCGAGATAACGGATGACGAGCGTCTTGCCGTCTTCGATGTTGATCTGGTTCGTTTCACCGACGGCCAGACCGTCGAAGAAGACGTGGCTGCCCATCCGCATGATGTAGCCGTATTCCTGCTTGTGTCTGCAGTAGTCCTCGACGACTTTCGGGTAGAGGCACCAGGAGATGACCATCTGATCGGAGGGGTCCGGCTCGAACTGGGCGACCTGCTCTCTGGCCCATTTGAAGTCGACGGGTTCGAGAAGCTCGCCGGGACGGCAGGTGATCGGTTCTTCGCCTTTCAGGACGACTTTCTGGAGGTCTTCCGGGAAGCCCCAGGAGGGCTGGCCCATCATGCCCTTGAAGTAGGAGACGACGGAGTCCGGATAGCTGAGGTCCGCGCCCTTCGTGCAGATGTTTTCGGGCGTCAGGTCGTTCTGGACCATGAAGATGGCGAGGTCGCCGACCATCTTGGAGGACGGGGTGACTTTGACGATGCCGCCGAGCATGTCGTTGACGGTCTTGTACATCTCCTTGACTTCCTGGAACCGGTCGCCGAGGCCGATGGACTGGACCTGCGGGAAGAGATTCGTGTACTGTCCGCCGGGGATCTCGTATTTGTAGATATCGGTGACCGGGGTCTTGAGTCCGGCATCGAATTTCTTGTAGCGTCTGCGGACATCATCCCAGTAGTCGGTCAGTTCCTGAAGACGGTCGAGGTCCAGTCCGGTGTCTCGTTCCTGTCCCTGGAGCGCCGCGACGAGGGCGTTCATGGAGGGCTGCGAGGTGAGCGCGGACAGGGAGGAGATGGCGACGTCGACGACGTCGACACCGGCCTCGGCGGCCAGCAGGTACATGGCGATCTGGTTCGATGTGGTGTCGTGCGTATGGAGGTGGATGGGCAGGCCGACTTCATTCTTGAGCGCCGTGACCAGCTGCTTGCCGGCGTACGGTTTCAGGAGACCGGACATGTCCTTGATGGCGATCATGTGAGCACCGCGTTTTTCGAGCTCCTTCGCCATATCCACATAGTATTTCAGCGTGAACTTGTCGTTCTTCGGGTCGAGGATGTCGCCCGTGTAGCAGATGGTCGCCTCACAGAACTTGCCCTGTTTGATGACTTCGTCCATCGCCACTTCCATACCGGGGATCCAGTTGAGGGAGTCGAAGACACGGAAGATGTCGATGCCCGCTTTCGCGGACTCTTCGACGAACTTGCGGATGACGTTGTCCGGGTAGTTCGTGTAGCCGACGGCGTTGGCACCGCGCAGGAGCATCTGGAACGGGATGTTCGGGATGAGGGCGCGCAGTTTCTCAAGGCGTTCCCACGGGTCTTCGTAGAGGAAGCGGAACGCGGTGTCGAAGGTGGCGCCGCCCCACATCTCGAGGGAGAAGGCATCGGCGAGGATCTCGGACGTCCCTTCCGCGCCCTTCAGCATGTCTCTCGTCCGCATGCGGGTGGAGAGGAGAGACTGGTGGGCGTCGCGCATCGTGGTGTCCGTGATGAGCAGTTTCTTCTCGTCGAGGACGTGCTTGGACAGTGCGACCGGACCCTGTTTGTCGAGGATGGGTTTGAGGCCGGGGCCCCGTTCGCCGATGGGTTCCGGGAAGCGCGGAAGGTCGCGGATCTCACGTTTGAGGTCGGGCTCCGCCACCTGGATGTTGGCGATGTACCGCAGCACACGGGTGGCACGGTCTCTCGACTCCTGGATCTCAAAGAGTTCCGGAGTCTCATCGATGAACTTCGTCGAGCAGAGGCCGGCCTCGAAGGTCGGATGATAGAGGATCTTCTCGATGAAGGGGATGTTGGTCTTGACGCCGCGGACATGGACTTCGGCCAGAGCGCGGCGGGCTTTGCGGACGACTGCCGGGAAACTCGTGTCCCAGGTCGTGATCTTGACGAGCAGGGAGTCGTAATACGGTGAAATAACATATCCGACGCCCGAGCAGGCGGAGTCGACACGGACGCCGAAGCCGCCGCAGGTGCGGTATGCAGAGACCTTGCCGGTGTCGGGAGCAAAGTTGTTGGTGGGGTCTTCCGTCGTGACACGGCACTGGATGGCGTAGCCGTTGACATGGACATCGTCCTGGGACGAGATGCCGATCATCTCGTGGGACAGCGGATGCCCCTCCGCAATGAGGACCTGCGCGCGTACGATGTCGACACCGGTGACCATTTCAGAAACGGTGTGCTCGACCTGGATGCGCGGGTTCATCTCGATGAAGTAATGGTTGCCTTCGTTGTCAACGAGGAATTCCACGGTGCCGGCCGAGATGTAGCCGACCTGCTTCGCGATCTTGACCGCGTCTGTCTGGAGGGCGGCGCGGGTCTCCTCCGGGACGGAGAAGGCTGGGGCGTACTCGACGACCTTCTGGAACCGGCGCTGCAGAGAGCAGTCACGTTCGCCAAGGTGGACGATGTTGCCGTACTTGTCGGCGAGGATCTGCACCTCGATGTGTTTCGGGTTCACGAGGAACTTCTCGATGAAGATGTCGTCATTGTTGAATGCCTTTTTGGCTTCGCCCTTGACGAGGCGGTACGCGTCGCGGACTTCCGCTTCGGAGTCGCAGCGGCGCATGCCGCGTCCGCCGCCGCCGGCTGCCGCTTTCAGGATGACGGGGAAGCCGAAGGACTTGGCGATCTTCGCGGCTTCATCCGCACTCCCCACGGGTTCCGTCGTGCCGGGGATGGTCGGGACCTTGGCCGCGAGGGCGATTTGTTTTGCCTCCAGTTTATCGCCCATTTTGGCGAGAACGGAAGAAGGCGGTCCGATGAACGTGATATCGTTGTCTTCACAGGCTTTGGCGAAATCGGCATTTTCCGAGAGGAACCCGTAGCCCGGATGGATGGCATCGACGCCGTGGTGTTTGGCAAGTTCGATGATGGACGGGATGTCGAGATATGCCTGTAGCGGGCTTTTGTTTTTACCGATGAGGTACGCTTCGTCCGCTTTGATGCGGAAGAGAGCATTGGTGTCCTCAGACGAATACATGGCGACCGTACGCAGGCCGAGATCGTGACAGGCGCGGAAAATACGAATGGCGATCTCGCCGCGGTTGGCAGCCATGACTCTTTTGAATTGAGTGGTCTGCATAGATTCATCTCCTGTTTCTTGTACGTGGCCAAAATAGTTATTGCTATTCTATTGTAGCGGGAAACGCAGCGTGAAACAACTGTTAACATTGACAAATTATCTACTTAATTGTCTCAAAGTTGACAATTTCTGTGGAAAATGATGAGGAAAAGCATAAAAAACACCGCCCGGAAACGGGCGGTGGAGGGTCAGTATTCGACTAAATGGACCTCTCCGGAGTCGAGGGCGACGAGCTGGTCTTTCGACTCGGGGATGATGGCGCTGGTCAGTTCCACCAGCAGTTTTCCGGTGTCGTCGATGTCCCGGACGATGCCGCGGTAGCGGGCATGGTCGCGTTCGAACATGATCTCTTTTCCGGTGAGGAAGGACCGTGCCCGGTATTCTTTGAGGAGGTCGGGGTCTGTCAGGTGTTCCGTCCAGTAGAGGAGCCGCCCGCGCAAAGCGACCGCGAGGCGGTTCCGGTCGACGTAGTCGATGTCTCCGGTGGTCAGAGCTCCGGCGGTCTCCATGAGCTCTTCGGGGAAGAGGGCAGTCGAGCAGTTGATGCCGATGCCGATGATGACCGCGCGTGGACGGTCATCGAGCCAGCCGACGCTCTCGGTCAGGATGCCGCAGACCTTTCGGTCCCGGTAGTAGAGGTCGTTGACCCATTTGATCTGCGGGCTCACGCCGACCGCTTCTTCGATGGCCTCCGCGGTCGCGACCGCGGCCGCCAGCGTCAGCTTCGACAGCGTCGCCGGATGGAGTACCTCCTGGTCTGTACGGACCATGGAGACATAGAGGCCGGTGTCGGCGGGAGAGTAAAATGAATGTCCCTGACGCCCTTTTCCGGCAGTCTGGTGGTTCGCGATGATATAGGTGCCGTCTGCGACATCTGTCTTCTCCATCATCCGTCTGGCCTCATCGTTGGTGGAGTCGATCTCGTCGAAGACCATGATTTTGTGGTGCAGTGCGACGACGTCCTCCATGAGAGGCCGGTCCGGAAGGAGCATGGCGTCGATCGCGTCCATAGATAGATCTGTCATTTTCATACGTTCGGGTCCAGCAGTGCGCCGGTACAGAGGTAGGCGAATTCTTTCGGCAGGTTGAAACCGGTGTTGTGGACACCGGGGTGGAAGAAGAGGGGCTTGCCCAGTTCTTTCGCGAGACGGACCGTCTCCTCATAGATGATGTGTCCTTTGCTCTGTTCTCCGACAGCGAACAGGATCGGTTTGTCACGCAAAGCCTCGACGGGACGTTTGTAAAACGCGATGAGTCTCCAGTCGAACGCCGTCATCATCTCTTTGTCCGGCCCGATGTTCTCGATGACCTGCGGGTCCGGGACCGGGCCGCGCTCGTCGGCGAAGATGATGGGAGGCAGGACCGCGCGCAGACCGTGGGACAGGGTGCGTTTTCCCTCCCAGGCCGGCTCATAGCAGAGCATGCGGCGGACGAGCTGCGGGTGCTGTGTGATGAGGTCCATACCGATGGGTCCGCCCAGAGAGTGGGCGATGACGTAAGCGCCGAGCGCCTTGTCGACTTCATTCGAAAAGTATTCGATGAGGAACTTCGCGTCGTTCACATGCACGGCGCATATGTCCTTTAAATAGTCTCGATCGGATTTGGTAGCTTCTCCGGGCGTCTTCGTGCCGGCGGTGAGCCCGCTGCGGACATGGCCCCTCCGGTCGTATGCGATGACGTGGAACGTGCGGGACAGGTCCTCTCCGCAGTTGACATAGAAATCGGCGTCGGTGCTGCCGCCGTGGATGAGCAGGAGCAGGGGCTTGTCTGTGTCGCCGGATTCCCGCACATAGAGGGGAGTCTCGTCGAAGCTCAGGATGGTTCGTTCTTTGTAGTACATTTCTGCCTCCTTGGGCGATTTACGTTGACGAGGTCTATTATAATACCTATGTCTGTAAAGAAACAACTTTTTTGTTAGCGCTATTTATGGTATACTACTCGCGAATATCGAGAGGAGGACTGTTATGTTCACCATCATCGCCGCCATCGGCCGCTCCAATGAGCTCGGAAAAGACGGAGACCTCATCTGGCACCTGCCCTCCGACATGAAGTTTTTCCGGGAGACCACGTCCGGCCACACCATCATCATGGGACGGAAGACGTTCGAGTCCCTCGGCAGGGTCCTGCCGAACCGCCACCACGTGGTCCTGACGCATGCCGATGAGAGCTTCTTCCCGGAAGAGGTGGAAGTGGTGCATTCGTTTGCGGAAGTCTATACGAAGTACCGCGACGTCGACGAGGACGTGTTCATCATCGGGGGCGGAGAGATCTACCGGCTGTTCTTCTCTTATGCCGAGAAGATGTATCTGACCCAGGTCAACGAGATCCACTTCAACGCAGATACCTTCTTCCCGGAGATCGACGCCCGCAACTGGGACGTCCGCGACCTCATGAAGATCGACGAAGACGGTCATCAGGCCGTCATCAGGGAGTACATCCGAAAGAAATAACCATAAGCAAAAGGATCTGATCACCTATGAAACTTGGTATCGTCGGGCTTCCCAATGTCGGGAAAAGTACGCTCTTCAATGCCATTACTGACGCGGGAGCACAGTCCGCGAACTACCCGTTCTGCACCATCGAACCGAACGTCGGCGTCGTCGCTGTCCCGGACGAGCGGCTCGATCTGCTCGCAGAACTCTATCATCCGAAATCCGTCGTGCCGGCGTCCATCGAATTCGTGGACATCGCGGGTCTCGTCAAAGGGGCATCCAAAGGCGAGGGCCTCGGGAACAAATTCCTGTCCCACGTCCGTGAGGTCGACGCCATCATCCACGTCGTCCGCTGCTTTGAAAACGACGACATCGTCCATGTCGAGGGGTCCATCGACCCGTCGCGGGATATCGAGACCATCAACCTCGAACTCATCCTCTCCGACGCCGAGATCCTCGACCGCCGTCTCGAAAAGACCCGGAAGGCGATGAAGTCCGACAAATCTCTGGCCAAAAACATCGCGCTCTATGAGCGCGTCAAAGAGGCACTCGACAACGGCCTCTGCGCCCGCACCGTCGAAGTGTCGGAAGACGAACAGCCGATGCTCGATGAGCTGACCCTCCTCACCGCGAAGCCGGTCATCTACGCCTGCAACATGAGTGAAGAGGATTTCGTCGAAGGCATCGAGACCAATGCCCGCTACAACGCGGTCAAAGCGATCGCCGAAGAAGAGGGGAGCCAGGTGCTTCCCATCTGTGCCGAGATGGAAGCGGAAATCGCCTCTCTGTCGAAAGAAGAGAAGACCGAATTCCTCGCGGACCTCGGTATCGAACAGGGCGGTCTCGACCTCCTCATCCAGCGCTCTTACGACCTTCTCGGTCTCATGTCCTTCCTGACGGCCGGCGAGCCGGAAGTCCGGGCGTGGACCATCAAGAAGGGGACAAAGGCCCCGCAGGCCGCCGGAAAGATCCATTCCGATATCGAGCGGGGATTCATCCGTGCGGAGGTCATCAACTATAAACTGCTCCTCGAGTGCGGCTCCACTGCCGCGGCCCGGGAAAAGGGCCTCATCCGTTCGGAGGGCAAAGAGTACATCATGCAGGACGGCGACGTCGTTCTGTTCCGGTTCAATGTTTGACGGGCAAACCGCCCTGGAAAGAGAGAATGATGCATGGCAGGCAATAAACTGAAAGAACTGCTCGACCTCGCGCACAGCGAGACGTACGGCAGGTTCAAGAACATCATCATCACGAGTGTCATCGGCATCGTGGTCAATGTGCTCCTCGGTGTCATCAAGATCATCGTCGGTACCGTGGCGAACTCCGTCGCGGTCATCTCGGACGCGGTCAACAACTTTGCGGACAGTGTTTCTTCTCTCGTGACCATCGTTGCGATGGCCATCTCGGGAAGAGGGGCCACCCGGAAACACCCCTTCGGCTTCGGCCGGATCGAGTATTTCTCGAGCATGGTCATCTCTGTCCTCATCCTCATCACCGGCACAGAGTTCCTCATCGAATCGGTCAAAAAAATCATCCATCCGGAAGCGACGGCCTATACACCGGTCACGCTGGTGCTCCTCGTCGTCGCCATCGTTGCGAAGATCCTGCTGGGTCTTTACACGAAGCGCTCCGGCAACAAGCTGAACTCGCCGAACCTCATCGCCTCGGGTCAGGACGCTCTGTCCGACGCCATCATCACCGGTGTCACCCTGCTGGCCGCTGTCGTCAGTCTCATCTGGCCGAACCTCCACATTGACGGTTATGTCGGTGTTCTGGTTTCCGCGTTCGTCCTGAAGGCTGGACTCGAGATCCTGCTCGATGTCATTTCGAAGCTTCTGGGCGACCGTCCCAGCGTCGAACTGGCCGACAAGATCATGGAGGAGATCCTCAGCACGGAGGGCGTTCTCGGCGCTTACGACCTCATCCTCCACAACTACGGCCCGAACGTCTTCATCGGCGATGTGAACCTCGAGCTCGAAGACACCATGACCATGGAAGAGGCCTATGTCATCACGAAACCGCTGAATGTCAGGATCCTGAAAGAGTACGGTGTCTTCATGTACTTCGGATTCTACTCCGTCAACACGAAAGACCCGGAGATCGTCGAGATGCGGGAATACCTCTACGAGCGTGCCGAGGCGATCGACGACATCCTTCAGATCCATGCATTCTATGTCAACAAGGAACGGAAGTTCATGAGCTTCGATGTGGTCTTTGACTTCGACTGCAAAGACCAGTACGCCGTAGAACAGAAACTTCGCCGGATCCTCAATGATAAATACCCGGACTACCGGGTCGAAATGCTGCCCGACAAGGATTACACCCTGTCCCGCAGCGCGAAAGACGAATAAAACCGGAATCGAATGAAAATGAGAAGGGGTAACCAAATGAAAATCACGAAACGATTGCTGACATTGCTGCTGGCTGCATTCATGGTGGCTCTCTGCTTTGTGCCGTCCCTCGCAGTCTCTCGTCAGTACAAAAACTATGCCGTCCTCGGCGACAGCATCCCGACCGGCTATATGATGCCCGGCTACCAGTATGCCGGACGGAAAAAAGTCCTGTGGCCCGTCGTGCCGAACAGCTATCCGACTTATGTGGCAAAGGGCGTCGGTGCCAAGCACACCTACATGCTGGCCCACAGCGGTTACCGTACCGCCGACCTGCGCCGTGTCCTCGATCCGGACTTCGCCGGCGACTACTTCAACGCGCGCCGTCTTCCGAAGCAGGCCGACGCTTATGCCGTCGATCAGGAAGGACTCGAGAAGCTGCGCAAAGGCGTCATCAAGTACATCGCGAAGTCTGACCTCATCACGCTGCAGATCGGCGCGAACGACTCCTTCCAGGTCATCGTCATCCTCTTCGAGATGCTGCGGGAGAACCAGGAACTCATGGCAGAGCTTCAGGCGGCCGGAGCGCTGGACCCCGAGGTGACCACGAAGGCTCTCGAGAAGATCGCGCTGGACAATGAGACCCTGCTCCGCATCATCGAGATGGAACTGGCGTCGGTCCAGGGCTTCCGGAACAACTTCGACGTCATCATGCGCCGCATCCATGAGATCAACCCCGATGCAAAAGTCGTCGTCCTCGGACTGTACAACCCGCTGGAGTGCTTCAAGATCGCCGGTATCTCTCCGGCTCCGCTGATCCAGCCGCTCATCCAGGGCTTCAACGACTACATGGCCTCCGGCAGCAAGTACAGCGACTACTACACGTACTGCCCGCTGAAGGATATCGAGAACTACATGGGAACGCTCCAACTCTTCGCGAATCCGGAACTGCCCGGCGATGTCCATCCGACCCCGAAAGGACACCAGCAGATCGCCGACCAGATCCTCTCGGTCCTGTAAGACGGTCCGTACGTATCGCAAACTTTTACATTTGACGAAAGACCACAAGAAGGGTATACTTTCTTGTGGTCTTTTAATACTGTTTGTATCAGAGAGGAAAGAATGAAATGAGATCTGTCAAAAAGATCCTTGCTCTGCTGTTGACGGCCCTGATGGCCGTCCTTTGTATTGTCCCGACATTTGCGGCTCCGGCAAGGTACCACACCTATTCCGTCATCGGCGACAGCATCGCCGCGGGCTATATGCTGCCCGGCTACAAGTTCGGCGGCAAGAAAAAAGCGGCCTGGCATCTCCAGGAACAGAGTTACCCGTGGCACATCGCCAGAGCGGTAGGGGCGAAGAGGACCTATCAGATGGCCCACGGCGGTTACAGAACCTCCGATGTGCGTCTCATCCTCGACGACTCCTATCGAGGTGATTTCATCAATGGCAGACGTCTCCCTTCCATCGGCAAGACCCGGGAGGTGGACTGGGAGGCCATGAGTAAACTCCGGAAGGAGTTCCGCTCGAACATCGCGAAATCGGACCTCATCACGGTGAACGTCGGATCCAACGACGCCACGCAGGCGTTTGCGGTCCTGATGGAACTGGTCGAGGACGACGTGTCCATCATGCAGGCACAGGCGCAGATGGGCCTTGACCCGCTCGAGAACCTCGGTTACACACTGGCGAACGTCATCCAGCTGACCGCGAACAGTGTGACCGCCGCCCGTCTCGTCAAACTCGAGGCAGACGCCTTCGCGGGCTTTTCTCAGAACTTCGACACGATCATCCGGGAGATCCGCAATTTGAACTCCCACGCGAAGATCGTCGTTATGGGCATCTATAACCCCGTAGAAGTGGCTTCCATCGACACGATGCTCACGAACATCCAGTACGGTCAGCTCGTGTCTCCGGTCTTCGACCTCTTCAACAACTACATGCAGTACCAGAGTCCGATGACGAAGGAATACACCTATGTGGACATGGTCGATATCGAAACCTATGTCGGGATCGGTCAGCTCGACGCGAACCCCGATCTCCTGATGGACGCCCACCCGACCGCGCGCGGACACAGACAGATGGCGGAGGAAGTCCTCGCAGTCCTGTAAAAGAGAAGAGAAAACAGAAAAGAGCCGAAGTCAGGATGACTTCGGCTCTGTTTGTTTGTGCTTTACGCAGCGACGGCTGCCAGTTCTTTGGACAGTTCTGCGTATTCCGGCGCATGCAGGAAATCGGTGACACTGACGATGTGGGCATGCGGGACTTTGGCCTGGATCCGGTCTTTCAGATTCTTATGACAG
The DNA here is from genome assembly GCA_017433225.1 of Clostridia bacterium. GTDB lineage: Bacteria > Bacillota > Clostridia > Oscillospirales > Acutalibacteraceae > RUG420. The sequence continues at coordinate 19,259 of JAFRHS010000038.1, forward strand.
ACGATGATCTTCGCGTCTTTCGGGATCCACTCGAGCTGGATGTGCTGGATCTTGATGTCATAGAGGCCGTTCTTGACAAGCTGGCCTTTCAGTGCTTCAGCACCGGCAACACTCGTTACCATACCTTCGGTGCAAACAAAAAAGATGGAATCGGTTTTCGGCAGTTTACTCATTAAGATTACCTCCTTTGCAAAATGCCTTTCTATATACGAACAGACCGTTTTCGATCTGTTGCGCACAGTTTACTCCTTTCCAGGCGATTTGCAAGAGGTTTTCGGCATTTCTGTAGGCATCAACAAAAAAGTGAGCAGTTGCTCACTCTTTCTGTATCCTATTTGTGCAACCTGACGAATGATAACAGACAAATCACAGCAAGTTGCACAAAAATACTTCAGAATTATGGTTTGCTCAAAACAGCTCCCGGTAGATGTCGCCTTTTTTGAGTCCCGTCGCCTTTGCAATCTCTTTGGCGGCATCGTTTTTCGAGGATCCGGAGGCGATGAGGTCCTGTGCCATGGCGACCGCGTCTTCCAGGGTGAAGACTTTTTCCTCTTTGGGGGCACCTTCCAGGATGAGGACCAGTTCGCCCTTCAGGTCGTTTTTCGGGTAAGCTTCCACTGCTTCCGAGAGGGTCATGCGGAGGACTTCCTCGTGGACCTTGGTGATCTCCCGGCAGATGCAGAGTTTCCGGTCGCCCAGTGTCTCCAGAAGGTCTTTCAACGTGGAAGACAGCTTGTGGGGCGCCTCGTAGAGGATGAGGGTGCAGGGCTGGGTCTTCAGGAACTCGAGCTGTGCGCGGCGCTTCTTTTTGTCGACTTCCAGGAAGCCTTCGAACGTGAAGCGGCGGGAGTCCATGCCGGACAGCGCCAGCGCCGTGGCAAACGCGGTGGGGCCGGGGACCGAGTGGACCGGGACGCCGTGCTCGAGGCACAGGTCGACGAGGTCCTGTCCAGGGTCCGAGATGGCCGGCATACCGGCGTCGGTGACCAGCGCGCAGTTCTCGCCCTTCAGGATGCGGGCCAGGAGCTCCGGGCCCTTCTGGTTTTTGTTGTGCTCATGGTAGCTCACCATGGGCGTTTTGATGTCGAAGTGGTTCAACAGCTTCAGGGTGACACGGGTGTCTTCCGCCGCAATGAAATCGGCCGACTGCAGCGCCTCGGCCGCGCGGGGCGAGAAGTCGGACAGGTTTCCGATGGGCGTGCCCGTCACAAACAGTGTTCCACAGGTGTTCTCAGTCATTTCGGTACTCTCCGATGATGCGTAATAGTTCGTCTGATTCGGACCCGTCGTCCGTTTGCATGAGCAGGGGCGGCAGGACCGTCAGGAATGGTTTCCCGCCTTTGCGGCCCTCCAACAGGAAGAGCCAGGGTGATGAACCGGCGTTTTTCTGAACGAACCGCAGGCGTTTCGGTTCGATGGAATGGGCGCGGAATGCCTCCAGAACGTCCGCAAGGCGTTCCGGACGATGGCAGACGCAAAAGTTCCCGCCGAAGTTCAAAAGCCGTTCTGCGGCGGCAGCGGCGTCGTCCATGGTGCAGGTCGTCTCGTGCCGGGCGATCTGCTCTGCCGTCGTCTCGGACAGGATGCCGGTGGCCACCGGTTTGTAAGGCGGGTTCATGGTGACCGTCCGGAAGCTGCCGAGAGGCAGGTCCAGAGGGGACAGATCCCGTAAATCGCCGAGAAGGGGATGGACGTTCTCCATGGGAACGCCCTGTTCCGCACAGAGCTCGATGCTCCGCCGGAACTGGTCATGGCCCTTCTCCTGCAGCTCGAGGCCGTAGATGTCAGCGGTCACACCGTTCCGTTTCCAGAGGAGCGGGATAATGCCGCATCCGGCGCCGAGGTCGATGCAGGGGGCGTTGCGCTTCGGCGCGGAGAAGTCCGCGAGCAGCAGCGCGTCGGTGCCGAACCCGTGGTCAGGGGAGGTGAGGACCGAAAGACCGCTGCCGAGCGTCTCGACGCGCTCGTGTTCGAGCAGGGTGCGCATGGGACCTCATTCCTTTCCTGAAACGTTGTTCTCATTGTATCATGTTTTGAAGCGGGCACAAAGAAATTCCCGGAGCAGTTTCCCATAACCGCTCCGGGAATGATTCTTTTACTGTCGTGTGGTGATCGTCAATCGATTATTCGTTGACAATGGCACCGGTCGGGCAGCCGGCTTCGCAGGCGCCGCATTCGATGCAGAGATCCTGGTCGATGCTGTAGATATCGCCCTCAGAGATTGCGTCGACGGGGCAACCGTCTTTGCAGGAACCACAAGCTACGCATTCATCAGTAATTCTGTATGCCATAATAATATGCCTCCTAAAAAATGTTTGTTTTGGATTCTTATCCTATTTCATGATAGCAAACTTTTTTGAGATTGCAAGTATTTTCCTAGTTTTTTTACTGTCAAACGAGCGCGCCTTCGATGGCGGCGAGGAACTCGTCGTATTCCTCAAAGGCGGGGAGGTCGGGGTTGTCCTTCTTGATCTGCTCGGTGGAGCGGAACAGGAATCCGGCCTTCGATGCGCGGATCATGTCGAGGTCGTTGTGGCTGTCGCCGGCGGCGATGGTCTCGAACCCGCAGGACTGCAGCGCTTTGACTGTCGTGAGCTTGGAGTTTTCGCAGCGCATCTTGTAACCGGTGATCTCACCGTCCTCCGCGACGACGAGTTCGTTGCAGAAGAGAGACGGGTACCCGAGTTTCGCGATCAGCGGACCGGCAAACTGGGTGAAGGTATCCGACAGGATGACGACCTGGGTCTCTTTCCGAAGCGTGTCGAGGAACTCTTTGGCGCCTTCGAGCGGCTCGATGGTGGAGATGACCTCCTGGACCTCTTTGAGACCGAGACCGTGCTGCTTCAAAAGGTCGATGCGGTACTTCATGAGCTTGTCGTAGTCCGGCTCGTCACGGGTCGTGCGCTTGAATTCGGGAATGCCGGTGGCCTCCGCGAACGCGATCCAGATCTCCGGGACGACAACGCCCTCCATGTCTAAGCAGACAACATACATGTCGTGAAAACTCCTTTATGAAAAACTGTAAGAATGGTACTAGATTGGGAAACCGATGTCAAGTTTGTCAAGAGCAAAAAGGCGTCGTCTTGATTTGGACGAAAAGACGAACGCTTTTTGGCCGCTCAACTTTGAAAATCCTTGAGAATGGCGTCGGCGGCATCTTCCGGTGTGCCGTCGTTCACGACGGTGACGTCGGCGAACCGCTCGTACATCGGTGCGCGTTCCTGTTCCATGGTTCGCAGGGTGTCGAGGTCCTTGGAGAGGGGACGCCCGTCCATGGCGAGGAGCGAGAGGTCCCGTTTGAGGCAGTAGATCCGTCCGTTCTGGTGAAGGGGCAGGTAGTTGCGCTCTCTTGTGACAGCGCCGCCGCCGAGGGACAGGATGACGCCGTTGCGTGCGCCCGCTGCGGCGATACACGACGACTCGAGGTCGCGGAACACGTCCTCGCCGTCCTCCGCGAAGATCGCCGGGATCGGTTTGCCGGCCGCCTCTTCGATGGCGCGGTCCAGTTCGACGACTTCTCTGCCGGTCTTTTCCGAGAGGAGTTTCGCAACGGACGACTTGCCGCTGCCGGGCATGCCGATGAGGACGAGGTTCGTGGCGTTTCGGGTGAGTTTGGCGGTCAGGTCTTCGATGACGCGGTCATCGATGTTCGTGTCAAAGAAGAATTCATGGGCGCGGACCGCCTGCGCGACCAGCATCCCGAGGCCGTTGGCATGGGGAATGCCGAGTGCTTCCGCCTGCAGCAGAAGACCGGTGCGAAGCGGATTGTAGACGATATCGATGACCCCGGAGAGGTGATCGAAACGGGACAGGTCCGTCACCGACGCCAGGTTGTCGGGGTACATGCCGACCGGTGTCGTATTGACGACGACGTCGGCGTCTGTGTGGTCCGGGAGTTCGTCGTAGGAGATGAGGGGTGCATCGCCTCCGCGTCTGCTGACGACCAGGACCTCGCCGGCTCCTTTCCGTCGCAGGGCCTCGAGGACCGCTTTGCAGGCGCCGCCGCTGCCGAAGACCAGGACTTTTTTGCCGTCGACGTCGATGCGGTTCGCGTCCAGCAGATACAGGAACCCGAGGACGTCGGTGTTCTCGGCGATGAGCCTGCCGTCTCTGCGGTACAGGGTGTTCGCCGCACCGATGGCTTCGACCGCCGGGGACAGCTCGTCCGCGAAGGGGAGGACCGTCTCCTTGTAAGGGATCGTCACATTGAGCCCGCCGATGTTCTCCTGTTTCACAAAGGCTTCGAGCTCCTGTACCGGCAGTTCATAGAGCCGGTAGGCTTCATCGCCCAGCGCGTGGTGCAGGAACGGTGAAAAGCTGTGGCCGAGGTGTTCGCCGAGCAGGCCGTAAATGGTATCCGGAACGCTCATATCAGCTGACCTCCGGGTAGTTGCCCAGATATTTGAAGCGGTCGCAGGTGCGCTCCATGTAGGCGAGCATCTCGAGGACCCCTTCTTCCCAGACGGAGGCATGGAGGTCCATGTAGAACGCGAATTCGAAGTCTGAGCCCACCAGCGGGACACTCTCCAGCTTGACCATGTTGAGGCCGAGCGCGGAGACCATCGCGATGATGTCATAGAGGGCGCCGGGGCGGTGTTCGGTCGTGAAAATGACCGAAATGCGGTTGGCGCCGGGGTAGACGGCGGGCTTGGTCCGGATGGAGATGAAGCGCGTATAGTTGTTGGCGCTGTCCATGATGTTGTCCCGGACCGTCTTCAGGTTATAGAGCTTCCCGGCTTCGTGTGAGGCGATGGCGGCGACATCGTTCCGGTCGGAGTCCCCGACCATTTTGGCGGCGACGGCCGTGTTGGCGACCGGGATGATCTTTACACTGTGCGGCAGGGTCTTGAGGAAGGCGCCGCACTGGCCGATGGCCTGTTCATGGGAGTAGATCTCCCTGATGTCGGAAAGCTTCGTGCCGGGGTTCGCGAGGAGCTCGTGGCGGACGTTGATCCGGATACTGCGGGTGATGTACACGTCACGCTCTTCGAGCAGTTTGTAAACGTCTTTGACCGACCCGTAGGAGGAGTTCTCCACGGGCACGATCCCGTACTGGCACTCGCCGTTCTCGAGGGCGTCGAAGACGGCTTCGAAACTCTTCATGAACATCAGTGTCCCGCGGGGGAACATGTTGTCCGCGGCCTGCTGGGCATAGGCGCCCTCCACGCCGGAGACACCGATGATCCCGTTGCGGGGGAACAGGGCGTCCGCGGGCAGGCGGGACTCTTTGATCATGTCGATGAGGGGCGTCTCCCGGGCGATCTGGCTGTACTGCCAGGCCCGTGAGAGTTCCATCATGTTGGAGAAGAACCGGTGGGCATAGGTGCCGAGGTCTCCGGCCTTTTCCTCCACTTCGGCAAAAATCTCCCGTTCCCGGGCACGGTCCAGGATGGGCAGATCGTTTGCCTTTTTATAGTCCGCGATCTCTGCAGACACATGCATGCGCTTCAGGAAGAGGTCCAGCAGTTCGTCGTTGATCGCGCTGATCTCCTCGCGCAGTGTGTCGAGGTCTTTTTTGTTTTCTGTACTCATGGGAGTCACCCGTTTCTTCAGGGAGTTTTTTACAGTTTGTTCTCGCTCAGCAGAAGGTCTGTGAGCGCGATGGCGGCGACCGCTTCCACGACCGGGACCGCTCTGACGGCGATGCACGGGTCATGGCGTCCGTGGATGGACAGTTCGGTCTCTTCCATGGTCGTGAGATCGACCGTCTTCTGCGGTTTCGCGATGGACGGTGTCGGCTTCACAGCGACCCGGAACAGGAGGGGCATGCCGTTCGAGATGCCGCCCTGGATGCCGCCGGAACGGTTGGTCTCCGTCTCGACGGTACCGTCTCTGGCGATGAACGCGTCGTTGTTCTGAGACCCGCGCAGCTCTGCCGCGGTAAAGCCGTTGCCGAACTCGACGCCTTTGACGGCAGGGATGCCGAAGAGGGCTTTCGCCAGTTCCCCTTCGATGCCGTCGAACATGGGACCGCCCACGCCTGCCGGGAAGCCGGTGACGGCGCATTCGATGATGCCGCCGACGGAGTCGTTGTCGAACCGCGCGTTGGTGATCTCATCGATCATTTTGAGGCTCGCGGAGGGGTCGATCGTGGCCGGGTTCCGGCTCCGGATCTCCTCGAAGAGGGCTTCATCCGGGTGGAGCGGGAAGGGCTCGTCGAGGACCTCTCCGACCCGCTCGAGGTGAGCGCCGATGTGGATGCCCCGGCGCGCGAGCAACTGCAGACAGATGCCGCCGGCGATGCAGAGCGGAGCCGTGAGACGGCCGGAGAAATGACCGCCGCCCCGCATGTCTCTGGCCTCTCCGTATTTCACAAAAGCGGTGTAGTCCGCGTGGGAGGGGCGGGGTTTGTTCAAAAGGTCGGAATAGTCCGACGAGTGCTGGTCTTTGTTTTTGATGACGGCCGTCAGGGGGAACCCGCAGGTCGTGACATTGCCGTCTCCGTCTTCGGTGACACCGGAGAGGAATTCAGGACAGTCCGTTTCATTGCGTGCGGTCGTCAGTTCACTGGTTCCGGGACGGCGGCGGTCCAGAAAGGCCTGGAGCGCCTCCACATCGATGGCTTCACCGGCCGGGAATCCGTCGACCGTGACGCCGATGGCCCTGCCGTGGGACTGGCCGAAGACCGAGACCTTCAGTGCGTTGCCAAACTCAGATGACATGTGCGATTCCTCCTAATGCAGTGTATTCCTCGAAAAAGGACGGGTAGGATTTCCGGACGGCTTCCGCGCCGGTGACGGTCACATCGCCGGTGCAGCGAAGGGCCGCGACGGCGGCCGCCATGACGATCCGGTGGTCCCCGCAGGATTGGACGGTGCCGCCGGTGAGACCGCCGGTCTCATCGGCACCGCAGACAATGATGTCCGCGCCGTCTTCCATGGCCTTTCCGCCGAGGGCCTCCAGCATGGCGATGACGGAGGCGATGCGGTCGCTTTCCTTGAACCGGAGCCTCTCACAGCCGGTGAAGCGCGTGCGGCCCTTCGCAAAGGCCGCGAGCACCGCGAGCACCGGGAAGGCGTCCGGGATGTCGTGTACGTCGAGGTCACTGGCCGACAGGGTCTCTGCCGGGGTGACGGTATAAGTATAGGTGCCGTCTTCCTGCCGCACCTTCGAAACGGGAGCGCCCATCCGGTCCTTCAGGATGCCGGCGAGCACTTTGTCTCCCTGGGGAGAGTCCGGGCTGAGTCCGGAGACGGACACCGGGTCTTTCCCGAGGGCTCCGGCGGCAAAGAAGTAACCCGCGTTGGACCAGTCGCCGTCGGCGAGGATGGTGCCGGGGCTTCGGAAGGGCTGCCCGCCGGGGACAAGAAAGCCCCGGGGCAGGACGCTCGTGCGGATGCCGAAGCGGCTCAGCGCGTGGAGCGTGATGTTGACATAAGAGGCGGACTGGAGAGGCGTCGTGAGACGGATCTCGGAATCGCCGTCCAGTGCCGGCAGGGCGAGCAGGAGTCCCGTGATGTACTGGGAACTCACGTTGCCCGGCAATTCAAAGGTGCCGCTTTGCAGGCGGCCCTGAAAGGAGAAGGGGAGTCTGTCCCCCGAGACTTCGACGCCGCGGGCCTTCAGGACATCGAGCAGTTCTCCGACCGGTCGGTCCGGCAGCCGGCCGGAACCGTTGAAGGAGGGCTCGTCGCAGCGCGCCGCCGCAACCGGCAGCAGGAACCGCAGGGTCGAACCGCTCTCCCGACAGTCAAACGTCGGAGCTTTCGGCGTGACGTTTGAAGGGGTGACGGTGAATCGCCCCGGCTCTTCCCGGACATCGGCGCCGAGGCCGCGGATGACCTCGGCCGTCGTCAGGATGTCGTCCGAGAGGGGCGACCGGTCATTCATTTCGATGGTGACGGGACCGTCCGCCTGTGCCGCGCAGAACAGAAGGCGGTGGACATCGCTTTTGGAGGCGATGGAGTGGACGGTGCCGCAGAGGCTCGCAGGACTGAGTCGGACGTTCAAACGGACGTCTCCTTTCCAAGTTCGATGATGTGTTCCAGTTCTTCGACCGGAACGGTGTGGGTCATGCATTTCCCGAGCTTCTCGGGGATGATGAGGGCGATGCTGCCGCCCATGCGTTTTTTATCGGACAGCGCGCCGTCGAGGAGGGACTTCGTGGAGAAGTCGCAGGAGACGGGGAGGCTGTTTCGTTCACAGATGGCGATGAGCTGTTCCGTGGTGCCTGCCTCGGTGATGCCGAGGGCTTCGCCTGCCCGGCTGATCATGACCATGCCGATGGCGACACAGTGACCGTGCATGAGACGGTACTTTGCCGTGCGCTCGATCGCGTGGCCGATGGTGTGCCCGAGGTTCAGGTAACGGCGGACGCCGGTGTCGAATTCGTCGTTCGCGACATAGTCCGCTTTGATCTGTACGCTTTCGGCGACCACTTCGGCGATGTTCTCCTTCACCGCGTCCGTGCCCTTCGAGAAGATCTCGAGGAGGCGGGGGCTCTGGAGCACGCCGTACTTGATGCATTCGGCACAGCCGTCGTGGAAGACGACGTCCGGAAGGCTCTTAAACGTGTCGATGTCGCAGATGACCCGCAGAGGCTGCTTGAACGCGCCGACGAGGTTTTTTCCGGAGGGGATGTCGACCGCCGTCTTTCCGCCGACCGAGGAATCGACCGCTGCCAGCAGGGTCGTGGGGATCTGGATGTAATCGATGCCGCGCAGGAACGTGGCGGCCGCGAACCCGGTCAGGTCACCGGTGACACCGCCGCCGAGGGCGATGAAGAGGTCGGTCCGGGTCAGACGCCGGCTCGCGCAGAAGTTCAGGACGGCGCCCATGACGTCAAGGGTCTTGGACGACTCTCCCGCGGGGAATGTGAAGATGACGGTCTCAAAGCCTTCTGCTTCGAGAGACTTCTGTACGGTCTTCCGGTACAGGGGCGCGACGTTGCTGTCACAGACGATGCAGACTTTGCAGGGCGCGTGGACGTCTTTCACCAGTTTCCCGGTATCGTTCAAAAGGCCGATCCCGATGAGGACATCGTAGTCCCGGGAGGCGTTGACATGGATGGTCTTGGTGCTCATGACGGGTCACTCTTTCTAACAGTTTCTCAGCAGTTCTCGATGGGTTCGGTGACTTTGAGGTCGCGGCCCTCTTCGAGGAGTTTTTTCAGTTGTGCCGGGTCGTCCGCCTTCAGCGCGTCCAGGTACCCGGTGAGGTTGTCGACCAGCTCCTGGAGCTCGTCGATCATGTGGTCCCGGTTCACCATGAAGAGCTGGGTCCACATCTCGGGGTCCAGTCGGGCGACACGGGTCATGTCCTTGTAAGAGCCCGCCGTGAAGCCCATCCGCTGACGGCTCGTCGGAGACTTGATGTAGGCACTCGATGCCGCGTGAGCGAGCTGAGAGGTGTAGGCGATGATCCGGTCATGTTCCTCCGGTGTGGAGAAGACGATCTCGCCGAAGCCGAGGGACAGGAAAAAGGCCTTCAGGGTGTCGATGGATTCGTCGTCCGCGGTCTCGTCGGGGCAGAGGATCATGGAGGCGTCCCGGTAGAGTTCCCGGTCAGAGTTCGCGAAGCCGGAGACTTCCTTGCCCGCCATGGGGTGGCCGCCGACGTAGAGGAATCCTTTTTCCCGGGCGATCGGCGCTATATGCTTATAAATATAACGCTTTACACCGCAAAGGTCTACCAGGATCGTAGTCGTCGGGATGGCATCGGCGTGGTCTTCGACCCATTTCACGAGGGAGCGGGGCGCGATCGCGATCAGCAAAAGGTCGCATTCCTGCAGGGTCTCTCTGGTCAGGGGCGCGTCGATGGCACCGCTCTCCGTGGCGAGGGCCATGGCCTCGGGAGAGATATCATGGCCGTAGACGGTCGCGATGGTGTGTTTTTTGACGGAGCGGGCCATGGAGCCTCCGATGAGGCCGAGGCCGACGATGCCGACAGTATGGATTGGTTTCATTGTCTTTCACCTCTGAAGTGCATTTGGGACTGAAAAAGGCCTGCAGCAACCGCCGCAGGCCAAATGATCTACAAAATATCGGGAAACGCGATCTTGTATTCAGCTGCACCGGTCGAAAGCCTTACCAAAATAATAGGTAAAGCCGTAAAAGCGGTATTCAGCTGTGAGGAGAACGGTTTTCATGACGGTCCCTCCAACGGAAATTCGGTTTCCTTCTTTGAAAAAGGTTGCAAAAATAGTATCACAAAGCCCACGGTCTGTCAACGAAAGGCAATGTTTTGATATTGTTACTATTTATATAGCGGTTTGGCGGAAAACGTGCTATAGTGGGAGAAGATTTACGAGATGAAAAAGCGGGGGTGAGGCTCATGGCCGAACGGTATGCCGATCTCGCAGCCTGTTTTGTCCACAATGTGGAGGCGCTGCGGGACGCTTACGGACGGGAAGAGGGGATGCTCTACCCGGTCTGTGCCGCCATCCTTCTGGAGCGGGAACGGCTCATCAGGGCGGAAGAGTTGAAAGGGCTCCGGGACCACATCCGGATGGATGACGATTTCACGGGAGACTTCAAGGGCCCCGCGGTGGTGCCGGTCGCCTGTATGCTGGCGGCATCGCCGGAACCGGAGAAACTGACGCTCCTGGCGCCGGATCTCTACCGTCAGATGACAGAGCACGTTCCCCGCAGCGCGTTTCTCGCGATGACGGTCCTCGGGGTCGTCGATGTCATCCCGAAGACCGAATGGAAGCGGTACATCGACAAGACTGCCCGCATCTATGAACTGATGGCAGAGAAGGGTCTTCTGGACCACGATGGTGAAACGTTCGTGGCGGCGCTGCTCGCCATGACGGACAAACCGCCGGAGCGGGCCGTCTTCGAGATCGAGGAACTGCTGGGACGGCTGAAACCGCTGTTCCCCCTGCGCTCTTCGGCCAGAGCGGTCGGGGTCACCCTGTCGATCGCCGGCGGGTCCAACAACCAGAACATGCGTCACATCGAGCGCTTCCTGTCGGCTCTTCAGACCGCCGGCATGAAGCTGGGCGGCAACCATTCGATGGGACTTCTCGGCGCGCTGAGCTTTTCCAAATATGACACGAAACGGTTCCTGGAACGGATGCGGGAAGCCGACATGGCACTGGCACAGCAGAGCGGCTACCGCGGTCTGTTTGCCGTCCCCCGGAAGCGGCGGCTCATCCATGCTGCCATCCTGGTGGCCTGCCGTGCCCGGAAACGGGATCATAAAAACACCAATTTCGACATCGCCTACCGGGCGGCGCTCCTCATCATCCTGGCCGACGCGCTGTCTGCTCTGTAGGAAAAACATTATACAATAAATCGCCCCTGCCCGAATGCGAGCAGAGGCGTTTTTTATTTGAAATCAGATCTGGCCGGTTTTCTGAAGGAACTTCTTCGTGGTCTTCCAGGTGCGGTCTGCCTGGTTCTGCAGGAAGCAGTGCGCGCCGTCGAGGAATACATGTTTGTCCGCCTGTCGGGGCATCTTCTTCCACATCTTGAACGCGACGTTCGGCATGACGAAGAGATCTCTTCCGCCGAAGATGAGCTCTATGGGGACCGTGATCTTCCCGAGCTCGTTGATGTCGGGCTTCGTCGCGACCGCGGTCATGTAGGCGGCGCCGCGGCCCATGTGCTTGACCTGGAGCGCATCGCGGTAGACGCCGGCAGGCATCTGTTTCGTATACTTCCAGTCAAAGGTCATGAGGAAGCCGACCGCCTTCCAGAGGCCGTCGTAGGGCGTGATGAGCGGCAGGATGAGGTCGAGGAGCGGACCGACCGGAGCGTTCATCATGAAGTTCCGGAGGAACTTCGGAGAGTCTGCCATGAGCAGGGGGGCATAGAGGACAAGAGAGGCGATCTCAGGGTCTTTTGCGCCGGCTTCGGCGATGGCCATCTGTGTGGCGACCGAACCGCCCATGGAATGCCCGAAGAGGATCCAGCCGCTGCCGTCCTCGTCGAAGTCTTTCATCATCTGCGCGAGGATCTCGGTCTGGGGGATATAGTGGATGCCTTTATACTCTCTCGTTGAAAACCCGAAGTCGGGGAGGTCCACACGGAGGCAGGAGATGCCTTCTGCCGTCAGGTGTTCGACCATCTCGTCATAGAACCGGGTGTTGCAGGCAAAGCCGTGGATCATGAACGCCTTCGCCACCGGAGTCACCGTCTTCGCCGGGTCGATGCGGTAGTGGATCTTGTAGTCTCCCATCTCATAGTATTCACTGTTCGGGAACGGATCGCCCGACACCGTCCGGAACGGGAAGGGCTTTGCGATGAATTTCATAGTTCAAACTCTCCTTTAATATGTTGTTGAAACACATTATAAATATCTTTTCTATTATACACGACCGGGGAAATGTAAAAAACCCCTTTCGAAAAAACACCGGACAAGACTGAAAAAAGATGATGACTGCAAAAAACAGTTCAGCAAATATAAACACCTGTATAATATTTTGGTTATTTTTGTTTTTTGTGTAACTTTTGTGACTGAAGGTTGTATAATTTAGCTATAAAATGTTCACGACTTGTTCACGAGTTGAAAGGAGACCACCATATGACTCCCGACCAATTCATTCCGTTTTGGAACGCGCTCACGATCAACGAACGCAATCGGATCAAAGAGAACCTGCAGACAGCGGCCAACCCCGGCAGCGGATTCTTTTCGAGCAAACGTTTCATGAGAGGCGGTATCGTTTTTCTCCTGAAAGGCAACCTGCGGATCTTCCTGTCCTCCGATGAGGGGAGAGAGATCACCGTCATGACCATGAGAGCGGGAGAAAACTTCCTCGTCCATCCGGGCGAAGCATCTCATAACCGAAAAGGCCAGCTGCGCTTTGAAACTTCGGAGGACTGCGAGTACGCGTTCCTGCCGAAAAACGTCATGGTCGAGGTCATGCGACGGAGTCCGGAAGCACTGGAATACGTGCTGGACAGCGAAGAGCTGCTCATTCGGCGATTGGCGGACAGCCTGTCTTATTCCGCATTTGTCACGGTACGGGGCAACCTTGCCAGGACGCTGCTGGAACGAAGCGAGCTGAAGGGCAAAGTGCGTCTGACGCATGAGGAACTTGCCAACGAACTGGGCACGACCCGGGTCGTCATCAGCCGGGAACTCAAGAAAATGGAAGAATTCGGTCTCATCAAACTCGGCAGGGGAGAAATCGAGATCCTCTACCGCGACGGTCTTCGCGAACTCGCTGAATAGAGATCAAGTACGCCACGAGAGAAACAACAGTACGAAACATCAATGGAGGAAAGAATTTTATGGACATTGGTACTTACAACGGCCTGGAACGCAAAAACCTGATCTTCAACTGGCACGACATCGAGGAGCAGGGCTTCTATCACAGCAACGGTAACTATGAGTCCGGCTGCACCACCGTTCCGGCAGAAGACATCGAGAACAAACACGCAATCGTCATCGGCGCCGGCATCGGCGGTCTGGCAGCAGCCTGCTTCCTCGTCCGCGACGCGAAGATGCCCGGCAAGAACATCACGGTCTACGAAGCCCGTTCCGTCTCCGGCGGTTCCTGCGACGGTATGATGATCCCCGGCAAGGGCTACGTCATCTCCGGCGGCCGTGAAATGGACGACCACTTCGAGTGCATGTGGGACCTCTTCAAAGACATCCCGTCCTGCGACGACAAGAACGTCTCTATCCTGGACGCTTACAAGCGCCTCAACGAGATCGACCCCAACTATTCCAACTGCCGTGTTTCCGTGAACCGCGGTCAGAACGCTGCCCCGGACAAGAAGTTCAACATGTCCGACAAAGCTCAGATGGAAGTCCTGAAGGTCATGCTCAGCAAGAACGAGGACCTCTATGGCAAATCCATCGACCAGTTCTTCACGGATGAAGTCTTCAACTCCAACTTCTGGTATTACTTCAAGACCATGTTTGCCTTCAAGAACGAGCATTCCGCTCTCGAAGTCAAACTTTATCTCCAGAGATTCATCCATCATCTGGAAGGTTTCACCGACCTTTCCTCCCTTCGTTTCTGCAAATACAACAACTATGACTCCATCATCCTTCCCATGGAAAACTGGCTGAAGGAGCGCGGCGTCAAGTTCGTTTACCACGCCATGGTCACGAACGTCCTCTTCACGAAAGAGGGCGGCAAGAAGACCGCGACCAAGGTCGAAGTCACCATCGAAGGCAAAGAAAAAACCGTCGACATCGACGAGAACACCTTCGTCTTCTTCACCAACGGTTCCAACACCGCGAACATCAAGATCGGCGGCCATCACGAAGTCCCCGAGTTCGACACTTCCATCTACGGTTCCTGGAAGACCTGGCAGAACATCGCCAAGCAGGATCCGTCCTTCGGCAACCCCGACGAACTCCTGGCTGACCCCGAGATCACTCAGTGGGAATCCGCTACTCTGACCACCATGAGCGACGAGATCGTCGACCTCATCACCAAGATCACCAAGCGTGACCCGAGAGACGGTAAAGTCGTCACCGGCGGCATCGTCACCATCAAGGACTCCGGCTGGGTCATGTCCTGGACCATCAACCGTCAGAAGCACTTCCTCGATCAGGATCCCCAGAAGAACACCATCGTCTGGATCTATGGCCTCTACACCTCCAACATCGGTAACTACGTCAAGAAACGTATGAGAGACTGCACCGGTGAAGAGATCGCCAAAGAGTGGCTGTACCACATCGGCTGCCCGCTCGACAAGATCGACGAACTGGCTGCTACCGGCTGTAACTGCATCCCCTGCATGATGCCGCGCTGCACCACTTACTTCGTCTCCAGAAACAAGGGCACCTATCCGGAAGTCGTTCCGGCAGGCGTCACCAACTTCGCCTTCCTCGGCAACCATGTCCATGTCGACCGTGACTGCTCCTTCACGACCGAGAAGTCCATCCGTACCGCGATGATGGCTGTTTACAAGTTCGCGAAGGTCAACAGAGCCGTTCCGGAAGTCTACGGTTCCATCTACGACATCCGCTGGGTCCTCAAAGCGTTTGTCGACATGCGCGACGGCCGTCCGCTGAACGACACCAAGATGTTCGACGTCCCGTCCTTCCTCGAGAAGCCGATGGCCATGGGTCAGAAGCTCCTTCTCGACAAGGTCATCCTGCCGGCAGTCGACAAGACCGACATCGGCGTCCTGCTTCGCCGTCTGAAAGTCTTCGACTTCTCCGGTGTCAAGACGAAATAAGACCATTTTCGGAATTAATGTAACGAATTTCTTTTGCCGCCTTCCCACGAAGGCGGCATTCTGTTACAATAGGAGGCGTATCCAACGATTGTTCGAATGTCTCATAAAAGGAGGACAATGAAATGAACCGGTATCCTACCATTTTTGTCCACGGCTTTATCGGCTGGGGAGAAGAAGACGGACTGACCAGCAAACTCGGAATCGACTATTTCGGCCTGAAACACGGTGTCCAGGACTACCTTCGCAAGGAAGGCTTCGAAGTCTATACGCCGGCGATCGGCCCCTTCAACAGTCTTTGGGACCGCTGCTGTGTCCTTTATGCACAGCTCTACGGCGGCCGTGTCGACTACGGAAAAGTCCACAGCGAAAAGTACGGCCATGAGCGTTACGGCCGTACCTATCCGGGTCTCCTGAAAGATCTCGGCACGCCCGGCGACCACGAGAAGATCAACCTCGTCGGCCACAGCTTCGGGGGCCCGACGGTCCGTCTCTTCGACTACCTGATGGCATACGGTTCGGAGGAGGAGCGCAACGGCACTCCGGCAGATGAACTCTCCGGTCTGTTCAAAGGCGGGAAAGGGGACTGCATCCACACCGTCACCACGCTGTCCGGTGTCAACAACGGCACGACCTACGCGGCATGGCACGGCATCCTCGTCAACAAGTTCCTCTGCTATTATGTCATGTACTTTGTCACCCTCCTCGGAAACAGCTGGGTCGGCAAGTATTATGATCCGATGATGGAACAGTGGGGCGTCATGAAGAACCCCGAAAAGGTGAAGATCCGCCGTTTCCGACTGCCGACATATGAGTGGCTGAAGATGTACCGCTTCGCCAACAATGAGTTCGACAACAGCGCGTTCGAACTGGGCATCTATGTCATGCAGAAACTGAACAAAGACATCCATGCGCATGAGGGCACGTACTACTTTGCCCACAGAGCCTGCCGGTCCCACAAGAGCCTCTTCGGCCTCCAGACCCCGGACAAGGAGATGTCCCTGTTCTGCAAGGACGCCGGCTATATCACGAGCCACATCATCACTCCGAAGATGCGCCGTCACGGCATCAACAAAGACTGGCTCCCGACCGACGGCTATGTCAATACGATCTCGACCGGCGCTCCTTTGACTGAGGAAGCCACCGAGTGGAAAGAAGGCATGACCGTAACTCCCGGCCACTGGTACAACATGCCGGTCGTACGGTTCGACCACGTTTCCTGGAACGGCCTCAAAGAGACCGGCGAAGACATGCGTAAGCTGTACAAGGACCTTCTGACGAAATTCGCGAACCTCGCGTAAATCGCCCATAAAACAAAAAATCGCCCCGAAGCATCCCGGGGCGATTTTGTTTTGTCTGAGTTTATTGCTCTTTCGCGGCGCGTCTGTGTCCGCCCCAGACGGCGACGAAGATGATGAAGGCGAGGAAGAGAATGGCGAAGGCCATCCAGCCGAAGAAACGGCCGTCAAAACCGGTTTCCGGTTTGAACATATCCCAGTAGCCTTTGAGGTACACGGCGATAATGACGAGGGGAAGGACCCAGGTCATGTAGAATTTCGACACGGCGTTCGCAGGCATCTTGAGGCCCTTGCCGGCATTGACTTCGGCGATGAAGTTCTCAAAGCCCCAGCCGTTCTTGCTCGTGCAGAAAAGGACGAAGGCCAGCGAACCGAGCGGCAGCAGGTTGTTCGAGACGATGAAGTCTTCGAAGTCGAGGACGGAAGAACCTTCTCCGAGGAGCTGGATCTTCGACCAGATGTTGAACCCGAAGACGCAGGGCATGCTGAGCAGCGTGATGGCGATGCCGCTGACGACGGTACTCTTTTTGCGCTCCCAGTCGAAGCGGTCCATGAAGAAGGCGATGATGCCTTCGAAGACGGCGACGACGGTGGACATGGCGGCGAAGGTCAGGAAGATGAAGAAGACCGCGCCCCACCAGCGTCCGCCGGGCATCTGCGTGAAGAGGTTCGGGATGGTGATGAAGATGAGGCTCGGACCCGCACCGACTTCGACTCCGTAGGCGAAGCAGGACGGGATGATGATGAAGCCGGCGGTCAGGGCGACGAACGTGTCGAGGCCGGTGATGACCATGGATTCACCCATCAGGCTCCGGCTCCTGCCGATGTAGGAACCGAAGATGAGCATGGAACCGACACCGATGGACAGTGTGAAGAAGGCGTGGCTCATCGCGTTGAAGACGACTTCGCCGAGGCCGTGGTCCGCAATGTTCTCGAGGTTCGGGACGAGGTAATAACGGACACCTGCGTCTGCGCCGTCAAGGAAGACGGAGTGGACCGCCAGGATGAGCATCAGGACAAGCAGCGCGACCATCAGGTACTTGGTGACGCGTTCGATGCCTCTCTGGATGCCGAAGTAGCAGACTGTGAAGCCGATCAGACAGACAAGGACGGTCCAGAAGATCATCTCCGTCGGGTTGCCCAGCATTTCGCCGAACCCGCCGGTGACTTCGTCCGGCGTCTTTCCGACGAACGTTCCGGCGATGTGCTTGAGGCCGTAGTTCATCATCCAGCCGGCGACCGTGGTGTAGTACATCATGAGCAGAGAACAGCCGATGATCGAGAACCAGCTGTACCAGTGCCATTTCGTTCCCTTCGGTTCCAGGACATTGTAGGCGAGGGCGGCGCTTCTCTGAGAGCCGCGGCCGATGGCGAACTCGGTGGTCAGGATCGGGATGCCGAGGATGACCAGGAACAGAAGATAGATGAGCATGAAGATGGCGCCGCCGTACTGCCCGCAGATGTACGGGAACTTCCAGACGTTGCCGATGCCGATGGCACAGCCGGCCGAGACCAGAATGTAACCGAGTCGGGAGCCGAACTGCTCACGGGTATTGTTGTCCATAATGATTCTCCTTTTACTCGATTTCTCACAATCGTAAACAATAGTTTAGCAGTATAAAGAGAAAAACACAACATGAAACAATATCTTTGCAAAACGGAATAATTGTAAAAAATGATTGAGCTTGTGCCCGTCTTTTGATACAATGAAGGCAGGGAGATTTGTTCGAACAAATGAAAGGAGAAAGCTTATGTTTGGCAAACCGAAATGGCAGTTCCAGGAGGTTCCGCCCAAGGGGAAAAAAGGACGGAAACAGGCTGCCAGAGTCCAGGCGAAAGCTCTGAAAGGCGCAAAACTCGAAGCGGATCCGAAGATGAAAAAGGCAAAGAACGGCGTTCCGCTTTCAAAGCTTCGCTATCCGGTCCCGACCCCGGAAAAAATGGTCGATGAAAAGGGCCGCGTTGCGGTCGGGACCTTTGACAAGGAGTTCCCGATCATCAACCTGCTCGACGCAAAGGACGTCGGTGTCCCGAAGTTCCTGAACCGCGCGAAAGTGACTCTTTGGGAAGCGCTGGAAGTCAACTTCGAAGACATCTCGTTCCTGACCGCCATGTCCGTCATGGGCGGCGCGGTCACCATCGCTCTGACGCTCGTGTACGACAAGAAGACCGGAGAGATGACGTCCTTCATGGCGCCGATGCTCGCGAAGAACGGCTACATGTCGGAAAACCTGCTCGACGGCAGTGCGACTGTGGCGAAGAGCAAACTCAACAGTGTCACGTTCGAAAACTGCCAGAACCAGGGCAAAGCCCATGTCTTCGGACAGGGGAAAAAGGGCAAAAACAAGGTCTCCTATGACCTGCAACTGACCCGCTGGTCCGACCCGGCCGTCGGTTCCATGCCGTTCGGCGGCAACATCAGCCTCTATTCTCAGAAGGACATCTTCACCGTCGAGGGATCTGTCATCTTCAACGGCAAGGAGTACAAGGCCAACGATGCCACCATGGCCATCATCGACGACCACCGCGGCTATTACCCGAAGAAAGCTCATTATGACTGGATCACCAACATGGGCTATTGCACGGTCAAAGGAAAACCCGTCAAATACGGCTTCAACCTGACCCGCAACCAGTCGATCGATCAGGATGACTACAACGAAAACATCCTCTGGCTCGGCGATAAGAACGACCGCCTGCCGCCGGTCTACTTCAAGCACTATGACTACGACCACTGGCGCATCTATGACGAGTACGGCACCATCGACCTCGACTACCAGGTCAAAGACCGCAACCTCGTCAAGTTCAACGTCGGCATCGCCTGCTCCGACTACTCCATCACCTTTGGCGATCTCAAAGGCTTCATCATCGGTGAGGACGGCACGAAGTACGAGATCGACGACGTCGGCATCGGCGAGGACCGCAGCATGAAACTGCTGTAAATCGCCACAGGACACGCAAAAGAAAAGCACCGCTTCGCAGCGGTGCTTTTTGTTATGTCATTCTGCAGTTCACAGAGGCTTTTACTTCGTGAACGAGACCCAGTCGTTGCCGACTTTCATCATCAGGCTCTCGCCTTCGATGGTGTACTCATAGTCTTTGTTGTTGTCGGTGTCGGTCAGTTCGATGGAACCCCACATGACGTTGGTCTTCTTGCCCTTCGCGTCGGTGATGACACCGGTGTGGTCCTTCTTCAGTACGACGGACTTATATGCTTTGTTGTCCTTGTCGGCTTTGTAGGTGCCGGGGAAGTAGTCATACATGGTCTGGTCCTTGAAACCGTCCGGATAGGTGATGGAGTCGATGACGCCGGAGATGGCATCGCTGACCGGGATATCGGTCTCGTCGTCGCCGCTCATGTGGCTCGTGACCGTGAACAGAAGGACGCCGCCGTTGAATTCACCGGCAATGGCGGTCTGGCCAAGGCGGGAACCGTCTTCCGAAGCCGGAAGTTCTCTCCAGTAGCCCCATTTGTCGTCGGTGCCGGGGAAGATGCCTTCGGAACGTTTGACTGCTTCCTGGTCGTTGGTCCAGGTGGAGGTCAGGTCATAAAGGACTTCTTCGGGCTGCTTATCTTTGATGTAGCGGATCTCGACCATGTTGGTGCCGGCGGATTCGCCGATATAGACGAACTGGGCCGCGTGATCGTCGACTTCCATGCTTTCGATGTCTTTCGCGTTGTAGACGACGCGCCAGCCGTCGTCGCTGATGAATTCCATATCGTCGTTGTCGGTCGCGGTCTTGAATTCGTCAGACTCGGTGGCTTTGGTGGTCGCGGGTTCTGCCGCGTTGTCCGCCTTGTTGCAGGCCGCGAAGGCGAGCATCATGGTGAGTGCGATGAGCACGGCAATGATGGATCTGAGTGCTTTTTTCATGTGGGTTCCCTCCTGTGAATAGTAAATATCCGATAGCTGTTGTGTACTAACAACCTTAGTACACCTAGACTATATCACGGACCATTTCGGTTGTCAACACCATTTTATAAAATTTTTTGGCGTTTTTGAATGGGGCAATAGGAGAATCTTGAATAAAGAAACCTTTTTTGTTATAGTATACACGAATTCCGAATAGCTTTAATCAGTTTAAACGGCAAAGGCGTCGCTTAAATAGCGATGCTTTTTCTATATTTACAGGAGGTTCACTATGTGTGGAATCGTAGGATATGTCGGTAAGGAACAGGCGGCTCCCATTCTGCTGGAGGGCCTGACCAAACTCGAATACCGCGGATATGACTCGGCCGGCATCGCCGTGCGCGATGGAGACTCTGCACCCGTCACCGTGAAGGAGAAGGGGCGGATCGCCGACCTCAAGGACAAGATCGGACCGGTGGAGACCATCGTCGGTACCTGCGGTATCGGCCATACCCGCTGGGCGACCCACGGTGCACCCTCGGAGACCAACGCGCATCCGCACCATTCGGATGACGACGCAGTCATCGGTGTCCACAACGGCATCATCGAGAACTACGAGGAGATCCGCGACAAGCTCAAGAGAAACGGATACCGGTTCTACTCCCAGACCGATACCGAGTGCATCATCAAACTGGTCGACTACTACTACAAAAAGTATGGAGAAGGCCCCCTGCGCGCCATCTCCCGCGCCATCCTTCGTGTGCGCGGCTCCTATGCGCTGTGCCTCATGTTCGCGGACTACCCCGGCGAGATCTTCTGCGCCCGCAACGGCAGCCCGATGATCATCGGCAAGAACGGGAAGAACGCGTTCATCGCCTCCGACGTCCCGGCCATCCTCAACCATACAAGAAAAGTCTATTACATTGATAATATGGAAATGGCCCGTCTGAAAGAGGGCAGCATCGAGTTCTACAATATCGACTGCGAGCCCCTCGTCAAGACGCTGACCGAGATCACCTGGGATGCCGAAGCAGCCGAGCGCGGCGGCTTTGAGCACTTCATGATGAAGGAGATCCACGAACAGCCGAAGGCGGTGGAGGACACCATCCACTCCGTCACAGATGACAAGGACAAGATCGACCTCTCCGCGACCGGCCTGACCGCGGAGGACATCAAGGCGATCGACAACATCCTCATCATCGGCTGCGGCTCCGCCTACCATGTCGGTATGGTGGCCCAGTACGTGTTCGAGGACCTGACCGCCATTCCGGTCCGTGTGGAAGTCGCTTCCGAGTTCCGGTACCGCAGAAGTCCGATCGCCCCGAATACCCTGGCGATCATCATCAGCCAGTCCGGTGAGACGGCCGACAGCCTCGAGGCCCTGCGCAAATGCAAGGCGAACAACGTGAAGACGCTTGCCATCGTCAATGTCATCGGCAGCTCCATTGCCCGCGAAGCGGACTATGTGTTCTACACGCTCGCCGGCCCGGAGATCGCCGTCGCGACCACCAAGGCTTACTCTACCCAGCTCGTTGCCAACGACCTGCTGGCAATCGAGTTCGCGCGGGTGAGAGGGAACCTCAGCAAGAAGCAGGCGTCCGCACTCGTCAAGGAACTGAAGACCCTGCCGGAGAAGATCCAGCGCATCCTCGACGACAAAGAGCGTCTCCAGTGGTTCGCATCCAAGTTCGCGAACGCCAACGACATCTTCTTCATCGGACGCGGTCTCGACTTCGCGACCTGCATGGAAGGCTCTCTCAAGATGAAAGAGACCTCCTATGTCCACTCCGAGGCCTACGCTGCCGGTGAACTGAAGCACGGCACCATCTCGCTGATCGAAGACGGGACTCTCGTCATCGGAGTCTGCACCCAGAGTGAAGTCATCGAGAAGACCGTGTCCAACATGGTCGAGACCGGAAGCCGCGGTGCCTACCTCATGGGCCTCACCACCGCAGGCAACTATAATATGGAAGATATCGCGAACTTCTGTGTCTTCATCCCGAAGACCGACGAACACTTCACGACATCTCTGGCAGTCGTCCCGCTTCAGCTGATGGGTTACTATGTATCCCTGGCCCGCGGCGTCGACGTCGACAAGCCGAGGAACCTCGCAAAGTCCGTAACAGTTGAATAACAACGCGGCAGATCCCGCGATCCGAAATGCACCCTTTTGAAAAAGGGTGCATTTTTTCTGTTTTGTTCTATTTTGACTGTTGAAACAACAACCAGATAACGAACAATAAACAAGATACCGTTCCTTTTGTGCAAATAACACAAGAAAAAAGGGAAAAAACTGTCAAAAAAACAGTTGCAATCTCGGTTTGTAGCTGTTAAAATGAAAGTGCAATAAGGAAATAGACTTTCAAAACGAAAGTGAATGACCTGAAACATCACACCAATCGCCTCAAAGAACTTTTAAAATGACAAAGGAGAGGTTATCATGAAAGCAAGAGCAGCGCGGTTACATGCCGCAAATGACGTCCGCATCGATGAATTCGAACTGCCGCCCATCAAAGACGATGAGATCTTAGTCAAGATCGTCTGCGACAGCATCTGCATGTCCACCTACAAAATGGCCAAGCTCGGTGTCGAGCACAAACGCGTCCACGCTGACGTCGCCGACCATCCGGCCATCCTCGGCCATGAGCTGGCGGGCGACATCGTGGAAGTCGGTGCCAAGTATAAAGATAAGTATAAACCCGGCATGAAGTTCACCCACCAGCCGGCGCTCAACTACAAGGGCAGCATGGACAGCCCCGGTTACTCCTACGAGTTCTGCGGCGGAGACACCACCTACTGCATCATGCCGATGGAAGTCTTCGAGTGCAACTGCTTCCTGGAGTACAAAGGCGAGGCCTATTACGACGCAGCTCTTGCCGAGCCGCTGTCCTGCTCTATCGGAGCGGTCAACGCGATGTACCACACCAAGATGGGTGACTACAACCACATCATGGGCATCAAAGAGGGCGGCAAGCTCGCCATCGTTGCCGGCGGCGGCCCCATGGGGCTTGGCGCTGTCACGTACATCCTGAACCGTGACGTGACCCCCGGCATGCTGGTCGTCACCGACATCGACCAGGGCAGACTGGACCGTGCCGCGGAACTCTTCCCGCCGGAAGAATATGCAAAACGCGGTATCGACGTCCGCTTCATCAACACGAAGGACATGGCCGACCCCGCTGCGGAGCTCCGCGAGATCTCCGGCGGTACCGGATATGACGATGTCCTCTGCTACGCACCGATCCCCGCGGTCTATGAGCAGGCAGTCGACATCCTCGGCAGAGACGGATGCCTCAACTTCTTCGCAGGCCCCACCGACACCAAACTCAAAGGCCTCACGAACATGTATGACATCCACTACAATTCGACCCACATCATGGGCACTACCGGCGGCAACACGGCCGACATGCTCGAGTCCCTCAAACTGACCGAGGAGAACCGCATCTATCCCGGCGTCATGGTCACCCATATCGGCGGCCTCGACTGTGTCCCGGAGACGACGCTGAACCTTCCGAGCATCCCCGGCGGCAAAAAGCTCATCTACACCCATACGAACATGCCTCTGACCGCTCTCACCGAGCTTCGGGCACGTGCCGAGGAACTGAACGATGACCGCTACGCGGCTCTGGCTGACCTGGTCGACGCCCACAACGGCCTCTGGAACCTCGAGGCAGAACAGTACGTCCTTGAGCATTTCGTAATCGACTAAACATCGGAAAACTCCTTTCTGTCAGAATGAGCAGTTTTCCGACGACAGAGAGGATAAAAATAATGGATACAATGGAACAAAGACGCAATCGGATCGTTGAGTTCGTCAATGAACGCTCGTCGATCACGTTCGCGGACCTGAAGGAAGCCTTTCCGGAAGTGTCGGACATGACCCTTCGGACGGACCTGAAAGTCCTCGACAGTGAAGCAAAGATCATCCGCGTCCACGGCGGCGCCAAAGCCGTCACGACGGTCCTTGGGAATGACGACCGGCTGGCCCTGCGGGAAGTCCGGAACATCGAAAAGAAGGAAACGATCGTCACCAAAGCCATGTCTCTGGTGAAACCCGATACGACCATCTTCCTCGATTCCGGATCGACCACGACCATGCTTGCAAGAGCGCTTCCCGACCAGCCGATGATGATCTTTACCGCGAGCCTCACGGTGGCGATGGAACTGTCACGCCTCGAACAGGCAGACGTGTTCGTCATCGGTGGCAGGCTCAACCGCAACAGCCGCAGTATGTACGGACAGGCTGCCATCGAGCAGCTCGCCCGTGTGCGGTTCGACCGGGCCTTCATCGGGGTCACCGGTTACGATGACCGCGGGTTCAACTGCGGTCACGCGGAAGAGAACGCGCTGAAGCGCTATGTGGTTTCCCACACGGAGAACAACGTCCTCCTGATGGACTCCTCCAAAGTCGGGAAGAGCAGCACGTTCACCTTCGCGACCCCTGACCAGGTCGACATCGTCATTTCTGACGACGACCTGCCCGATTCGTTCCTTGCGATGTGCGAGCGGGAGTCGATCGAGGTCCTGTGACCGTCGATCGCCCTTCGTTCCATGTCTCCGAACCAGACATATTACAGGTTTTGAGAAAGGAGTTGGAGACCAACATGAAAAACGGACTCCAAAGATTCGGTAAATTCCTCTCCGCGATGGTCATGCCAAACATCGGCGCGTTCATCGCCTGGGGTTTCATTACCGCACTGTTCATTGCAGACGGCTGGCTCCCGAATGAGAGACTGGCCTCCATCCAGCCCTACATGCTGTATTACCTGATCCCGGTCCTCATCGCCGGACAGGGCGGCTACATGGTCGGCGGAGATCGCGGCCGTGTTATGGGTGCCATTGCTGTTATGGGTACCATTGCCGGTGTCGGCGGTACCGAAGGACAGCCGATGCTCCTCGGCGCCATGGTCATGGGCCCGCTCGCCGGATGGTGCATCAAAAAGTTCGACCAGTTCATGGAAACCAGAATGCCGGCAGGCTTCGAGATGCTCATCAACAACTTCTCGGTCGGTATCCTCGGTATGCTCCTTGCCATCCTGGGCTTCTACGGCATTGGTCCGGCCATGACCGCCATCCTGGCAGTCCTCTCCGCCGGTGTCGATGTCCTCGTCAACCACGGCCTTCTGCCGCTGGCTGCCATCTTCATCGAGCCCGCCAAGGTCCTGTTCCTGAACAACGCGATCAACCACGGTATCTTCACCCCGATCGGTACCGAACAGGCCCTCGAGACCGGACGCTCCATCATGTACATGCTGGAAGCTGACCCGGGCCCCGGCCTTGGCGTCCTCCTCGCTTACTGGGCATTTGCCAAAGACAAGATGACCAAACAGTCCGTTCCCGGCGCGGTCATCATCCACTTCTTCGGCGGTATCCATGAGATCTACTTCCCGTATGTCCTCATGAACCCGCTGGTCATCATTGCTCCCATCGTTGGCAACATGGTCGCCATCTTCTGGTTCAGCCTCATGAAGTGCGGTCTTGTTTCCCCGGCTGCCCCCGGTTCCATCATCGCGTTCCTGTCGATGACCCCGAAAGACAAGATGTGGCAGACCATCGTCGGTGTCCTTCTGGCGACTGTCGTGTCCTTCCTGATCGCGGCTCCCATCATCAAGTTCACCGACAAGGGCAAGAACCTGGAAGACGCTCAGGATCAGGTCGCTGCCAGCAAGGCTCAGGCCAAGGGTGCTGCCCTTGCCGCAGGCGCCGGCATTGCCGATCCGTCCCTCGTCAAGAAGATCATCTTCGCATGCGACGCCGGTATGGGTTCCTCCGCCATGGGTGCCACCAAGTTCCGCAACCGCATCAAGGAGCTTCGTCCTGACATCACCGTCACCAACACCTCTGTTGACAATATCCCCGCAGACTGCGACATCGCCGTCGTTCAGGAAATGCTGATCGACCGCGCCCAGAAGTCTGCTCCGCAGGCCGAGATCGTCTCCATCGGAAACTTCCTGGCCGACCCCGCGCTCGATGTCCTCTTCGAGAAGATCACGTCCGACCCGGTCTCCGCGGTCACAGAGTCCATGGCAATGGAAGCTGCGGCCGAAGAAAAAGCGGCAGCTCCTGCCGAGCCGAAGCCCTCGGTCATGCACGCGAGCGGTATCCTGCTCCAGCAGCCGTCGGTCACCAAAGAGACCGCGATCCGTCTTGCCGGTAAACTCCTCGTCGATGAAGGCTGTGTCGAGCCGCCGTATGTCGAAGCCATGCTCGACAGAGAAAAGGTCTTCACGACCTACATGGGCATGGGCATCGCCATCCCGCACGGCACTTCGGAAGCCAAGGCTCAGGTCAAGAAGACCGGTATCACGCTGGTCCAGTTCCCCGATGGCGTTGACTTCGGCGATGAAAAAGCCAACCTCGTGTTCGGTATCGCCGGGATCGGCGATGAGCACCTCGACATGATCCAGAAGATCGTCCAGGCGCTCGATGATCCGGCAGCACTCGAGAAGATGAAGACCACCGACGACGTCGACTGGATCCTCGAACAACTCTCTTAAGTACTTCGAAATCTCTCAAGATTCCGTAAAATAGAAACTGCCTGCCACTCCGGTGGCAGGCAGTTTTCTTTTTGTTTATTCCTCTTTCAAAGGAACGTTGTAAACGATGAATTTGTTGTTGCGCAGGATCTTCAGGAACTGGGCGAGCCTTGCGACCGGCTTCTCCTCGTCGGGGAAGGCGGCCTTGAACTCTCTGGAGAGGTCGTACACGGTCTTGTGTCCGTCCATCGCCAGCCAGACCCAGCTGCCGATCTCGTCAAGATCGATGCGGCTGACTTCCGGTTTCTTGAACAGAACGGTGGCGATCTTGTGGTAGGGACCGGTCCACTTGACGAGGATGGTCACCTTGCCGTCTTTGTCGACTTCGTACTGATAGTTCCTGTTCCGGCGCGGGACATAGTCCATGAAGTTTTTCGGCTTACTCATCGGAAGCGTCCTCTGCCGTTTTCTCAGAGTCGTACTGAACGTCGGAGTTTTTGACGATCCTCTTGAGGTTCTTCTTACCGAAGCAGACATAGAGCAGGGTGCCCAGCATCAGAGCCCACATGATGAGGGAGCCGATCTGGCCGATGGAGAACTTCGACGAGATGTCGATGTCCCAGTGGAGAACAGCAAAGACAGCCAGCAGGATACCCATGAGACCTTCGCCGGCGATGAGACCGGAGGTGTACAGGGTGCCGCGTTCGACGGCTTCCTTGTTGAACTTTTCGTCCTTCTTCGTTCTCTTTTCGACGAACCAGCGGATGACGCCGCCGCACATGATGCCGGCAGAGAGGGAGAAGGGGAGGTACATACCGACGGCGACCGGCATGACCGGGACGCCGAGGATCTCGATGACGATGGCGACGAAGACGCCGATGAAGATGAGACTCCACGGAAGCTGGGCGTTCATGATGCCTTCGACGATCATTTTCATCATCATGCCCTGAGGAGCCGGGATCTCGGTCCCGCCGAAGCCCCAGGCTCTGTTGAGAAGGTCGAGGACATAGCCGATGGAGATGGCAGAAGCGATGACACCGATGATCTCGCCGACCTGCTGTTTTCTCGGGGTGGCACCGACCAGGAAGCCGGTCTTGAGGTCCTGCGACGTATCGCCCGCGATGGCGGCGACGACACAGATGATGCCGCCGATGGCGATGGCGCCGACCATGCCCTTGGTTCCGGCGGTGCCGGTGATCTTCAGAAGGACCGTGGTGGCGAGCAGGGTGGCGATGGCCATGCCGGAGACCGGGTTGTTAGAGGACCCGATGAGGCCGACCATACGGGAGGAAACGGCTGCAAAGAAGAAGCCGAAAATGACGACGAGCAGGGCTCCGAGCGGGTTGACCGGGAAGGTCGGGAGGAGCCAGATGAGAAGGACGAGCAGGATGACGAGACCGATGACGAGGGGCATCGGGAGATCCTGCTGGGTACGGGGCAGTACGGTAGCGGTCTTCTCTGACTTTTTGCCGAAGGTGGCCATGGTGGCCTTGAAGGTGCGGACGATCATCGGGAAGCTCTTGATGAGCGAGATGACACCGCCGGTGGCGACGGCGCCCGCGCCGATATAGCGGACATAGGTGCCCCACAGAGTACCGGGGCTCAGCGTGTTGATGACTTCCGTGCCCGGGAAGATGGTGGCGTCTGCGCCGAACAGCGCGATGACCGGCATCAGGACGAACCAGCTGAGGGTACCGCCGGCGAACATGTAGCTCGAGATCTTCGGGCCGCAGATGTAGCCGACACCCGCGAGAGCGGGCAGGACCTGCATGCCGAGGGACGAACCCTTGAAGAACTTGATGTCGTGTCCGACTTCGGACGGCCAGATCTTGAGACCGTCGGTCAGGAACTTGTAGAGTGCGGCAATGCCGAGACCGCTGAAGACCGCGCCGGCTTTGGAACCGCCCTCTTCACCGGCCATCAGGACTTCGGAACAGGCCTGGCCTTCCGGGAAGGGAAGGACGCCGTGCTCTTCGACGATGAGGGCCTGGCGCAGCGGGATCATGAACAGGATGCCCAGGACACCGCCGACAAGGCAGATGAGGGTGATGGTCAGCATGCTGGGGGTCTCGATCTTGCCTTCCTCGGCCCACAGGAACAGGGCGGGGAGGGTGAAGATGGCACCGGCAGCCAGAGACTCACCGGCGGAACCGATGGTCTGGACCATGTTATTTTCGAGAATGGAGTCTTTTCTCAGGATGAACCGGATGACACCCATCGACAGGACGGCCGCCGGGATGGACGCGGAAATGGTCATACCGACACGGAGTCCGAGGTATGCATTGGCGGCGCCGAAGACGACGGCCAGGAGGATACCGAGGATGATGGAGGTCACGGTGATCTCGGGGACGACTTTGTCAGCCGGGATGAACGGCTTGTAGGTTGCCCCTTTGTTTTCAGACATTGTGATTCCTCTTTTCTTTTATTCTCACAGGGCTTGTGCGGAGGCGATGTACGCCGTCACTTCGCAAGCCGTTCCAGAACGTCCACGACCAGTTTGTAGAACTGTTCGCAGGACGTGAGGTCCATTTTTTCGTCGGGCGTGTGAACGCCGCGCATGGTCGGCCCGATGGAGACCGGGTCGAGCCCGGGAAGGTTCGCAAAGAACAGACCGCATTCGAGGCCTGCGTGGATGCCTTCCACTTTGAGTTCCTTTCCGAACAGGGTCCGGTAACTCTCTTTCATGGTGTCGCAGAGGACAGAGTCCTCGACTTTCTCCCAGCCGGGATAGGCGCCGGACACCTCGGTCTCGAAACCGAATGTCTTTGCGGTCAGGGCCAGTTCGTTCGTGATGGCGTCCATCAGGGAGTCGACGGAGCTGCGGGGCGCGAAGCCCAGAAGCGCGGTGCCGTCTTCCACCCGGACGATGCCGAGGTTCAGAGAACTGATGACGAAGTTGTCCATGAGGGGGTCTCTCGTCTGGACGCCGTTCGGCGCCAGGACGATAGCGGAGATGACCGCTTCGGTGTCTTCGCGGGACATGACGGAGACTTCCGCCGCTGTGCGGCTGACCGTGACATCGATGCCGGGCTCGAGGCGGCGGATCTCATGGGTGAATGCTTCGCCGAGAGCGTGGAGTTTCTCCGCGGCTGCATCGGCCGCGTCCGCGGTCGGGAACCATAGGGTCGCTACCGCTTCTCTGGGGATGGCGTTGCCTTTGGTGCCGCCGGTGAAGGAGACGAGGCGGGCCGCTTCGTCTTCGAGGACGGACAGGACCGCGCGGGCGATGAGTTTGTCCGCGTTGGCGTGCCCGAGGTCGATGTCGGTGCCGGAGTGGCCGCCGAGGAGGCCTTTGACGTCGATGGTGACAGTCTCGCCGGACTGCTTCTCTGAGGTGAGGGCGCGGGTCATGGTGTAGTCCATGCCGCCGGCACAGCTGACGGTAGCGACACCTTCATCTTCGGAGTCGAGGTTCAGCATGAGGCGGCCGTCGAGTTTCGAATAATCGAGGACGTTGGCGCCGAGCAGTCCGACTTCCTCGTCGGTGGTGAAGACACATTCGAGCGGAGGGTAGGTCAGGGCGTCGTCGTCGAGCAGCGTCATCATGGTGGCGTCGGCGATGCCGTCGTCGCCGCCGAGCGTGGTGCCGTTCGCGGTGAGCCAGCCGTCGTCGGTGACATACATGTCGATGCCCTGTGTCTCGAAGTCGTGGTCACAGCCGTGGACTTTCTCGCAGACCATGTCCATGTGGCCCTGAAGGATGACCGGAGGTTTGCCCTCGCCGCCGTTCTGGCCGGGTTTCTTGATGATGACGTTCAGCGCCTCGTCCCTGTACACTTCGAGGCCGCGCTCCCGGGCGAACGCCACGAGGAAGTCGCTGATCTTCTCGTTGTGGAACGAGCCGCGGGGCACTGCGCTGAACTCCTCGAAGTTCCGAAACAGCGCGGCCGGCTCATAGCCGGTGATCTTATATTCCATAGAGTTGCTCCTAACGAAGTCGAGAGACCGGCAGAGGCGTTTTGGATGCGCTTCTGACCAGTCCCGACAGAATAGACTTTATTCAGTTTACTACTTTTAATTATAAGAATCTATACAATCGATGGAAAATATCAGCACGTTATTATGCTACTTCGTTAAAACCGCTGTCCTCGTCCCATTCCGCGAATTTCGCGTTCAGCCGTTCGCTGTTCAGAACGGGTTTCGAGACTCCGAGACGGAGCTGTTCCACGACTATGCAGAGCGCGTAAATAGCCGGTGGGATGACCAGCAGACCGACGAGCATGAGCGGCGAGTCCACGTACCGCTCGGTATGGACGATGCCCTTCCAGAGCGCCCCGGTGATGGAGGGGTGCGTGTGGATGAGGAACACCGCAAAGGAGTAGGACGCGATCCGGTTGATGAGCCGTCCGGTCTTCGCGGAGCGGATGGTCACCCGGTGGAACAGCAAGAACATGGCGACGGAGGCGATGAACACCGTGAGGAAATTATAGTTGAAGAAATAGTAGAACCCGTTCTTCTCGTCCGTCAGAACGGAAGGGTAGAGGAATTCGTGGTTCACCAGGGCTGCCGTGACGACGGAAGCGCTGAAATAGACGAGGCCGATGACCCAGCTCTTCAGATGCTCCGGAACGCCGTAGAGGCGGAAATAGGCCGCCACAAAGTAGAGGACCGAGAACCAGACGAAGGAATAGCCGCCGCTCTGCAGGAACTGTCCCGCGGCATGCCAGATGACGGTCGGGATGACCGAGAACAGGAAGACCGTCAGAACGATGAGCAGGAGGTGCTGTTTTTTCGTGAGGTTCTGTAAAAGGATGTTGTAGAACGGTGCCAACAGCAGCATCAGGATGTAGCAGGTGACGAACCAGTTCTCCTCGTGGACGATGGGGAACAGGTAGAACGTGAGGAATTCATGGAGAGAGAAGATATTGTCTCCGTTTTTCAGGAACACCGCCAGCCCGAACAGAAGATAGATGCCGAAGGTATACGTGAAGAACTCGAGCAGCAGGCGGAAGATGCGCCCGGTGCGGAACTTCGACGTCGCGAGGAAGTACCCTCCGATGAGCACATAGCAGCTGGTGGCGGCAATGGCGAAGGAGTAGAACGTACTGGCCACGACGAACCAGACCCCGGTCGAGGAGGTCATGACGCCGCCGACGCCGAGAAAATGCATGGCGATGACCGCCAGCATGGAAATGACGCGCAGGAGCTCGATATTCGCCTGTCTGGGTGCTTTCCGGTTAGACAAAAGACGTCTCTCCTTTGTGATGGTTTACGCTTCGTCCTCTTTCCAGAAGTCGAAGTCTTCCTCGTTGAGGCCGATGTCTTTCGAGAAAAAGACGGGGTTCTTTCCGGCCTGTTTCTGATTTTCATAGTCTCTCAGCGCCTTGAAAACGGCGCCGCCGAGGATGACGCAGGCGGGGATGTTGATGAGGGTCATGCCGCCCATGGAGATGTCGGCAAGGGCCCATGCCGCTTTGGACGGGATGATGGCGCCGACGAAGATGACGAGGATGCAGAAGATCTTGAACCCGAGCATGAACTTCTTGCCGGGCATTTTTTTATGGTTCATGTAGGCCAGCGCGTTGTCCGCATAGTAGAGGTTTCCGAGCAGGGTGGTGAAGGCGAACATGATCATGGCGACCGTGATGAACACGGGGCCGACACGTCCGAAGAGGGATGAGATGGCGTTCTGGACGTAGGGGGCGCCTTCGACATCGGGTCCGAAATGGACGCCGGTGGACAGGCACATGAGAGCCGTCGCCGTGCAGAGGAGCATGGTGTCGATGTAGACCGAAAGGGTCTGCGCAAGTCCCTGCTTGACGGGATGGGAGACCATGGCGGAGGCGGAGGCGTTCGGCGCGGAACCGACACCGGCTTCGTTCGAGTAGAGACCTCTCTTGACACCGTAGACGAGGCAGGATCCGGACACGCCGCCGAAGATGGCCTTGAAGTTGAAGGCGTCTTCGAAGATGATGCCGAACATGTGCGGGATGTTCTTCAAATTGGCGATGATGACGATGAGGGCGATGAGGACATAGAAGATGCCCATGGCCGGAACGACAGAACTCGTGAGCTTGATGATCCGCTTGCCGCCGCCGAGGATGCAGTATCCGGCCGTGATGGCAAGGATGGCACCGATGATGGCGGGGGTGGTCTTCGGGTCATAGAACGAGTACGCCTGGAAGGTGGTCTGCAGGTTGTACGAGCAGAGCAGCTGGAACCCGAAGGCGTAGGTCATCAGCAGGAAGAAGCAGAAGAACAGAGCGGGGATGCGGGAGCGGAAGGCCTTTTCGATATAGTAGGCCGGTCCGCCGTAGGCGTTGCCGTGTTCATCTTTCTTTTTGTAGATCTGTGCGAGGGTACTCTCCGTGAATGCGGAGGAGGCGCCCACGATGCACAAGAGCCACATCCAGAAGACCGCTCCGGGACCGCCGAGGCAGATCGCCGAAGAAACACCGACGATGTTGCCGGTGCCGACGCGGGATGCGGTGGAGACGATCATGGCCTGGAACGAAGAGACTTTGCCTTCTTCGTGGGGCTTCTCCGCGATGAGTCGGCAGGATTCTTTGAACTGCCGGATCTGCACGAAACGGGTGCGGGCGGTGAAGTAGAAGCCTCCAAAGACCAGGATGATGATCAGGACGGGGTAGTACATGAAGGTGTCGATCTTGTCAAGGATGTTGACGATCATAGGTTGCCCTGCCTTTCTGGGAAAAAATCTAATAAACAAAACAATTATAACGGAAAAGGCGATTTACTGGCAAGTGATACCGGTAAATCGCCTGTAAGGGTTTCGATACAAATCAGGAGGAATGGCGGAAGTAGGAGTCTGTGAGGACCCTCGCGACGACGAGGCCGAGCGGCAGCGCCATGATGATGAACAGGGCTTTGGTGAGCCAGAGCGATGCATCGCCCACGTTGTCGAGCCCGAGGTAGTAGATGCCGCGGTACAGGAACAGCCCCGGGACCATGATGACGATGGAGGGCACCGTCAGGGAGACGCGGGGGTAACCGACTTCCCGGAAGACGAGGGAGGCGAGGATGCCAGCTGTCGTGGCGCCGATGAGAGCGGCGATGCCGGCGGGGATGGTGGTGAGGTCGAGCAGTTCGAGCCGCAGCGTGTTCGCGACCATGCCGACGAGACCGGCGATGGCGGCCATCTTCGGCGGGGAGTTGAACATCATCGAGAAGCCGTATACTCCGATGAAGCTCGCGAGGAGCCTCAAAAGCAGGTTCCAGAGCGGGGAGATGGACAATTCGGCGAAACTCGCGGGCTGGAAATGCAGGAGCAGGGCCATCGCGTAACCCGTGAGCGTGGCGATGACGATGATGAACAGGGCATAGGCCAGACGTTCGAGGCCGGACCGCATGTCGAGTTTGGCAAGGTCGATACCGCCGGTGATGAGCGGGAACCCGGGGATGATGAAGAGCATCGCACAGATGTAGCCGGCTTCATGGATGGACGAGATGTCCAGGATGGCTTCCGCGAGACTGATGGTCCCGACGTAGGTGAGGCAGGCCGCCATGACGCTGACGATGATGCAGGCGATGAGCGTGATCCGCTTTCCGAGCATCTTCGAACGGATGAACTGGCCGACCCCGGCGCCGAGGAAGGCGCAGAGGACTTCCGGGATGCCGCCGCCGAGCAGGAACGTGAAGGCGCCGCAGGCGAAGGCCGCCGCGAGGCCCAGTTTCCAGGCGTTGTAGTTGGCGGGCTTCTTCTCGAGGTCATCGAGCATGTGGTGGTACTCGCTGACCGACGTCGTCTGGCAGGTCTCCTCGAACTCGGCGACCAGCTTTTCGACGGCGTCGAGCTTGTCGGTGTTGACGCCCGCTGTCCGCAGGGAGAAGGCCTCGGAGTAGGAGTCGCCCTCGTCGAAGCAGGTGAGCTCCAGCGTCAGGAGACCGATGTCCGCGGCACAGGCCATGCCGAGGGAGCGGGACACGATATTGAGGGACCGGCGGACGCGCCAGGCACTGGCTCCGACCGACAGGGTCAGGAGGCCGATGCGGGCCGCCAGAGTCGTTTTTTCTTTTAACGTTGCTTCTGTCGCGGGGACGTGGGACGCAGAGTCCTCCACCATGTTGTGCCAGGGCACCGGCATGTGGTGGCTCTTGAAGGTCGTCTCCGTGGAGAGCGTTGGTGTTGGTTTCAAATCGATTTCCTCATTTCAAAGCTGTTGGGGATAGTCTACTCGCTTTAATGTAAAAGTGCAAGGGATTGCCCTGCCTTCTACGGCGGAGAGCAAGGGATTGCCCTGCCTTCTACGGCGGAGAGCAAGGGATTGCCCTGCCTTCTACGGCGGAGAGCAAGGGATTCGACGCGGTTTTTGCTCTGCTTCGCCGCAAAAACCGCACCGAGCTGCTGCTGCAGCTCCCGTCGCTAAAAACAGTCCACAGGACTGTTTTCTTAACGCTCCGGCCTACGGTTCTCATCCCTTGCTCCGGGAAAAACAAAAAGACCACCTGATGGTGGTCTTTTTGTTCTTGGCGGAGAGCAAGGGATTCGAACCCTCGAAACGGCGGTAACCGTTTACACGATTTCCAGTCGTGCTCCTTCGGCCAGCTCGGACAACTCTCCGTATGGTCAAATGTGGTGCATCTCTGTTGAGTGCGAGAATTATTATATAAGAAGCGCCCTCGAAAAGCAAGTTCTTTTTTTATCTTTTGATAGCGGTTACAATGAATAAAGAGTTTTCATTACGAAAGGAGTTTTTCTTATGTTACATGAAGTCAGTTTCAAGTCCTATAACGGGGAACAGGATGTCCAGGGCTGGGTCTATGTGCCTGCCTGTGAACCGAAGGGCATCATCCAGCTCATCCACGGTTTCGGTGAGCATTCCCGCCGCTATTTCCACATGATCGTCGCTTTCATGGACGCCGGCTACATCGTTGCCGCCGACGACCATGTCGGCCACGGCAAGACCGCGGTCGTCAACGACAGCTGGGGCAACTGGGGCACCAAAGGCTATGAGACCATGCGCGAAGACGAACACACCTTTACCGGCATCGTCAAAGAGATGTATCCCGACCTGCCGTACTTCCTGTTCGGACACAGCATGGGCTCCTTCATCACCCGTGACTACATCGCGAACTATGGCGATGAACTGGCCGGTGCCACCATGTGCGGCACCTGCGGCGCTCTGCCGTCCCTGAAGGACACCACAGCCTATCTGCAGAAGCTCGTCGATGACGGAAAAGGCGACGAAGCGGACCCCGAAGCCACCAATATGCTGTTCGGCTTCATGTTCAGCCGCATCGCGGAACCTGTCGCCCTCGGCAACGAGTGGATCTGCCATTCGAAGTATGTCCAGGACGACCACGCGGCCGACCCGTTCGACGCATTCACCAAGCCGACCAACAACCGTTCCATGCTGTTCTTCTGCCAGATGATGGACTGCATCCAGGGCGAGGAGTGGGCCGCAAAAGTCCCGAAGGACCTGCCTCTCTATAATATCGCCGGTGACCAGGACCCCGTCGGAAGCTGGGGCGAAGGTGTCTATCAGACCGCCAACTGGCTCGCCGCCACCGGTCACGATGTCACGACGAAACTGTACAGCGGTTACCGCCATGAGATCCACAACTATGACGACATCAAAGCCGAAGTCGAAGCCGGCGTCATCGCGTTCTTCGACGGAGTGCTCGCAAAGTAAATAGAACACATAAGGAGAAATGACCATGAAACAAACAAAACTTGTCAGGTTATTCAGCATCCTGCTGGCGCTCACCATGATCTTCGCGCTGGCCGCCTGCACGAACACCAACACCACCACAGAAGAATCCACCACGGCTGCGGCGGAGACCACCACGGCTGCCCCGAAGGGCACTATCCGCCTTGCCACCACCACATCCGTCAACGACTCCGGCCTCCTGCCGTATCTGCTCCCGACCTTTGAGGCAGAGACGGGCTGGAAAGTCGAAGTAGCTTCCGCCGGCACCGGTGTCGCCATCGGTTATGCACAGGCGGGCGACGCGGACCTGCTTCTGGTCCACTCGAAAGACCAGGAAGAGCAGTTCATCGCCGACGGCTATGCTTCCACCGACCGCCAGTCGTTCATGTACAACTTCTTCGTTCTGGTTGGCCCGAAAGAGGACCACGCCGGCGCCAAGGGCTCCGGTACTGCAACTGAGGCCTTTAAGAAGATCGCCGACGCCAAACAGCCCTTCTGTTCCCGCGGCGACAACAGCGGTACCCACAACAAGGAAATGAAGATCTGGTCCGCGGCGGCCCCTGTTCTGAAACTTGACCCTGCATGGTACATCTCGGTCGGTTCCGGCATGGGCGATACGCTCACAAAAGCGAATGAAATGGTTGCCTACTGTCTCACCGACAAGGCCACCTATCTTTCGATGAAGGACAAGCTTCCGAACCTCGAGATCCTTGTCAGCGAGTCGGACGACATGAAGAACACCTATTCACTGATCGGCGTCAGCCCGGATGCGCCCGCATTCGCCGGCAAGAACGTCACCATCAACACCGAAGGTGCCAACGCTCTCATGGAGTGGCTCCAGGGCGACGAAGCTTCTGCACTCATCGAGAAATACGGCATCGAAGAATATGGAGAACAGCTCTTCCAGCTGATGTAAACTGAATGGACGTCATACGCGAGGCATTTCACCTCATTCTGAGCGGTGATGCGGAACTCCTGCAGATCATCCGCACCACCCTCGTCATGTCCCTGTTCAGTACGGGGATCTCCGCCCTCATCGGACTGCCGTTCGGGGTCTTCCTCGGCCGGTCGTCCTTCCGGGGCAAAGGAGCACTGCTCCGCATCACGAATACCCTCATGAGCCTGCCACCCGTGGTGGCGGGCCTTGTGGTTTTCCTCCTGTTCCGGTCCATCGGACCGTTCGGAGGAATGCATCTCCTGTTCACGGTACAGGTCATGGTCATCGCGCAGGTCATCCTGATCACGCCGATCATGACGGGGCTCGCGGCGTCGATCGCCGGGGGAAAGGCCCCCATGCTGACGGAGACCGCGAGGGGCCTGCATCTGAGCCGGCCAAAACAGGACGGACTCCTGTTCCGGGAGTGCGCCGTCGAATTCATCAGTGTCATCCTGCTGGGCTTTGGCCGGTCGATCGCCGAAGTCGGCGCGGTGTCGCTGGTCGGCGGCAACATCCAGTTCAAGACCCGGGTCATGACCACTGCCATCCTGCTGGAAACCAATAAGGGCAACTTCAAGACGGCCGTCGCCATCGGCATCGTGCTGCTGCTGTTGTCTCTGCTGGTGAACAGCCTTGCGGGAAGCATCCAGGAGAGAGTGTCATGATCAGGATCAAAGGACTACGCAAACAGCTATCCGATTTCACTCTGGCAATCGACGACCTTGTCATCGAAGACGGGGAGCGGGTCGCGCTCATCGGCATGAACGGGTCCGGGAAATCGACGCTCCTGAAGCTGATCGCGGGGGAGTGGGCGCCGGACGAAGGGCGCATCCTCTGCGACGGCAGTGCCGCGACCATCGGGTACCAGCCTCAAAGCCCGTTCTGCTTCCGCGGAACAGTTGAAAAGAACATCATGCTCGGCATGCGGGATGAGACGACGGACCTCGATGCCCTTCTGACCGACTGCGGTCTCTCCGAACTGAGACAGAAAAAGGTCTCGGCTCTCTCCGGCGGCGAACGGCAGCGCATGTGCTTTGCCCGCATGCTCGCCGGCAACTGGCCGTGCCTTCTCCTCGATGAACCGCTGAGCGCCGTGGACATCCGGACCTCCCGGAGCCTGGAGAATGCCCTCGTCCGCCGGTGCGAAGAACAGGGGACGACCCTTCTCATGTCGACCCACCTGCCGGCGCAGGCCATGTCCGTCTCGACAAAGGTCCTGCTGATGGACGCCGGCCGGGTCGTCGAGTACACGGATACGGCAGACTTCCTGCACCCGCAAAGCGAGTTCGGCAGAGAGTTCATCGCCCAATGGGATATCCGCAAATAAATAAAAAAGAAACGGCCTTCGGGAATGTCCCGGAGACCGTTTCTTGTTTTGTGTTGGCGATTTACTTCTCGTTGAGCAGTTTCGTGACTTCGTCGACGAACGTGCTGACGTCCTTGAACTGACGGTAGACAGACGCAAAGCGGACATAGGCGACTTCGTCGATGTCCTTGAGTTTTTCCATGGCGAGCTCGCCGATCTTCCCGGAGGTGACTTCCTTTTCGAGGGAGTTCTGGAGGGAGGATTCGATGTCGGTAACGGCTTTTTCGATGGTCTCGACCGGGACCGGACGTTTCTCACAGGCGCGCAGCAGGCCGTTGAACAGCTTGACGCGGTCGAAACTCTCGCGGGTGCCGTCTTTCTTGACGACGATCAGCGGGACGGTCTCGATGATCTCATACGTGGTAAAGCGCTTGCCGCACTTCGTGCATTCACGGCGGCGACGGATGCGTTCTCCTTCGTCGGTGGGGCGGGAATCGATAACTTTGCTGTCTTCACAACCGCAGTAGGGGCATTTCATATGTGTTCACCATCCAAAACTGTTCAAAATACAAGATAATGCGTATTGAAATACTATAGACCTCTATATCTTACCATAGGGAGGGAAAATTGTCTAACAGAAGTTTTGGAGGCGGATGTCGTTGCTTTATGGCAACAAATCTTTGACGGAAAATAGACAAGAAAGTATGTGTTTTCTGACTGGACATGGCGGAAGTTTTTCTTTATAATGTAAAGCGCATGATTCCTATATAAGTATAAGATATTATGCAGGAGAAAAGTGAACAGTACACTTCGAGTTGCCTCACCTGCCTTCAGAGGATTAGGTCCCCTCTGGAAACGGTGGTCAACCATCGGGTCGTTCCGGAAACAGTGCGGCCTACCGTGTTTGTAAAGAAGTTGCTAACTGGTGAAAGACCTCGGGGGACTTGCGCCAATTGAATAACTACGTGTTTTAGCAGACTTCATTATGGAGTCTGTCTTTTTTTTTGGCCAATATTATGTAAGGCAAAATTTTACGAATGTATAGTTTTACAAATGTCTAAGTTTACAAAGAAAGGAGAATGGGATATGTCAGATGTTCTGAAGCGCTTGCTGTGCCTCGCTCTGGCGCTTGTCGTCGTGTTCTCCTTTGCCGGCTGCCGGAAGAGTCCGGTGCTGGAACAGACGATCTATTCGCAGGACGCGGAAGTGGACCCGGAAAACCAGCAGACGGACAATGACGAGGAGCACACGGAAGAGGATACGACGCTTCCTCCGCGGACACAGCAGCAGTCTGCATCCCGTCAAAACGAGCAGACCCGTGTTTCTGCGAAACCGAAACCGACGACCGGAAACAATACCGATAACAACACTCAGAATAACAGTCAGACTCCAGAACCTTCCGATGCAAAGCCGTCCAATACGGATAACTCCAATAAGGCGCAGGGGAACACGCCCGGTGTATCGGAGAATCCCGATTCCAATATCCCTGCGATCGATGACCGTTCCCCGGTCAATCCGGATGCCATCCCTGAAAATGTCAAGAATGTTGCCGCAGTCGGACCGTCAGCCTTGTTCGTAGAGATGCTGGGCGGTTCCAACAGGCTTCTGGCTACTTCTGCGAACGTCAAAGCAAACGGATTGGCAGGCAGTGTGTTCAGCGATCTCGGTGCCGTCATGGGACTCTGGGAACGCGATGGAGAGGCTGCCATGACCGATGCACAGTTCCAGCAGCTTCTGACAGCGAATCCTGAAGCAGTCTTTTACATCGCCGATGCCAATTACGGTACCGTCCAGTCTTTCTCAGAGTCACAGCTGTCGCAGCTCAACCAAAAGGGGATCTATACGATTCCTCTGGCGATGTTCAATACAACGAACAACATTAA
This sequence comes from Clostridia bacterium, assembly GCA_017433225.1. Taxonomy (GTDB): domain Bacteria; phylum Bacillota; class Clostridia; order Oscillospirales; family Acutalibacteraceae; genus RUG420. The sequence continues at coordinate 59,701 of JAFRHS010000038.1, forward strand.
AAACAATGTTCGTGTGATGGGCAAGGTCCTCGGAAAGCGTCCCGACATCCAGGGCTCAAAAGATGCCAACGATATGGCGGAGAAATATATCCGCTGGATCGACGATATTTCCAAAGGCTTCGGTCATACCTTCAGCGGCCCGGAGAAATGGAATCTCGATCAGGCAGACAGCTTTTCGAGCGCCGGTGTCGAGAAGGTGGGTTCCTATGCGGATGAAGGTCAATATACGATCCTGATCGACGGGTGGGACGACACGGTGGCGACTGCCCGTGACAATGGCGTGGCCTATGCACGGACCGGCTATTCCAAACGGCACAGTCCTGCGTCATTCTTCCTGAGCCTCGGTGGCGCCGCGAACACGGCTGCTCTGATCACCGATACCGGCGGCGGGATCCCGTATTTCCCGGTTGTTCCGACATACATGGATCTGATGGGCTCGAGTGTCAACGGGAAATATCAGAATGCGGATACCTGGAGGAGTAAATCGAACCAGCTCACCGGTTACCTGGGCAACTATATCGGTACCGGCAATCTGAAAAAGATCATTGTGGATTCTGCCAATACTTATAATGCGATCGTCTCCAGCAACGCATGGGCGCCGACCGATTATGTCATGGATTCGGAAGGCGCGGGCGGATACGGCTATCTCAATGCCAATGGTAGATTCGTCGCGTCCAATATCCACGGTTCCGAATTCGAATTCGTGATCAATCCGTATGGGCTTGGTCCCTGGACCGAAGGAACGCCGGAAGCTCCGCTGGAGGCGCTTTGGGCGAACCAGCTGTTCAACGGCGGCCTTTCCGCCGATGAGGCATTCAGTGCGATCAGTTCGGATATCCAGAATTTCTATGCAGAGTTCTTCGGTCGAACATTGACGGAGCAGGAACTCGATTCGATCAAGGCGGGCGGTCCGTAAATCGCCAAAAAAGACAGAAGAGAGGTGAGCTTGTGGCGAAGGTACGTGTTTCGGCAAAGCGTCAGAACAATGACAACATCAAATTGCGCCCTTCGGAAAGCTCTCAGCTCGGCGATCTGCGCAGGGAACAGGAACGGCATCAGAAAGTCCGAAGCGGCAATCTTGCCATCCTGATCGCGTTCCTCATCCTGCTGGTTCTCTATCTGTTTTCCCTTACAATGTTCGTTGTGCCTGCACAGTCCTCGGGGACGCTGGCCGGTCTTCTGATGCTGATGCGGGAGAAATTCGATTCCTTCCTGCTCTGGGTACAGGGCAGCGGAGGAGGGTTCAACGCCAACTTTGTCCGCTACACGATCATTGTTCTGTCCGGAGCGGCGCTTGCTTCTGCCGGATGCGTGTTCCAGGGCAGTTTTCGGAATATCATCGCCTCTCCTTCGACCATGGGCGTCCAGGCCGGCGCATCTCTTGGAAATGCACTCTATACGTTTTTCTTTGTGGATGTGATCACCGAAACGATCATCATAAAAAATGATCAGGGTTTCACCGACTCTCTCTCTCTGTGGGATCTGAACAAGCAGCCGCTGTGTGCGATCCTGGGTGCTCTGGTTTCCGTTGGCATCGTCACATGGGTGGCTTCACTCCTTGGGAAAGGGACTTTCTCCGGCGGGAACATCCTGTTTTCCGGCATCGTTTTCTCTTCCTTTGTCGGAGCGATCAATACGGTCATCGAGTATTACTTTATGTATATGGACCCCGACGATTCCCGCTGGCAGGCATTACGTGTGTTCAGTATGGGCAACTTCGACAAAGTCATGTCGTTCCAGCATTTGGGATTGATGTCCGCAGTCCTGATCCCCTGCCTTCTGATCCTGGTCCTGATGAGCCCCAAACTCAACGTGATCGTCATGGGCGAAGACGAAGCGGCGACCATGGGTGTCAACGTTCGCCTGTATCGTACTCTTCTGATCGTCATCGGGACGCTGATGGCTGCGGTCGTCTATGCTTTTTGCGGAGCCATCGGATTTGTCGGTTTTATCTGTCCGCAGATCTGTCGGCGATTCACGGGTCCCGATTTCCGAAAGCTGTTGCCGATGTGCATGTTTGTCGGCGGCATCCTGCTGATCCTCGTCTATAATATCGCGCTGATCATGGGATTCAGCATGTATATGAACATGGTGACCAGCGTCATCGGCTGTGCCATGATGATCTATGCTCTGTTCACCGGGAGAGGGGGAAGGCAGTATGGCTAAAACACCTCAGACCGCGATCGAACGGAAAGCCAAAGATTCTCTCGTCGTCAACGGCTCGAAAGTCATTCGACGCGCAAGGCCTTCCAGAGAATTCCTGGAGAGTACAAAATGGAAGCGCATTCGGAATATGCTCCTGTTCATTCTGGGACTGGAACTGTTCCTGTTCAGTTTGAATTTCCGGACAGCGAACAATGCGTTTGCTCCCGGCATGACCTGGGAAAACCTGAAAGCGATGTTCAGCATCCCGTTCCTGTCTTTGTTTGACAGTTCGTTTGATGCCGATGCGCTTCGGGAAAGCCTTCCGACCTATGCGGAAACCGTCGCCAGATTCAAACTGTCTCTGATCTCGTTCCTGTCCGGTGTCATTATCTGTGTCGGCGGAACGATGTTCCAGACGATCTTCAAAAACCCGATCGCATCACCCAACATGCTGGGTGTCTCGACCGGGGTCAGCTTCGGTAACGTATTCTTCATCCTGTTCTTTGGATTGCAGGCCGGCAGCCATCTTACGATGCGGTATGTGTTCTGTTACTCTGCCGCGGCTGTCTTGGTACTTGTCGCATTCCTTGCCGGAAAGGTTGCCGGTAAGCGTATGAGCGGTTTCTCCGTAGAGGGGACCATCATCGCCGGCATGATGATCAGCCAGCTTGGCGGCGTGTTCCTGCAATACTATCAGATCAGGTTGCAGGAGGATGAGACCGGACTTCTGGAACTGTACCAGATGCTGGTCGGCGGGGATATCCTTTATCAGGATACCGTCAGTATGATCGTTTTTCTGACCTGCTGTACGCTGACTCTTGTGCCCATGATCCTTATCCGCTTCCGCTTCAACGCGGTCGCTTTTGATGACATGGAAATGCGTGCCATGGGAGTTAACAATGCGCGGCTCAGAATGGTCGGGCTCATTCTTGGCAGCCTGATGGCGACGGTGGCCCTCATCCACTGCGGCGATGTCGGATTCCTTTGCATGGTCATCCCGTTCATGATGAGAGAGCGGCTGCAGACAGAATTCGGTGAGGTCGCGTACCTTGCCGGAATGGTCGGCGGCATCATCTCGCTGGCGGTTCGCGTGATCATCTCGATGATCAACGCGATCGGATTTGCCGTTCCGGCCGGTGTCATCACCACATTAGTATTATTACCACTGTTTATTATCACCATTGTCCGGAGAGGAAGTGTCTTTGCATGATCTTGGAATTGAATGACCTTTGCTGCGGATACAATGGAAAAGCCATTATCAAAGATATCCGTGTTTCCGTCGGAAGCGGCGATGTCTTCTGTATTCTCGGCGAAAACGGTGTCGGTAAATCAACGCTGTTCAAAACGATTTTAAAGCTGATCCCGCCCATTTCGGGAAAGGTCAACATTGACGGCGCAGATATCTCCGGCTGGAGTGCTAAAAAGATGGCGTCTTACTGTGCCTACGTCGCTCAGTCTCATACGCCGCCATTTCCATACTCGGTACGGGAAGTCATCATGACCGGGCGTATGGGGAAGATCAATGCCTTCGGGCGTCCGGGAAAAAAGGATGAGGAGATCGTCGACGGTCTCATCGAAGAAATGGACCTTCGGGATTATGAGAACCGACCGTACACAGAACTGTCCGGCGGTGAACGGCAGTTGGTCATGATTGCCAGAGCGCTGGCGCAGGAACCGCAGTGTCTGGTACTCGACGAACCGACCGCGAATCTGGACTACGGCAATAAAGTCCTGGTCCTGAACACATTGCAACGACTTGCAAACCGGGGAATGACGATCATCTTCACGACGCATGACCCTGAACAGGCACTGCTTTTGAACGCCAAAACACTGGTCCTGTTCCGTGGGAGGCCGCCGCTGTTTGGCAGCGCGAATTCCGTCATTACGGAAAAGAACCTGAAACGAGCTTATAACGCCAGGATCCGCGTTGTGGAAGTCCTGGATGAAGAAACCTTCCAGCAGGTACGGGTCTGTATCCCGATGCTGGGTGGAGAGGAGAACCGAACATGATCAATGTGACCCCCAAAGAAACCCTGAGCGGGCAGAGAGCGGCTCAGGATCGAAACGCGATTTTGAAAATCGTAGACAACATCGAGACCGTCATCGTCGGCAAACGAGATGTCGTCGAGATCGTTGTTCTGGCGATGATCGCCGAGGGCCATGTGCTCATCGAAGACGTGCCCGGCACCGGTAAAACCAGTTTGATCTCTGCTCTGGCGAAGACCGTCAACTGTGGATTCAAACGGATCCAGTTCACTCCGGACGTCATGCCCTCCGACGTCTCCGGATTCTCCATCTATAACCAGAAGACCGGCGAATTCGAGTTCCGTCACGGTGCGGCGATGAGTAACATCGTTCTGGCTGATGAAATCAACCGCGCTTCCGCGAAGACCCAGTCCGCCATGCTGGAAATCATGGAAGAAAAACAGGTCACCGTCGACTCGAACACCTATAAGATGGAGCGGCCGTTCATGGTCCTCGCGACCCAGAACCCCATCGATCAGCTCGGCACTTATAAACTTCCCGAGGCTCAGATCGACCGTTTTATGATCAAGATCTCCATTGGCTATCCGGCTTATGAAGACGAAGTTCGTGTTGTCCTTGGCGTCGAAGAAGCTAAGAAGCAGATCTCGTACATCGCCTCCAAGCAGGATGTCATCCGTTTGATCGAGGATGCGGAAAAAGTCACAGTTTCCGATCTGGTGGCGGCCTATATCGTCAGCCTCGTTTCTGCAACCAGAAACCACAGTGAGATCAAGCTGGGCTCCAGCCCCCGTGGTTCCATTGCGCTGAAACGACTGGCACGTGCCTACGCGCTGTTCTGCGGTCGAAATTACGTGACCCCGGACGACGTCAAACTGATGGCGCCTTATGTTCTCGGCCACCGTGTCACGCTTACCAATGCGGCGAAAAATGAAGGGAAAGACGGCCCCGATGTCATAAGCGATATTCTCCGCGACATCACGGTCCCGGTAGGAGCTAACGACGTATGAATCTAGACTTCCGAAAAATCGGGAAGATCGCCGTAGATGTCATCATTTTTGTAGTGCTTCTTGGCATCCTGATCCTTCCTGCTGTTTATACCAACAGTATTTTCGGATATTTTCCCATTCTGGCGACCGTCTTTCTGCATCTGGTCTCTCTGGTCTATCTCATCGTGATGCGCCGAAGCATTTCCATTGAGTCGGATCACCGGGACGTGGAGGTGGAACGAGGGGACACCGTACGCGTGGACCTGGGGATCCGCAACAAGTCTTTTCTGGTCTGTACAAAGGCCAGGGCGGAGATCTATGTGAAGGATTACCTTGGGGAAGATGACTCCCGTTCGGAGGCCACCTTCAGCATCGATGCCCGCAGTGAAGCGGATTTTGGCTTCGATGTCCACATGGAACATTTAGGGCAGTACACTGCCGGTATCCGAAATATGAATATTTACGGGCTACTCGGCATTGTCAGGATCCCGGTTCCGTTCGACTCGGTCTTCCACGTGCTGGTCCTTCCGAAGATCCATGAGGAAGAGGAGGCGCTCTCGGCCGAGAGTCTCACCGACAGCCCGGATGCGTCCAGCTTCATGGAAAACGACGGCTTCGATTACACCGGAGTCCGTGAGTACGCGATGGGCGACTCCATGAAGAAGATCCACTGGAAGCTGTCTGCTCACTCGAACGACTACATGACGAAGATAAATGAAGTCGGTCTCAAGAGTGACCTTGCCGTCATCATCGACATGGCGGCCGACAAATACCTGACGGAACAGCTCCTCAGCATCAATGACGGCATCGTCGAGACGGCCGCGTCGCTCTTGCTGACGGCGGAAAAACGGGACATCGACTGTGTCCTGCTCTATCCGGATAAAGAGAAACAGGTCCGGGCACTGTTCCCGAAAACGCAGCAGGATTATGCGGAACTCATCCGAAGAATGGTTCCCATTACTCCAAACCCGCCGAACGGTTTCCTGGATGCACAGGAGATCCTGACGCAGGAGATGGCTGGGACCAACAAGCGGGCTAACCTTCTGGTGGTCACCTCCCGTGTGTCCGACGGCCTGCTGGATACCCTCACGACCATTCGCGGACAGCAGCGCAACCCGCTTCTGTTCTGCGTGATGCCGACCAATGTGACCGCCAATGAGCGGAAAGAGATCCAGGCGCGGTTCCTCGGTCTCGATGACGCCGGCATTCCATACCGTGTCCTTACCGCTGCGGACGCAGAGAGGAGGGATGAGGTATGAGACAATATATCAGACTTCATGCCTGGGATTTCATTTTGACGGTGCTCATCGCCATCGGCATGCATCTCAATACGTTCTCGGCATTTATGATCCGCGAGTCGTACATGACGAATTATCTGCTCGTGGCCGCAGTCACAACGGTCGTCATGGCAGTCATGTTCGTGATCGGCTATAACAAGCGCAACACCATCATCGGTGGCGCAGGATGGGCGGTATTTCTCATCGGATGGATCATTTACCTTCGGGCAAATGACCTCATCAACCTTGAAGATGGGGCAGATGAGACCATTCCTGCTTTCTGGTCGATCGTGCTCTTCGGCTCGGCACTGATCTATCTGCTGACCCGAAGCAGAAAGATCCTGTTCGGAGCGGCACCGATCGGACTGTTGTTCTGCGCAGCCTTCAAGTTCCTGGAGTACCCGGTCTCCGTGCCCGGACTCTTCCTTCTGATCATCGCGATCATCCTCGAGATCCTTTACCTCGTGTACAAGGACTCGCTTTTGACGGCGGATTACGGGAACTATACGATCCGTCATTTTCTGGAGCAGAGCATCGCCGTCGTCACGGTCGTTGTGCTACTCTCGAGCGGTGTCTTTTATGGCATCGTCAAGCCTCTGGACCCGCCGACCAGAGACCTCAAACTCATCACGAAACTGATGTCTTTTGACATTCTGGAACTGCTTGGAGTGGCTTCGACACAAGAGGTCAAAGACCCGAACCAGGGTGATGAAGATCAGGATGAGGAAGAACCTCCTGAGGAAAAGGAAGAGGAGAAGGACGACGAAGAAAACGAACAGGACGAAGAGGAAAACAAGCAGGAGTCAGACGAGAAGATCAGTGCTCAGACGATGTCCTACAACGAGAAGGACTACACGGTTTACTGGGTCACGGCGCTCATCATCCTGCTTCTGACAGCTCCGTTTGTGATCAAATACGTTCTGCGTTCGCGCCGGCGTCGGCGTTTGAATGGCCTCGACGCTTCCAATCAGGCAGCCTTTGTCTACGACTTTTTCCTGGACCGCCTGAAGAAACTCGGTGTGGGGAAAGCGGACAGTCAGACGATCCTCGAGTATGCGGAGCAACAGGAAGGTGTCCTGGAAAACTTCACTGCTGAGGATGGAACGACATTCGAAGAGATGACAGAGCTTTACAACTATCATCTCTACAGCAAGCTTCCGATCAAACCGGAAGATGCGAACAAGTTTGTGGCGATGTACGACAGTTTCTATAAAAACGCGAAGGCGTTTGTCGGAACCTGGAGGTATATCCTCAAATTCTGGGTCCTGTAAGACCTGCTTTTCAAGGGAATTCACTCATTGTCGAGATGAGTTTGTTCTGAGATAGAAATTCAAAAATCATAAGGAGGATAACAATGAACACCAAAACAAACCGCAGACCGCTTGCTCGGCTGATGGCCGTCCTGATGGCTCTGGCCATGGTCGTTTCTGTTGTATTCATGAATGTTTCTGCAGAAAAGGCAAACTTTACTGCTCCGACACATCCCATGAATATCGATGGTGACCTGATCACTGTTGCCGCTCACTCTCAGGGCTACATCACCCCCGAAGTCCTGGGTCTCACAAACACCACATCCCGGTCGACGGAGCTTCCTGCCAATGAAGACGGCTCCGTTGGAATGACTTATGCAAACGCACAGAAAATGGCAGTACTGGGTGTCTTTGGCTCTGATATCAACGAAAGCCCGAACCCCTATCTGTACAACTATTTCTACAACACTTATGCTGCCGCCAATGGTGGTACTCCCGCCGCATTCGGAACCTACACGCTTTCCAAAGATGTCGGCGGCGGCCCGCCCAGTGCAGCAGCATCCGGTGGCTATTCCAAATATGGCATCACGGTTCCTGCATCTCTTTATGCGGAGTCCGACATCCTGCTGGGTATCGCTCCTGTCGATGCCCAGGCCGGTACAACGGGTTATACGAATGCTCTGAAAGCTTATAATGATGCCAAGAAAGCGACAGATCCTTCGGTCACGGAAGACTATAATCCTTATCAGATCCAGTACGAGATGAGTCACGTTTACAGCTTCCTTCAGACGCTTTACGATCTGTCTGATGTCGTCGATGAAATCAAGGCGAACAACAGTTCCAAGAAGACTCGTTATGAGGATCCTCAGATCATCTCGGGCGACGTTGAAAAATACGTCAAAGGTCTGGAAGCATATGTCGTCAAACAGCTGAAGAAGGACAATGCGAAACCGCTGACCGTTGCTGTTATCGATACCGCTTATACCGATACCCTGAAGCAGGCCGGTACGATCAAAGCCGGGGAATATGTCGTGAATGATAAAACCTGTTCGACTCAGTCGACGACTTCTTTCAGCCGTGTCGGTGAATTCGTTGCAGATACGGCAACCAATATCGTCGATGCCCTGCCGACCAAACCGGCTCGCCAGAGCGGCCAATCTGCCAACAGCTTTGCAAACGAATACTATGTGGTAACGGCAGATCAAATTGCACAGTATGCGGATGTCGTTCTGTTCTGTGACGTCCTGTCTTCTATTCCTGAAAATCAGGGCAACAGTAAAGTCGACAATTTCAAACAGGATGTTGCCTCGAACTGCACAACGGCTGCTCTTCGCAATAAAGTCTCTGACATCGAAATGATGTCTTCCGCGTTCGACTGTGTTGGCTCCATCGGTGCCAACTCTGTTGAAAACCTTCTCGGTATGGCATATTACACTGCCTATCTGTATCCGCAATACCTTAACCAGTTTGATGTCGCTGCTTTCTGGTATCAGAATTTCTATCACGTCTCAGATCTCAACAAACTCAAGTCCGTCATGGCTTCCAACTTCGCCACCTCTTCGGTTCAGGACGCATATGCAAAACAGTACAGCGCTGCCAACCTGAACTATGATGAACAGGCTGTCGAAGATAAGATCGTCGAAGGTATGAACTACTACGAAGACAATAAGGATGAATTCAAAGACAAGTTGATCTATCAGAATGGTAAGACTGGCGAAAACACCGGTTGGGTCATCGATTGGGAAAAAGGCATTGGTGCCGGCCAGCGTCAGAAAGACGAACCCACTCCCGCAGTGAAGCAGAACGGCCTTGCCGATTCCGCTGACAAGGACGGCAACTGGTGGTTCTACAAAGACGGCAAGATCGATACCACTCACAACGGCGTCGACCAGAACAAGTACGGCTGGTGGAGAGTTGAGAACGGCAAAGTCAACTTCAATGCCCAGAGCATCTACCAGAACAGCTTTGGCTGGTGGAAGACCACGAACGGTAAGGTCACCTTCAAAGAGGAAGGCGTCTTCCAGAACGGTTTCGGCTGGTGGAGAGTCAAAGACTCCAAGGTCGACTTCAACGCTCAGAGCATCTACCAGAACAAGTTTGGCTGGTGGAAGACCACGAACGGCAAGGTCACCTTCAAGGAGAACGGCCTCTTCTCGAACCAGTACGGTACCTGGAAAGTCGAGAACTCCAAGGTCAACTTCAACTTCAACGGCAAGTATCAGGGCAAGACCATCAAGAATGGTAAAGTCGTCTGATCAGACGTTGTAACGTTCTGACGTAACACGAACACAGAGCCGGGCGGGTATGCCCGTCCGGCTCTATTCTTTGAAAAGGGTGAATCATATGGCACTCATCGACTGGCGCGAGCTGGAGAAGTATACCGGCTGGGCGCAGGCGAGGTCTGACGAGGCCGCGCAGTCCTGGGACAAGGGCGCGGACGGATGGCAGCTTCGCATCGATTTTGAAAAGAACTTCACACAGGCGCAGGTGGATGCCTGCACCAGAGTGAACAAAGACACGACGGTCCTCGACGCGTGCTGCGGCACCGGCCGGACAACGATTCCCTTTGCGCAAAAGGCAAAGAAAGTGTACGCGCTGGATGGGGGAGAACATATGCTGGAACACTGCGCGCGCAATGCTGCAGCATGTGGGCTGGACAACGTGGAGATCGTCAAGGTGGACAACTGGCACACCTGTGAGCCGGGCAAGGAGATCCCGGTGGCAGACATCGCCGTTTCCGTCATCGGCCCGCCTCAGGCGGACATCGTCAAATTCAGCCGCTGCGCCACGCAGTACTGTTATTTTTTGTCCTTTACTAAGGACCCTTATCGTTTTGTGATGAAAGACTTGTTCCAAGGCTGCAACTCCGAGTGGGAACAGCGTGCAAAGGAAGGACTTTCGGGTGGTCCCGGCGGACGTCCCGGCCGCAGCGGTATGCCGCCGGCCAAAGCGTTTGGCGGGGTTCCGCTCGATCAGCTCGTCGGCTGTCCGGGCAGAGCGAATCCCGTGAACCTCAGCATCCAGTTCAACATCCTTTACAACCTCGGCGCGTTCCCGACCATCACGTACGCGGACGGCGCCTGGGAACACACTGCTGCCACGAAGGAGGAAGTCTACGACTACCTGCGCAACCTCGGCCATGTGGACGAGGACCGGGAGGAGACCTTCCGCGCCAACGTGGACAAGCGGATGACACAGACCGGAGCCGGCCTGTGGCGATATGCGTATGAAAGCCAGATGTACGTCCTCGGCTGGGACCCCAATGAACTCGACTGGGAGTACATCGCCAAAACTTCTGATTAAAGGAGGAAATGCACTATGCCGGAAAAAGATTTCCAGACCAAAGGTTACCGCATGGTCGAAGTGAAAAACCCGGATGGTACCGTCACCATGAAGAACATGTGGGACGTCGAGGCCAAGTACTACAGCCTCATGACCCTCATGGAGGTCAACGGCACCAACAAACAGCTGGACTGCATCCCGCTGCAGCCCGATGACGTCGTGCTCGACTGCGGCTGCGGCCCCGGGCGTGTGGCCATCCAGGCTGCGAAGCGCGTCAAGAAAGTCATCTGCCTCGATGCGTCTGAAGGGATGCTCGAGGAGTGCAAAAAGAACTGTGAGGCGGCCGGCATCGAGAACGTGGAATACGTCCTCGCAGACTGGCAGCTGACCGAGATCGGGAAGACGATCCCGGAAGTGGACGTCGTTATCCAGTCCCGCGGCGGCGGCGGACCCAGCACGTTTGAGATGCTCGAGAAAGCGGCGCGGCGCATCGCCGTCAACATCATCTGGGCAAAAGGCGCCCCGAACCTGCCGATGTCCCGCGGCAAACTGTTCAAGGACGTCTACAGCGAAGAGGATATGGAAAAATACCCCGAGCTGAAACCCTTTGAGAAGCGGAAACTGCCGCCCCCACCCAAAGAGGAGCATGTCCCGGGCCCCGGCGGTCTGTTTGGAAAGCTGGACCAGGAACTTGCGGAGCGCGGCATCGAAAAGCACGTGACCACGATCGACGAGGGCTGGGACAAGTGGTATGCCACGAAAGAAGAGGCCTATGACGACCTCGTCTGCCTGTCCCGTCATCCGGAATGTGTCGAGCCGATCCAGTTCCGTAAGAACGTCGACCAGTTCCTGACCGAGAAGGACGGCGGCTGGTACTTCTTCCTGCCGACACAGACGGACGTCACCTGGTTCGAGACCCGTCCCGAAAAGTGAGGAGGCGCCCATGGCTGACCTGAAGATCTTCTCTGCCGGTGTGGCGATGCGCCTTGCGAAACAGGCGGTCGAAGCATTCGAGGCAGAGCATCCGGAACTCGATGTCGAGTTCTCCGGCGGCGGTTCTGTGGCCGGCGTCAACCGGCTGCTCGGAGGGGAGGACCTCGATGTCCTCATCCTCGCGGACCAGACCGCCATCGACGAACAGCTCATGCCGGACTATGCCGACGGTTATTTCGTCTGGGGCGGCAACGAGATGTGCATCACCGGCAAAGGGATCAACAGCGAGAACTGGAAAGAAGTCCTGCTGGACCCCGCGTCTGAGGTGAAGCACACGAACCCCTACGACGACCCGAGCGGGTACCGCGCCGTTATGGCGATGCTGCTCGCCGACCACGTCGAAGAAGGCCTTTCGGACAAGCTTCTCCACCATCCGAAGTACAAGGGCCTGGACCGGGAGCAGTACAGGCGCAACCCCTTTGGCCTTCCTCCGGGAGGCCACGGCAAGGGTCCCGGTGGTCCCGGCGGAAAAGGCCCCGGAGGTCCCGGCGGCCCGGGACGTAAACCCGGTTTCCCGCCGTTGAAAGACGGCGAGTACCGCTTTACGTACCTGAGCGGTCCCTCCTCGAGCGGCGCGGAGTACGCGAAACTTCCGCCGGAGATGAGCCAGGGCGACCCGGCTTACGAAGACCTCTACAACTCCGTCACGTTCACGGTCGACGGGGGAAAGGTCGTCAAAGGGACGACGGTCCTGCACGCGATCATGATCGCCAGGAACACGGCGCACAGAGAAGCGGCAGAGGCGTTCGTCAAAGAGTTCCTGAAAACCGACTTCGTTGCGAAGGGCTTCACGCCCGTTCAGAAGGCGGTAGGGGAATGGAACCTGTAATGTGAATCCTCCTGATCGGAGTGCGGTGTTCCGACAGAATTGTCGGGGCACCGCTTTTTCTCTTCGCCAAACTGAAATTTGTGCGCCTGCGCACACCGTTCGACGCAGGCGGGTGCAGTGAACGGTTCGAGAGCCCGGGCACTGGCAGCCCGACTTCCGAACCTGCGGCGTTCCCCATCCCGCCTGCTGAACATTTCTCCTGCCTTACTGACCTCTCCAAGGCTCTTCTTTATGTCGGTGGTACAAGCTTTCTTGTTTCAAGCGAGAATGTACCACCAAAATGCCTTCTTGAAAGCAGTTTCGTCTCTTAGGTGGTACATTTCTTTCGAATAGA
>JAFRHS010000039.1 GCA_017433225.1 Clostridia bacterium
CTTGAAAAGTACATCGACTATTACAACAACCAGAGGATAAAGAGCAAACTAAAAGGACTGAGTCCTGTGCAGTACAGAATTCAATCCTTGTTAGTTGCTTGATGCTTGCCAAAATGTGTCTAACATTTTGGGTTCAGTTCAGAGGGCTGCCTTCTTTCTATTTTACAAATAGTGAAGTTTTCGCTATAATATGGACTAACACAAACACAACAAACAATTCAACATCAGAGAGTGAGAGCCACCAATGCAAACCATTATGAACATTGCAGGGCTCCGAAAGAGACTGGCATCTGTAACCCTTATGCTGGTCCTGTTGGGGTCTTTTCTGTTGCCCTTCGCGGCAAACAGGGCGAACGCGGAAGATACCGGAAAGTATCTTTCGTCTGACACGTTCATCGCGTACGCGGCCAAGTACCTCGGTGTCCCGTATAAACTCGGGGAGAAGGGCTACAAGAACGCGTACGGGGAGAACATGCGCATGTACCCGATGTCCATGTCGGACATCCAGAAGAAGGGTCTGGACTGTTCCGGACTGTTCTACAACGCGCTGACGGACCTCGGCGTCTCAACGGAAGGCTACGAGAACAACCATCCGGTGCCTCTGGCGACTTACTCCTGGTTCCATAAGGACGGTTCCGCATACGACGCATGGTTCCACATCAATGGACAGCGCGTCCGTCCTACCGTCGTTTACAGCGGCCGTACAAACGGTTCCCGGCCTTATTACTATGCCAGCAACTCCGGTTCCGCGACCATCGAGCGAGGCTCTCTCGTCGTCGCACAGCCGGCGCAGGGGGAGAGCTCCGGTCATTGCTGGATCTATCTCGGCGAATTCAACGGACGAAACGCGGTCATCGACTACCTGGTGTCTCTCGGCATCGACCGCTCTGTTGCGGACAAGTACGTTGGCGATGGAAAAGGCGACGGCGGCAACCACTGGCGCATCGAGTCCTCTTACGGCACGAACCTCGGCTCCGTCAACAAGAAGTTCAAGGGCGTCATGGTCAACAACCAGACAAACAGTTCGTCCAAACTCGGCAAGGTCGGCGTCATCACCGTCACGACGAGCTCTCCGTATAACACAGAGACCACCGTTCGCTCAAATGAGTTCACGCAGATCGCCCCGATGACCTGGCAGTACAAGCAAAACCCGTCTTACACGGGCACCGCCTACGGCACCATCGGCGACACGTCCGACTGGTGGTACGTCGAGAACGGCATCGTACAGCTGAACGCTTACGGCCTGGAGCACTCCACCGAACACTACGGCGATGTAATGATCCTGCGCGGCAGAGCCAACTTCGGTTATAACGATTCCTTCACGGAAGATGAACACCAGACGGTGTACTGCATCAAGAACGGGTTTGTAGCGAAGGATTACACCGGTGCCGCAAACATGTCTGTCGATGTCTATGATCATCTCAACCACATCGTCCCGCAACGCTCCTGGTGGCGCGTTGAGAAGGGCGTCGTGAATCTGACTTACGAGGGTGTATCGCCCAATGAATTCGGCTGGTGGTACTTCAAGGACGGCATCGTCCAGTTCGGCTACACCGGGATCCAGCGCAACGGCCTGGGCTGGTGGCGCATCGAGAACGGTAAAGTCAATTTCGACGCCAACGGCGTGTACCAGAATGAACTCGGCTGGTGGCGTGTGGAGAACGGCAAAGTCGACTTCAACGCGAACAGCATTTACCAGAACTCCAGCGGCTGGTGGAAGACCACGAATGGTAAAGTCACATTCAAAGAAAACGGTGTCTTCCAGAACGCCAACGGCTGGTGGAAAGTCAAAGACTCCAAGGTCGATTTCAAGTTCAACGGCATCGCCAAAAACGGCCTCGGCACCTGGTTCATCGAGAACGGCAAAGTCAATTTCAACTTCTCCGGATTGGTGAAGTACAACGGAAAGACTTATCAGGTGACACAGGGTGCTGCAGTTTTGGTGAAGTGAAAAATGCATAAGATCTTAGAAAGCAGTCTCACAAGAGACTGCTTTTCTTTTATAAAAAAATGTATTAATATGGAATTGACAATAGACAAATGTGAATGTTTGATACACTTTTGTTGCACTATAATGTTTATAATGACATATAAGTCTTATTATTGGGAAGGGAGATTATTGGATTGACACACACAAACACACACAATAAAAGCATTCTTTCCGTCCTGATGGCAATGTGCATGTTGGTTTCGCTATGCGGGATCGCATTCATGAACCGTGCCAGTGCCGGAGCGTATGAAGATGACGTCGCTGCGATGGCAGATGCCGGCGTGGTGGTCGATTTCATGGCACCCGCAGTTTCTTCCGGAAACGACTTCGTCTGGACGGTAGATGACTCCACTTATGAAGACACCCCGGAGTTCTACATCGATTTCAGCTATCATCTGGAAGACAGTGTGATCACCGGCAAAGACTATAACGATATTCCCAAGTACTTCACGTTCTATACCGACGCAGCCTGCACGCAGCCTGCAGAAGGTATTGCCATGATGGCCAAGTTCCCGAAAGAGTACCTTGGGGACGGTATGGGCAATCTCATCCGCTTTGTTCCTGTCAATACAAAGTATGACAAGGGAACGAACATCACGATGAAGATCGACCCCATCATGACGCGCACTTCCGCTTATGACGGTCATGAGTACCGGATCACCTTCAAGATCAACAAGTCAGCGGACCCGGATGCTCCGACACCCGTCGAGCCTGACGAGCCGACTCCTGTTGAACCTGACGAACCGACACCGGTAGAGCCCGACGAGCCTACGCCTGTCGAACCCGTGAACAAGTTCACTGGTCTTGCCAACGAGGCCGATGAGAACGGCATCTGGTGGTATTACACTGACGGTAAGATCGACAAGACCCACACCGGTGTCGACCAGAACAAGTACGGTTGGTGGCGTGTAGAAAACGGCAAGGTCAATTTCCATGCACAGGGCATCTATCAGAACCAGTACGGCTGGTGGAAGACGACTGACGGCAAAGTCACATTCAAGGAGAACAGCATCTACCAGAACGAATACGGCTGGTGGAAGTGCAAGGACTCCAAGGTCGACTTCACGGCACAGAGCATCTACGAAAACCAGTACGGCTGGTGGAAGACGACCAACGGCAAAGTCACCTTCAAAGAGAACGGTCTGTTCTCTAATGAGTACGGCACCTGGAAAGTCGAGAACTCCAAAGTCAACTTCGACTTCAACGGCACCTATCAGGGCAAGACCATCAAAAACGGCAAAGTGGTCTGACCGTAAATCGCCAACAGAAATGCAAAAGGCAGCTCTCAAAAGAGGGCTGTCTTTTATTGTTCTTTTAAGGTGAACGAGTTACAATGTAAGTGCAAAAGCAACATCATTTATGCGAGGTAACTAACATGAAAGTTGTCATTTGCGGAGTAGGAAATGAAAAAGGTTTTTTCAGTGCCTGCAAAGGGGTAGAGCACCGTCACAGAGTGTACGGCATCGATTCTCAGGACCTGAACGAGATCAAATACCAGGAGCTCGTCAAGGACGCGCCGAACTGCTATTTCAAGCAGGTCGACATGGAGAAGGAACTGAACCTTCTCTGGGAGATCGGGCAGATCAAGCCTGACCTGGTCATCGACTGTACCCGGTACCCAAAAGAGTCGGAAGCTCTTCAGAAAGCCTGCACGAAAAAACACTGGGACTACAAACGAGTATAAAGGGGAATTGCATCGAAGAAAGGAGTCTGCTAATGGCATTACTCAAACAGAAAACTCCCGTGAAAGTCAAGTCTTCGGACACCGTCATTCGTATTACGAACCCCACCGGCAAACCGAAAGAAGTCGACGGTCTCGTCGGTGACCGCCAGCAGGGCTACGGCTGGTCCATGGCGGAGCGTGGGGATTACATCTATATCGGCACCTGGTTCAACACCATCGGCGCCGTAGTCACCATCATCCAGGCCGGTCTCAAGGCAAAGGGCCTGAACCTGTCCCAGGAGACCATCGAAGCGATGATGGACACCGTCTCCAACAATGAGATCCCGCACCCGACGAAGGGCCTCGGCGGTCAGATCTATAAGATGCACAAGGACAAGCCCGGTGAATTCGAGAAGATCTTCGAGACCGACGTGTCCTTCCGAAACGTTGTCCTGTTCGGTGACGACCTTTACTTCACCACATACCGCGGCGTCAACATGAACAAGGTCAACCACATCTACAAAGTGGACCTCGACGACAACGTCACGTCCGTCTACGAGACCACCGACGGCGCCTGCACCCGTGCCAATGCCATCCTCGACGGCAAACTCTATTTCGCCGGTGCAGACAGCAAATTCGAATTAGACCCGGGCGATGAAGACAAAGTCAAACTCGCCGTTCTCGAAAAGAGCAACGAAGACGACACCGTCTGGAACTACGTTGCGGACTACCATGACTTCTATGAGTACTCGGACGACTCCGCTGTCAAGAGCCCGGCCGGTTCTCCGTTCTGGGACATGGTCTCCTTCAAGGGCTCTCTGTACTGCACGCTTCCGGGCCACAGCGGCTTTATCGCCTATGAAGGCCACCCGGCAAAGCGGGGAGAGAAGACCAAAGCCAACCAGTACGGTTGGGTCTGGACCGAGATCGTCGGCAACAACGCGGTGAACTATCCCGGCATCTGTGAGACCCCGAAGGGCAACCAGGTCGACTACGGCGCAGGCATCGTGTCTGTCGTCGGCGCGTTCGGCGTCTTCAACGATGCGCTGTACTGCTACAACATCGACAACACCATTACGTCCGAGATCATGGGCATTACCGGCATGCTGTCCATCACGCAGCCGGACTTCAAGCTCTCCAACTTCGTCGGACCGGTCCACGACACCATCAAGCACGCACAGAAGATGTACAAGTACAACGAGACCACCGGACGTTTCGACGAGTGTGTCGGCTTCACGAAGCTCGTTGAGAACACCTGTGTCGAGTACGTCTGGAAGAGTGCCGTCTACAACGGTGAGTTCTACGTCGGCACCATGGACTCCAAGGTCATCTACAACTACCTGACCCGCCTGACCAACGGCTCGCTTCTGTATATGTCTCTCGATGACTGGAAAGCACAGTTTGCGGCCATTGGACGGCTGTTCAAGTCCCTTGCGAACAAGCAGACCCTCGAGATGGTGAAAGCGCTCAAGGCCGCTTCTGCCAACGCTCCGGCAGTCCCAAAGAACTCTCTCAAAGAGAAGTTCGACTGGGAAGGCATCAAGATGCTGGCATCTGTCTCCAACACGGTCCGTAAGGACCCGGGCGGATTCCATCTGCTCAAGACCGCCGACGGAGAACACTGGGAACACGTTACAGACTGCGGCTTCGGCGACCAGTTCAACTACGGCTGCCTTCGCTTCGCTCCGACGGACCACGGCCTCTACATGACGACCGCGAACCCGTTCTACGGCACGCAGCTGTACCTGCTGAAGAATAATAAAGGGTGATCCGTAAATCGCCAACACAATGACACAAATACCATACTTATGTCCCTTTTAGACAGGGGCTCCGAAGGTTCTTTCCTCGGGGCCCCTTCTAATTATTCTTATGCTGGATAATCAATAAGTATGGTGTTCATCCGTATGTATGTGATGGCGATGTGCTGGTCTGTCATGCTGTCATACTTTGCCTTGCGGCTGATCGATAAGATCATGGGCTATCCATCGCCGGAAGACGTTTCCGACCATCCGCTCTGGTATCATCTGTTCCGGCTCTTCGGTGTCAGCATCTTTGCTGCACTAACACAGTTCTATTGCATCATCTACGTCGTCGCTCTGACGCTGGGAATGATGATCTATCTGTTCCTTCACAAGCAATGGAAATCGGCTCTGGTCATCCTTGGCACCGAGGCTGCCGCAGGTTTGATGTCTCTGGCCATTTTCCCGAGCATGATCGAGATGGCATTCTCGAAAGACAGGGGAGAACAGTCCGTCACCAACCTGCAGGAGTCGACCGGAGACCGGAAGTCCGAAGGCGCTCTGACCGTCTGCTGGCGGTATTACATCATACTCAGTGTCCCGGTCGCACTGTACCTGCTGGTGGTCGGCATCACATCGCCCATGCAGATGAACCGGTATATGTATATGCTGTACCCGATCGTCTACAGCCCGGAGACGACTTTATGGCGACGATTGCCCACTACGACCCTAACATCAACAAGGGCAAAGAGCTCTTCGACAGCTACGAAGTCTGCCACACATACCTGTTGTACTAAGCTCGATTCAATAAAAAAAGCAGCTCCTGACGGAGCTGCTTTTTATATAACAGAAACGACCCGGACACGGGGATGTCACGGATCGCCTCTGTTTATTAGGTTTAATTACGAATGGTTATTTTACGAGGACTGCTTTGCCGTTGGTGACGTTATAAACGTGTTTGTTATAAGTCACTTTACCTTTTTTATTGAAGTCGACTTTAGAGTTTTTGCAGTACCAGAGACCATATTTGTTCTGGAAAATACCAGTCTCTTTGAACGTGACTTTACCGTTGGTCGTCTTCCACCAGCCATACTTGTTCTGATAGATGCTCTGTGCACTGAAGTCTACCTTAGAGTCCTTGCACTTCCACCAGCCATATTCGTTCTGATAAATGCTGTTCTCCTTAAAGGTGACTTCACCGTCAGTGGTCTTCCACCAGCCATACTTGTTCTGGTAGATTCCCTGAGCCTTGAAGTTGACCTTACCATTTTCGACTCTCCACCAGCCGTTCTTGTTCTGGTCGACGCCGGTGTGGGTCGGGTCGATCTTACCGTCGGTGTAGTAATACCAGTTGCCGTCTTCCGCGACCTCATTGGCCAGACCGGTGAACTTGGTATCCGGTTCGACGGGAGTCGGCTCATCGGGTTCTTCCGGAGTCGGTTCGTCGGGTTCGACGGGAGTCGGCTCATCGGGTTCTTCCGGAGTCGTCTCATCGGTATAACGATCCCACTGAGCATAGAGGGTCGTATTCTCTGTAATGACAAGTTCTTTGGGTTCAACCATATTCTCGCCTGCGCGATCCGTTGCCCAGCCTTTCAGGTACTTATCGCCATAGTAAACAGGGTAAACATAACCTTCTTCAATCGGATCGCCCAGTTTCTGGCCGTTCGGAATATTGACAGTAACAACATTCTTTCTGGCTCCGTAAGTATCATCGGCCTCTCTGTCATATCCACCATTCAGATCTAAGGTGACCACATAGGCAGGGTTCATGATGGCATAGAGTTTGGTCGTATTCTTGACCGTTTCATCGCTGACAGGGGTGGTGCCATTTTCAGTCTTGGTCCAGCCCTCGAAGCCCATTCTTGCCTTTGCAGGAATGTTTTTCACGGAATAAAGCTTAGCTGCATCACCAAGCTTCATATCGTTATTGATATAAGCTTCCGCGGTGATGTACTTTTCTTTGCTGCCTTCCGGAAGCGGGGTAGAGATGACGTCGCTCATGTGAGTGATGTCGCCGCCGATGGCTGCAGGTGTGTACAGAGTGACTGGGGTACGCTTGACAAGGACGCCATACATGTTGGTCTTGTTGTCTTTGTCGATAGTCAGATCATTTCTGCTGTTGACGACCTTGGTATGCGCTTTGTCGGCATACCAGATAGTAGAGATACCATTTTTAGTCGGGTCAATCTTTGCACCGTCTTTGCCATTCAGATAGAGAGTAGAAAGCTCTTCGTCCGTCAGAAGGCGATGGAGTGTGTCGTTAGAGAAGTCAGACTTCGCATCGTCCTTAACATAAGTCGCGGCCTGGGTATCGATCAGAACGGCTTCTCCGTTGTTGTTTGCATAGTAGTAAGTGATATCGACCGAGATGATATCGCTGTATTTTGCATACAGAGTGATGTCATCGGTTGGAGTGTAAGAGCCGTCAAAAGCAGGAGCCGGGTTCTTCAGACCCATATCGGTATACCAGCCCTGGAACTTTGCAGTAGCGGTATCGCCGGGGTTCTCATAGTAGTACTTTACAAGAGAATCTCCGACTGGGATCTGATAAAGAGGACCAAAGGTCTCCCATCTCTTGGCTTCGTTGTTGTAGACCTTATATTCAAGGAAATAATAGTCGGTGAGTTCTTCCGCGTCGACCCATTTCTCGTAGAGGGTAAGGTCCTTGGTGACGATGGAACCGTATTCAACTTCTTCTTTGTATTCTTCGTTGTCAGTGTAGTATCCGCCAGGTACTTTGTCGTCATACCAGACGTAAGGTGCAGCCTCCCAGAATTCATTGCCTTTCTGGAGGTATACCGTTTTCGTGGTCGAGAACTCGTAGTTGATGGAACCATCTTCGTTGGTTCCTTTTGCGATACGGTAGTGACCGCCGTTCGCATTCAGCACGATCTTGACTCCATCGGAATAACCGGCATAGTAGGTGACCGTTCTGTTGGGGGTGATGACACCGTAGTCGAGCGCTTCCGTCGTGCATTCTTTGTCGGTATACCATCCGGCAAAGACTTTTCCGTCTACCGGATCCGGCTGCGGAATCTCACGCACGTCGATCTGAGCGTTGTCTTTATCAAAATAGTATGTGGTCACACTATCTTTGTTGCCCTGCTGATCGTCAAAAGAGACAGCAATCTTATCGGACCAGACCGCTTTGACAGTAATGTCTTTTTCGGGATCGTAGGTAGCTTCGTCAACATTGATCTTCGTGTCGTTCGTCGCTGTCCAACCTTCAAAGAATTTACCCTCAATGCCATAACTGTCAGCCGGATAGTGGGGGACAAGCGGGGATTTATCATCCAGGCCCTGTCCTTTATATCCAGTTCTGGCAATGGTGGTTTTGTTGTTCCCCTTGTCGTCCACTTCATCAAAGTAGCCGCCGTTGGCATCGAACGTAACCGTGTACTTATTCGGGTCTTGTTCTTCAGCTGCTTTGCCGAGTGTGACTACGAACAGGGAAGCAAACATGGCCAAGACAAGGATCAGAGCAGTTGCTAAAGTAATTCCTTTTCTGGCTGTCAATGTGTTTGTTTTTTCCATTCGTAATGAACCTCCTTTTTGTATTTTTCGACTAACGAATGAATACTGTTTGCGACTTAATAGTATCAATATGAAAAGTGCGTTTCATTCGCCCAGACGAAGAATATCAGTGGCTCAAAAAGTTTATTTATTTGCGTCCCAATAATGGTATTCAGGGCTGAAAGGGTGCATCGCAGCACTTCGAAAAGTACTATTAATGGGGACGACAAATGCAACGTTATCGTTATAATCAAAATTGTATTTGGCCAAATTATTTCGGCTTTCAAATCATATAGTTCGTTTGTACGAATTCTTCTTCTTATAAACGAATGAAAGCTTAGTGGAAAAAAGATAGTCTTATAAATGTAAAACTAATCAGGTATCAAACAGGATAACGAAAGACGGTGTCCAGCATGAGAACCAAAGGAGCCGATCTTCCTTCTTTTTTACAAGATGTTTTGAAGATTCGAGACAAAAACACTTTTCAAAAGATCAATAATCAGGCAAAGGTCCTTCAATTTGATAAAAAGGAAACCATCCTCAGACCGGACAACCCAGAAAGTCAGTTCCATTTTTTAATAAGGGGAAAAGCAAGGGCATACGTGATCGATGAGAATGGACATGATCTGACATTCCGTTTTGCCTATAATCCGGGGGATATATTGCTTGATGAAAACAGCAGCATAACTGAGGGTTCCTTCTATTGGGAGTCGATTGGTCGTACCTGGGTCTTGCAGGTAGATAAAGACTTGATGATCGAAGTTATGAGATCCAATCCAGACTTACGTTCCTATCTGGAGTCTTATTTCATAGAGTGTTATAGTGAGCAAACCGCTCTGCTTTATTCACTCATGACCATGCAGGCCAAAGAACGTTACCAATGGTTTTTGAGCTACTATGAAGACTTTCCTTCTGAAATTCCTCAGAAATACATTGCCTCTTATTTGAATATGCTTCCTCAGACATTGAGCGACGTACGTACAAAACTGCAAACAGCAAAACAATAAGCAGCTCCTTTTGGGAGCTGCTTTTTTGCATATGCTTTGGCGATTTATTTGTAGTACTCTCTCTCGAGTGCCTCTATGTCTTTGCGTTCTAATGGGAGCGGCAGGTCGGCAGGTGAGTGGATGTTTTCGGACTTGAAGAGGAGCATCATCTCGTTGGTCAGGGAATAGGCGTCCGGCTGAAGGGTCATCTCATCCGGGGTGAGCCAGACTCCGGTACGAAGTTCATTTTCGTCCAGATGGATGACCGGGTCGCCTTTTTCATCGAGTTCCTCCGAGTCCGCTTCACAGTAGAAGCCCATCAGAAGGTCATCTACGACGGCCCAAGGCTGGGATTTGTAATACCGGATGTTCTTGATGTTGATGCCGGTCTCTTCCATGACTTCTCTTTGGACGCAGCCTTCCAACGTCTCACCGATCTCCGTAAAGCCGGCAACGAGAGCGTAGTAGGGGAAGGCATGACCTGTTTTGGGCGAGTATTTTGTCAGTAGGATCTTATGTTTGTCTTCTTTTGCGTTATAGTGCGTGACAGCGACGATGACCGCCGGCAGGATGCGCGGGTAGATGGTCCGGTGGCATTCCGGGCACACCAGTGCGCGTTCTCTTGGACTGTGCACCGTAGGCGTGGCACAGCGTCCGCAGTAGCGGTTGTCGATATACCAGTTGTTCAGCTGCAGTGCCGTCATCAGCAGGAAGACCTGGTTCTTTTCAAGAATGACCCGCTGCCGGATGTCCTTGATACTGTCAAACAGGAAACCGTCCATGACACGCGTGTTCTGTGCTTTGTTTGCGACGACCAGTGCATCGCCATAGTCGATGCCAGGCTCATTGTGAGCACGGTCCAGCACCGAAAGCTTTGCGCGATACACGTCCACACCGTCATACGTGAACAGGAAACGGACATTCGTCCCTTCCGGAAGTTCGCCGTAAGTGGGGAGGAAGTGCAGGTCGCCAACGGGAGTATGACTCTCGGCCAGGGCAAAGTTGACGGGTCTCTCTTCGGGCGTCAGAGCGGCTTCACGAGCCGTTTTCTCGTCATAGCGAAGCAGGACATCCTTGCCGTTGAAACACACGACAGGGCTGTCCGGAGAAGGCTCTTTGCCAGGCTCGAAATGGTTGTCTAAAAAGTGGGGAGCAATATCCTGGATCATGTTCGTTCCTCCATATACTTCTCTTTCTAAATATACCACTTTTGGATTGTATTATAAAAGGGAAAACGGTATACTGTTACTTGAAATACTATAACTTCAAGCACACGAAGGAGATTTTCTTATGACCAGAATCAAAAGCACGAAGCTTATTGCCATCATTATGGCAGTCTTTATGGCGTTTGCGTTCATGAGCTTTTCGCTGACTTATGTCAGCGCAGAAGATAGCGCTCCCGCCAGTAGTGATACTGCAACAGGCGATAACAATCAGAAATCCGATGAGACTCCGAAGTCCGATGAAACTCCTAAGGCTGACGAGACGCCGAAGTCTGACGAGACTCCGGCTCCTGCCAAGACCGCTCCGACGCCGGACATCGCGCTCACCACTTACACGTACGGTGCTCCGGACATCAACGTCACCATCGACTTCAAGGACGCCACCCCGAAACTCGACTACAGCAAAACGACTGACGTCGAGCTTCTGAAGACGATGACCGAGAACATCAATGTCTACACCGACAAAGAGCAGAAGAACAAGGTCAATTACACCGGAGCCAAGTTCAGCAACCTTCAGTTCAAGGACAACAAAGTCACGTTCACCGTCCCGCTGAACAAGTCGAACCTGTCCGCGAACACGACCTACTATCTGTTCCTTGGCAAGGCTCTCAACGAGACCACTGAGGTCGAAGGCGCCGACTCCTTCTTCGAGTTCAAGACCAACGCCACGACCACCAGTACTCGTTCCACGACGAGAACGACCTACCGCACCATCACCACCAGAAACACCACCGTCAGAGCCCGTTCCGCCAACACCGACGACCCGAGCCACCTTCCGGTCTGGATCGGCCTTGTTGCCGTCTCCGCTCTGATGCTTGGCGCTGTCTATTTCGTGAAAGAGAGAGACTAAGGAGCTCTTGCTCATGCAGAAACTGAATTTCCATAAAGAGAAGGGCGACACCGAAGTTTTTGACAAAGTCACGAACGAAGAGCCCAAAGAGTGGACCGCAGTTGAGTTCCATAAAGGCGCGCAGGAATACGTTCAGGAGAACGGAGAGTTCGAATACGAGCCGCCGGAGCCCAAAGAAGAAGTGGACTGGAGCGCCCGCGAGTCCGAGATCGAAGACGCGATCAACGAAGACTTCGACCGTACCTACGCCGATTATGAAAAAGACGTTCCGTTCTACAAACGCTGGTGGTTCTGGCTGATCGCGGGCCTGCTTCTGGCGGCGCTGATCATCGGCATCCTGTTCAAAACGGGACATATGCCCGGCCAGTTCCTCGATGAGACGACTACGGCACCTGCTGTCACCGAGGTCAAACTGGAAGGCCCGCTGGTAGAAGCTGCCGACTTCGTCCTTCCGGAAGGCGCGAAAGTCTCGGAAGAAGAATACGGATGGGGCGTTTACCAGTACGGCAGCCTGGTCCGCAGCTACAACGGCATCGGCTCCAATGAGCTGGGCACCTGGTTCATCAAAGACGGTCTCGTCGATTTCAAGTACACCGGATATGTGAAAGTCAACGGATCGACCTACAAAGTCACCGAAGGCAAAGTGGACATCTCCAATCCGGTCGCCACAGACACTCCGGCTGCCACGAAAACGGCACCGGCATCCAATAACGGCACTGTGACCGGCACCACTGAGACGTCGCAGGCTCAGCAGCCCCAGGGCCAGGAGTTCTCCGGCGGTACCGAGGCTCAGCAGGACGCTTTGGCCAGCGCAGTCGATTACATCAACCAGATGGCGTTTTCCAGAGACTGGCTCATTGCACAGCTCGTCTCTGACGGCGTAGACTCCAACGACGCCGCCTGGGCAGCCGACCACTGCGGCGCAGACTGGAACGAACAGGCCTACAAGAAGGCGGAAGAGTACCTGAAGCTCACGTCCTTCAACCACAGCGACATGGTCGACCAGCTCCTCTTCGAAGGCTTTACCGCCGACCAGGCGGAGTACGGCGCCACGAAGGCAGGCCTGTAAATCGCCAACCGAATACAACAAAAGAAGAGCACCTCTTACGAGGTGCTCTTTTCATTTGAAATGGCTTATTTACCGAGCTGGCAGTCGTTGTTGCCGGAGTCGGAGGTGAACATTTCAAGCATGTTGATCGGGTCGTCGTAGTCGGCGAGCCAGCCTTCACGGGCAACATCGAAGTTGCCGGACTTACGGTCGTTGAGGAAGGTCTGCCAGTCTTCGACGGAGATGTCCATCGTGATACCGATCTGCGCGAAGTCCTGCTGAAGGGCCTGTGCGACGCCTTCATGGCCGGTGCCTTCGTTGGTCAGGTAGTTGATGTGAAGCGGGGTCTTCGAAGAGAGTTTGCCGTTCTCGTCGAATTCGAAGCCGGCTTCCTTCAGAAGGTTGATGGCTTCTTCCTTGTTGACGTCTACGCTGTAGTAGCCGCAAGAGGCCTGATCTTTGTAGGTGTAAGCATCGTCATTGGCCTTGAACTTGCCGCCGTGGCTGTCGCTCATACCGGTCGGGATGAAGGATGTGGCAGCTTCCTGCTGGGTCTGGCCGATGGTGTCGATGATGTACTGACGGTTGACAAGGAGTGCCAGAGCGCGTCTCATCTTGTTGGCCTGGTCAGGAGTCTTGCCCTTGAACATCTCAGACTTGACGTTGAAACCGACATAGTAGGTGCCGAGGTTGTCGATGACGTGGAAGTCGGGCCAGTTCTTGAGGGTCGGGATCTCGCCGTTCGGGACGGTGTCGGCATAGTCGAGGTTGCCGGCTTTGTAAGCGGCAAGGATGGCGGTGTCGTCTGCGGACAGCATGAAGTGCAGTTCGTCGACGGAGACGTTCGCGGCGTCATAGAAGTTCGGGTTCTTGACGTAGACCATGGACTCGTTGTGCTTCCACTCTTTCAGCGTGTAAGCGCCGTTGGAGACGAAGCCTGCCTCGGAAGTCCAGGCGCCGGGGTTGGTCTGCCAGTCGGTCGCGGCTTCGACAGAAGCTTTATGGACGGGCATGTAGACCGGGAACGCAAGAAGGTTCATCATGTACGGGCAGGGAGCGTTCAGCGTGAACTGGATCTGGTCATAACCGTTGTTCTGGACCATGATCTCGCCCTTGTCGTCCTTCTTGAAGACGTCGAACAGATAACCGTAGTCAGAAGCGGTGTTCGGGTCAGCCGCGCGCTTCCAGGAGTAGACGAAGTCTTCCGCGGTCAGCGGATCGCCGTTGGACCATTTCTGCCAGGTCTTCAGGTTGATGGTGTACTGGGTGCCATCCTCAGAGACGATCGGCATGCCGTCTGCCAGAGCCGGAACGATGTTGTCGTTCGCGTCAGAGGTGTACAAGCCGACGAACGAGTTGGATGCCAGAGCAGCGCCGTCAACGGAAGAGTTGAGCGCCGGGTCAAGGTGATCGGGCTCAGAAGCGAGGTTGATGCGCATGACATCGACCGGCTGTCCGTTCTTCTTGGCATACATGAAGTACTTGGTGCCGAAGAGGGTGGAGTAATCGCCGCTGAATTCGGGCTTCTCGAGGTACAGGTCATTGTAGTAGTAGATCGGGATGACCGCACCGGTCTCCATCAGCATGTCTTCTGCCTGATGCATCTTGGCTTCACGGGCCACAAGGTCCGTTTCCTGGTAGATGTCCTTGATGAGCTTGTCGTACTCAGTCCATTCCGGTGTGTAGGAACCGGACTCATCGGTGTCCTTCTTGGCAGCACCGCAGCCGGCGAGAACAGTCACCATCATGGCGATCGCCATCAACAGGGCCATCCATTTTCTGGTTCTCATTTGTTTGTTCCTCCTTTTTTCTCAAAGAATTAATAACCTTGTTTTATTGTAAGCTGGAACCCTTCACGACGGGTCATTTGTTCCAGCAGGCAACCATGTGTCCGTTTCCTCTGTCCGTGAGGCTCGGTGCCTCCTGTGCGCACTGTTCGGTCGCGTAGCGGCAGCGGGTCCGGAAGGGACATCCGCTGGGCATGTTGAGCGGGGAGGGTACATCGCCCTCGAGGATGATACGCTTGTTCGCCTTCGCCTTGATGGGGTCCGGCACGCACACGGCTGACAGCAGGGAAAGGGTGTAGGGGTGGATGGGGTTTTCGTTGAGTTCGTCCGCATCCGCGATCTCCACGATGCGTCCGAGGTACATGACCGCAATGCGGTCCGAAATGTGGTGGACCACCAGAAGGTCGTGGGCGATGAACAGGTATGTGACTCCGAGCTTCTCCTGGAGTTCTTCGAACATATTGATGACCTGGGCCTGGATGGAAACGTCCAGAGCCGAGACAGGCTCGTCACAGACGATGAAGGACGGATGTACAGCCAGGGCGCGGGCAATGCCGATGCGCTGTCGCTGACCGCCGGAGAACTCGTGCGCGTACCGTGTGGCATGCTCCGCGTTCAGGCCGACCAGTTCCATGAGGTGCAGGACCTGCTCTCTGCGGTCTTCCTTGCTCTCGTAGAGGTGGTGGACGTCCAGCGGCTCACCGATGATGTCCTCGACCGTCATACGGGGGTTCAGGGAAGAGTAGGGGTCCTGGAAGACCATCTGCATCTCTTTGCGGAGACGGCCGATGTTCTTGCTCGTGACCTCTTCGCCCTTGAACTTGAAGGTCCCTCCGGTGGGCTCGTACAGGTGCAGGAGCGTTCTTCCCACGGTGGTTTTTCCGCAGCCGGACTCGCCGACGAGACCGAGCGTTTCACCCGGTTTGATGTTGAAGGAAACGCCGTCGACCGCTTTGAGCGGCGTCTTCTTGAAGAACCCGGTCTTCACGGGGAAGTGCATCTGGAGGTCGTTGACTTCGACAAGGTATTCGTAGTCTGCCATGTCAGGAGACCTCCTTTCCGTGCTCTTTCACGTATTCGTTCCGAAGGTTCATCCAGCAGGCGGCAAAGTGGCCGTCCGGCATCTGCAGCTCTTCGGGGACCTCTTCGAGGCAGATCTTCAGAGCGTTTTCACAGCGGGGACAGAACGCGCAGCCCTTCGGCATGTTCAGAAGGTTGATCGGAGTGCCGGCGATGGGCACCAGGCGCTCTTTCATGTTGTCCGCGTTCGGGATGGACTTCAGAAGTCCCTTCGTATATTCGTGAGCGGGGCGATAGAAGATGTCTTCCGCCGTACCGCGTTCACAGACCCGGCCGCCGTACATGACGATGATCTCATCGCACATGGAGGCGATGACGCCGAGGTCGTGGGTGACCAGGATGATGGCCATGCCCAGTTCTTTCTGCAGGTCCTTCATAAGTTCGAGGATCTGCGCCTGGATGGTGACGTCCAATGCCGTGGTCGGCTCGTCCGCGATGAGGATATCCGGCTCACAGGCGAGGGCCATGGCGATCATGACGCGCTGTCTCATACCGCCGGAGAGCTCGAAGGGGTACTGTTTGAGACGTTTTTCGGGTTCGTTGACACCGACCATCTCGAGCAGCTGCCGGGAGCGCTCGTTGGCAAGCTGGGTCGTATTGTACTTCGTATGGAGTTTCAGCGCCTCATTCATCTGATAGCCGACCGTGAAGACCGGGTTCAGAGACGTCATGGGGTCCTGGAAGATGATCGAGCAGTTGTTTCCGCGGAACGCGTCCAGCTCCTTCTGAGAGTACTCCAGGAGGCTTTTGCCCTTGAATTTGATGTCGCCTTCGACGATGCTTCCGTTCTGGTCGAGGATCTGCAGGATGCTGTAGGCCGTAACAGACTTGCCGGAGCCGGATTCGCCGACGACGCCGAGAATCTTGCCGGCATCCAAATTGAAGGAGACGCCGTTGACCGCTTTGACTTCACCGGAGTCTGTGATGAAGCTCGTGTGCAGGTTCTCGACCGAGAGGACCGGGTGGTCGCTTGAGGCCCGATGCGGTTTCGGGTTGGCGACACGCACATTGATCTTTCTGATTTTCTGTTCAGACACGTGGATCGCCTCCTTACTTTCTCAGCTTCGGGTCGAACGCGTCACGCAGTGCATCGCCTATAAGGTTGAAGGCAAGGACGATGAGAATGATCATGACCGACGGGAAGACGAGCTTCCAGGGGTAGGACTGCATGCCGGAACGGGCGGCGTTCGCCAGTGAACCGAGAGACGGCATGGGCAGCGCGACACCGAGGCCGATGAACGACAGGTAAGACTCGGTGAAGATGGCGGCCGGGATCTCCTGCGCGGTCATGATGATGATGACACTGATGATGTTCGGGATGATATGTTTCTGAATGATCCGCTTAGCCGAAGCACCGATGGACTTCGCCGCCAGGACGTACTCATTTTCTTTGATGGTCAGGATCTGCCCCCGTACCAGTCGGGCCATGCCGACCCAGTACAGAAGGCCGAATACAATGAACATGGATACCATATTGGTTCCCAGGTTCGCAAAGATGGGGATCTGGGAGAAGTCCAGAGACTCCTTGAACACGACCGCCAGCAGGATGATGATGAGCAAGTCGGGGAGGGAGTAGATGATGTCGACGATGCGCATCATCCAGAGGTCCACACGGCCGCCGGCATAGCCGGAGATGGCGCCGTACAGGACGCCGATGATGAGGACCATAAGGGACGCGAAGACACCGACGAGGAACGACACACGGGTGCCGTAGACCACGCGGATGAAGTAGTCGCGGGACAGTTCGTCCGTTCCCATGATGTGCGGGAAGATCTTGCCGCCCTGGTCCATATACTGCTGTTCCAGCGCCGAGTAGTGGAAGGGGGCCAGGTTCGCCGCAGCGGGGTCTCTGACGCCGTTGACGGTGATCATCTCTTCATAGCCGTACGGAACGAAGAGCGGCGCAAAGATCATCATCAGGATGACCAGGAGCAAAATGACCATACTCATGACGGCCAGCGGGTTCTGCATGAGACGGCGCATGCCGTCGCGGAAGAACGTCGTGGACTCCGCCATGACGTCCTGCTGACGTTTTTCGGCGTCGGTGGCCGGTTCGAACTTTTTCGGATCCATCTGCAGAGAGAGGAGCCGCTTTTTTGGGGTGGGAATATCGAAATTCTTCGCCATAAATCGCCTCTCCTTTCTCAATCCAGCTTGATCCGCGGGTCGACGATCTTGTACAGGATGTCACTCACCAGGTTCATGAGGATCATGATGAAGGCGAGGAAGATGGTCGTACCCATGATCATGGTGTAATCGCGGTTCGTGATGCTGTCAACGAACTTCGAGCCGAGACCTCCGATGGTGAAGATCTTCTCGATGACCAGAGAGCCGGTCAGGATGGACGCGGTCAGAGGACCGACGTAGGTAATGACCGGGATGAGGCTGTTGCGCAGCGCGTGTACGAAAATGACTTTCCAGTGGGCGACGCCCTTGGCCCGTGCCGTGCGGATGTAGTCCTGTCCGAGGACGTCCAGCATACTCGTCTTCGTCAGACGGGTGATGTACGCCATGGGGGACAGGGACAGCGCCAGAACGGGCAGCACGTAGTTCGGGTTGTTCGTACTCCAGACCGGCACCCACTCGAGCTGGATGCAGAAGATGAGCAGCAAAAAAGACGCCATAACGAAACTGGGCATGGCGGTAAAGAGCGTCACGAAGAAGATGATGACACGGTCCGGCCACTTGTTGCGGTTCAGCGCAGCAATGGCACCGAGGATGATGCCGAAGATGAGCGCGACCAGAATAGCAAGTAAGCCGATCTTGGCCGAGACCTTGAACGACTCTCCGATGGTGGTCGCGATGTCGCGCCCCGTCTTCAGAGAGACACCAAAATCTCCGTGGAGTATGTTTTTGAGATAGTTGAAGAACTGTTCTCCGACCGGTTTGTCGAGGCCGTAGCGTTCATTCAGGACCTGCATGACCGCAGCCGACTTCGCTTTCTCACCGTTGAACGGTCCGCCGGGGATGGCGTTCATCGTAAAGAACGTGATGAAGCAGACCAGGAACAGGGAAACGAGCGCCAGCGCGACACGCTTGACGAGATATTTAGCCACAATGACCCTCCCATTTTTCACAAAAACTTGTATGCTTAACTATTATAATCTTATTATAAGATACAATCAATCCTTGACATTTGATGCAAAAAGGCGTAGCAGTGGCGATTTACCGTGCTTTTTCTTGTAATTGTATGATAAATATGTATATAATTACTGTGAAGTAATTTGCACCTTTGTAAATTCTAAAAGGAGAGTTACATTATGGCTAAGAAAAAAATCGAGATCCAGGAACCCGAACTCGAAGTCGTCAGCATCGACCTTGAGGAAAACGAGGGTAAACCCATCTGGTACCGCACCGGCATCTGGGCGACCGTAGCAGCCATCGGCGGCATTGCCTCTGCAGCGCTTTACGGCATCTGGAAGTCCAGCAAAGAGTCTCCGGAACCGGCTGTCGATATGTTCAAGGCCCCGACCCAGCCGATCATCCCTCATGTTGAGGCTGAGCCAGTCGTCACGAAGACCATCGTGGAAGAGCCCAAAGTCGAAGAGCCGAAGAAAGAGGAGCCCAAGAAGGAAGCTCCCAAGGCCGCGCCGAAAGCTCCGGCCAAGAAAGCTGCTCCGAAGGCGGCACCGAAGAAAGCTCCCGCCAAGAAGGCTGCTCCGGCAACGGACGGCAAGTTTGTCGGCAACTCCGATTCTCTTGTTTACCATACGCTCGACTGCCGCTATGGCAAACGCATCTCTGAGCAGAACAAGGTCTTCCTGAAGACCAAAGCCGCTGCCACCAAAGGCGGTTACAAGCCCTGCAGCTACTGCAATCCGTAAATCGCCGCAGCACAAATCCTTATTGAAAGAAGATCTTTAAAATGAAACACACAGTTATGAAACGTGTCTTCGCCGTCCTCCTGATGGTCGGAATGATGGTTTCCTGTTTTGCCATGGCATCCGCTCTGGACCTCACGAGCCTCGTTCCGCGGGGAAGCAACCCGCCGGTCACGCAGCCGGAGGAACCGACGACGACAAACAACGGAACGGTGGGCGATGCCATCAAAGACATCTTCATCCCGTCCGCTCCGGACCAGGTCGTGGAAGCCTTTGGCGCCGCTGACGAAGCATACGCCAAAGACCACGAATACTGCTTCGCGGTCAATACGAGCCAGAACATCGTTATTGCGTACCAGCAGGACGAGGACGGCGTCTTCTCGAAGCCCGTCAAAGCGTTCATCTGCTCCTGCGGCAAGGCGGAGAGCCCCACCAAAAAAGGTCTGTTCCGCACCTCTGACCGTTATATGTGGCGCGCCCTGAACGGCGGCGTCTGGGGCCAGTATGCAACGCGCATCACCGGCCAGTACCTGTTCCACTCGGTCCCGTACGAGAAGAAGGACCCGTCCACGCTGGAGACCGCTGAGTACAACAAGCTCGGTACCAACGCCTCCGCAGGCTGTATCCGTCTCGCGGCGATCGACGCCAAGTGGATCAAAAACCGCTGCCCGGAAGGCACCCTCGTATATATCTACGACGGGACCGGTATCCGCGAACCGCTTGCCAGACCAACAGCCCAGAAGATCGATCCGAACAGCCCGTACGCCGGCTGGGACCCGACCGATCCCAAGGCCGAGAACCCCTGGAAAGCATAAAACAGCATTCTGAAAACAAATAGAAATGGAAAAAGCAGCCTCGGGGGAGACTGCTTTTTTCCATGTTTGTGTGTGTTTGTAATTAGAAATGAGCATTTCGAGTTAGGTCAGAAACGAAACGCACAAATCTAGGGTTACCAATTTAGTAGAGCAAAAGCCGGGCTTTGCGGTGGTCTTCTTAGAGTTTTACGTTCTGGGCGCCGTAGGCTGCCTGTGCTTCCGTGAAGAGAAGATAATCGATCAGCGCATTCTTGATGTCGTCTCTGGTGAAAGAGACATCGGGATCTTCTTTGTCAGCATCAGCAATGATCTGAGCGGAGATGAGAGCGGACTGCTTCCAGAAATTGGAGTCTTCCGGATAGTCCTTGTCGATTTTACTCAGGCAGGAGTTGATGTTGCTGTCCGTATAGAGGTCTTCTTTCAGGATCTCTTTCAAAAGAGCGCGAGAGAGTCCCGTAGGAGTCTCGGCATCTTCTTCCAGAAGATAGAGCGTGGCGGCAAGAAATGCCTGATCATCCCAGTTCACTCCGGCATGATCGACACCGTAAGTGGCCTCTTCTTTGGTGAAGACATCTTCTCCAAGTGCCTCTTTATCGGTGAGGAGATCGATCATGGCCGCGCGGGACATGGGATACTCTTTCAGAGTCTCCTTGACAACTTCTACAGCTTCCTCGCGACGGTCTCTCTGATCGGTCGGAGTGGCTTTTCCGTTTTCGATGATATAGTATTTGCCGTCATATTTGACAGAACCATTCTTATCGAAACGTACTTTACCATCTTCGATATACCAGGATCCAAACTGATTGGA
The DNA here is from genome assembly GCA_017433225.1 of Clostridia bacterium. Lineage (GTDB taxonomy): Bacteria > Bacillota > Clostridia > Oscillospirales > Acutalibacteraceae > RUG420. Next base: position 21,327 of record JAFRHS010000039.1, read on the forward strand.
TGCAATGCCGGTGAAGGAGAAGTCGACTTTCGAGTCTTTGACCTTCCACCAGCCGAGGTCGTTCTGGAAGACGCCATTCTCTTTGAACGTTACCTTTCCGTCGGTGGTCTTCCACCAGCCGTAACTGTTCTGATAGATCTTGTTCGCCTTGAAGTTGACCTTGCCGGTTTCCACGCGCCACCAGCCGTAATCGTTCTGGTAAACGCCGGTCGACTTAAAGTTGACTTTTCCGTTTTCGACGCGCCACCAACCGAGATTGTTCTGGGCGACACCGGTATAGTTCACCTGATCGCCCTTCGCATTGACGGTGACCCAGTCTTTGCCGGATTGTTTGACGGTGAGTCCTTTGCAGCTTTTGACGGTGGGGAGGGACGCTGCCGATGTTTTGACCACATACGGACTGGAGACGACGATCGCCATCGTGATGACGGCAACCAGGAGCCAGACCAGTGTATTCCGCATGGTCTTCCAATTCGAAGTCATAAGCAGCACCCCATTTCTGATTCAAGTTTCTGTGTTTGTGCTCGTTCATATTATCATAGAGGTATAGGAATGGAAATGCTAAAAAAGGGACACTTGAAAGAAAATTTTTCGGTCCGATAAATCGTATTATGAATAATTTTGATTTGAGAACTGTCCGATTTATGACTACAAAAAACAGGGAAAAATCAGCGACAGATTGTACACAATTTATAAGGAAAGTTTAAACTAGCAAGATATCTGAGACATTCGAAATTTCGCTTATTTATGCGGTTTTTCCGGCTTCGATTTTTGAATTATCTTTTTCGTCGAATGTCCAAAAATTGTTTTTTGAATTAATTTAAAAAAGAGTATTGCGCATTTTTTCCAATTCGTATATTATTGAGGTGCTCAATAATGGTTGTGCGGACACATGTTGTCACAGACTACGGGGGTAGATCGCACAGCCTCTGACAGAAATCAGAAGACAAAAATCACAAAGGAGTGGAAACACAATGACAAAGGTCACAACGAAAATCTGGGCAGTTCTTCTCGCAGCTCTCATGATGGTCACCGTCTTCGGCGGTCTCGTCATGGTCACCAGCTCTACGACAGCATCTGCCGCAACCCCGATCGAAGAGACCATGGTCGTCAAAAAAGCGAAAGACGGCAACTGGTACGCCTTCAACAAGAAAAACAACAAGATCAACACCAAGTACACCGGCATCGCAAAGAACAACAACGGCTGGTGGAGAGTTGTCAAAGGTAAGGTCAACTTCAAAGCCAACGGCGTTTTCACCAACAGCTACGGCGCCTGGTGGGTCGAGAACGGCAAGGTCAACTTCGACAAGAACGACACCGTTACCTACAACAAGAAAACCTACGTCATCCGTGACGGCAAAGCTACCCTCGAAAAAGATTACAAATATAAACAGTATGATTGCAACAAGCTGACGGTCAAACAGGCTCCCGACGGACAGTGGTATGCCTTCGACGGCAACCAGATCGCATGGGACTACACCGGCATCGCTCCGAACGGCAACGGCTGGTGGAGAATCGTCCGCGGTCGCCTTGACTGGAATGCTACCGGCGTTTTCAGCAACAACAACGGTCAGTTCTATGTTGAAAAAGGTAAAGTCAACTTCGCCAAGTATGGCGTTGTCAATTACAACAACAAGACTTACGTCATCGCAGGCGGCGCTGTCGTCACTTCCAACGACACCGGTTATTCCACCAACTACGATTCCAGCAAGCTGACGGTCAAAGGCAGCGGCCAGAACTGGTATGCTTACACCCAGAAGGGCAAAGTCGCTTCTGACTACACCGGTTTCGCTTCCAACGAGAACGGCACCTGGAGAATCGTCAACGGTAAGGTCGACTTCAACGCGAACGGCCTCTTCCAGGGCGACAAAGGCCTTTACAAAGTCACCAACGGTAAGGTCGACTTCAACTACAACGGCCCCTTCGCCACCGAAGCCGGCGCTGTCTACAACGTCGTCAACGGTCTCGTTCAGGCCTGACCTCATACTGTAATCGATTACTAACACACAATTGATATATCTTCCATTCCCGCAAAAACTGTTTTTTGCGGGAGTGGTTTTATAGAACGGAGTTAACATGACAAAACACTCGAACCCGGCAGTCCGTATGAACTGGTCTGCAGTGCTCGTGTCGGTGCTGCTGGGGGTCCTGCTGTTCTTAGGTGTCTTTTTCTTAAGTAATTCATCGCCTGCCGAAGCAAGGTCCTACCCGATCGTCAGATCCTGCCAGGGTCTCACGGTCAAACAGGTGGGGAAGAGCTGGGTCACTGTGAAGGAGTCCAACGGAGCCCGCGTCAACTACACCGGCGTTGCCGAAAACAGCAACGGCTGGTGGAGAGTCGTCGGGGGAGTCGTTGACTTCAAGTACACCGGCATTGCGCAGAATGACTATGGCTGGTGGCGCATCGTAAACGGCAAGGTCGATTTCAACGCCGATGGCGTGTTCCAGAACTTCCACGGCTGGTGGAAAGTACAAAACGGTAAAGTCGATTTCGGATACAACGGGTTCGCCGATAACGAGAACGGTACCTGGAAGATCCGAAACGGAAAAGTCGATTTCAACTACGGCGGCCTCTACATGACAGAGGACGGCGTCTGGCACTATATCGAAAACGGCAAGGTCCTTCCGACTTATGAAGGGCTCATCGCCAACAATCACGGAGCATGGTACGTCAAAAACGGTACTGTGCAGTTCGGCTTCACCGGTACTTACCAGGGATATTCCGTTCAGACCGGAAAAGTGTCAGGAAAAGCATCCTGACGTTGACACCAAATTGTAATACTTTTGTTACTAAAGAGCAGTAGGCGATCGGCCAAAAGTCGGTCGAAAACTGCTCTTTTTGTTGTTACTGCGCGGTTTTACCACAGTATCTAGTGGGTTCACATTTTCGTCATTTATTGTTATAATTGTTTTAAATTAATTATAGGGTTATAGGTCCGTTTTCCATGTTGCGGACCCGTCAAAAATGAAAGGAAAAACAATTGGCAATCAACACACAAATCACTGAACGCAAAAAGAACACAAAGTTGGTCACTGTGTTCGCGGTTCTCCTGATCATCCTGGCACTCGTGCTCGGGATGTTTGCCATGCCCGCAAATAAGACAGAGGCTGCTTCTCTGAAGAAAGTCACATCCTGCAACGGGCTGGAAGTCAAATTATATGACTCCAAGAACAATATCTGGTGGACTTACCAGGGCAAGACCCGGGTGAGCTATACCGGTATTGCCTGGAACGACTACGGCTGGTGGCGTACTGTGAACGGTAAGGTCGACTTCGGCTATACCGGCATCGCGCAGAACGACAACGGCTGGTATCGTATTGTCGACGGCAAGGTCCGTTTCGAAGACACCGGCGTGTACAAGAACGAGTACGGCTGGTGGTATTGCCTTTACGGCATGGTCCAGTTCGACTATACCGGCATGAAGAGCAACGAGTACGGCAGCTGGCGGATCGAGAACGGCAAGGTCAACTTCGCGTTCAACGGTCTCGCGTCCGATGAGAACGGCACCTGGTACTACTTCAAAGACGGTAAGGTCGACTATTCCCGTACCGGCCTCGTCAAGAACGAATACGGCACCTGGTACGTGAGAAGCGGCAAGATCGACTTCAAGTACAACGGGACTTACAAAGGCTACACCATCAAAAACAGCAAGGTGACTGCATCGCCCAAGAACGGCATCGCCATCGAAGATACGACGGCCGGCAAGTCGAAGGGCTCCTCCTCAAGTTCCACGACCACCACGACCACCAAGAGCGGTCTCTCGGCACAGCAGAAGAAGAACCTTGCCAACAACGACATCATCACCGATCAGAACGGCAATGTCGTCATCGAAGCCAAAGGCATCGTCGTCGACATCTCCAAGTGGAACGGCAACATCGACTTCGGCACCATGAAATCCTCCGGTGTCAAAGGCGTCATGATGCGGGCCGCCTACGCCACGTCCAAAGACGTCAAATTCGACTACAACTCGCAGCAGTGCGAAGTGTACGGCATCGACTACGGTGTTTACCAGTTCGCCACGTTCCATTACAACACCACAAAGGATGCGGCCATGACCAAGGCCAAGACCCAGGCCGACTACCTCGTCAGCATCCTGAAAGGCAAGAAGATCACCGGTTATGTCTGCCTCGATCTCGAGCTCGAGAGCAACTACAAGCTCAATATGACGGCAGATGAGCTGACCGACGTCACGAATTACTACTGCGACCTCATCCAGAAAGCCGGCTACAAACCGATGATCTACTGCTCGGTTTCCTGGCTGCAGAACAACCTGGTCGCCAGCCGCATCCACGCTCCGTTCTGGATCGCGTACTATAACGATACCGGTAGTTATAACTTCCCCAATACCGGATATGGAAAATATATGAATTCTATTGACGGTAAAATCACCATGTGGCAATATACAGATAAAGGAAACGGTGCGAAGTACGGCGCCGAGTCCGAGTATATCGACCTCAATCGCCTCTATCATTCGTTCACAGGAGCTACGAAATGACCTACTATTCTCTCAAAAAGAATACTGTCCTGATCGTGCTGCTTGCGGCTTTCCTCGCATGCGCCCTGTTCCTGTCGACTCTTTCGGTCGGTTCCGGAGTCTCTGTCAAAGCAGAGAAGGGGCCTGCTGACGGGAAGCATACCGCCGAGATCACTCTGGTCTCCAAAGATAAGGAAGACCTCAAGTTCATCTATCTCTCCGGCATTCTGCTGAACACCGATTTCAAGGGCATCACCTATGACAAACCGTCCAACACGCTGACCTTCAAGAACGTGGAGCTCAGCAAGGACAATACCCATTATTCGCTGACCATCGCCAACATGGGCGAGGACTTCAAGCTGAATGTCGTCGGCCACAACTCGCTCGACTATCTGTCGCTCGAGTCGATCGGCTACGATACCGGATGCACCATCACCGGTCCCGGCACGCTCGACATCGGCTACCTCGACATCTCGAGCGACGGCTCCAAAATGAATGTGACCATCGACAACACCGTCACCTTCAATGCCGACTCCGCCAAGATGGGGTACACCAATCTTCCCGCGGTCAAAGTCAGCTCCAAAATTCCTCTCACTGAGATGGAATCCATGATCCAGGTGCTTGGAAAAACGACCGACCAGCTGGTCTTTGAAGAAACACCCGCCATTTCCGCATACGCTTATGAGACGACGACAAACAAGCTGGCCGTCACTCCGACCAGAGTCGTTCGAATGGGCGCGGACGGAAAATGGGGCTATTATGTCAACGATAAACTGGACACGACCTACAACGGACTTGCCGGCAACCAGTACGGCACCTGGAAGATCACCAACGGACTGGTCGACTTCCTGTACCAGGGCCTTTATGAAGCTGCCAACGGCACATTCATGATCAAAGACGGTCAGGTCGACCTCCTGTTCAACGGCTTTGCACCGAACGCCAAGGGGAATTGGTTCGTTCAGAACGGAGAAGTCCAGTCCAATTACATCGGACCCGTGGTCGTCAACGGACAGAAGTTCACGGTAGATAAGGGGTTAGTGAAATGAGTGAAGCGCAAAACGCTGCTTTCGAAGCGGCCTATAAAGTTGCGTATGAAGCCGCCATGGAGGCCGCCCAGGCCGTCTCCGGCGGCTATCCTGACACTCCGGTCGTCGGAGATCAGGATACTCTGGAACTCTCATTCCGGAAGATCAAAAACGCACTGAAGAAATACTGGATCCTGATCGCGGCGACCACGCTGATTTTCGCCATCCTAGGTTTCCTGTATTCCCAGTTTCTGGTCACTCCAAAATACCAGGCATCGGTCAACATGATCGTTCAGACCAACAATGTCGAAGCCAACGACCAGAACGTGTCCAACGAATACGTCAACTCCGCGAAGAATCTGGCAAAGACCTATTCGCAGATCCTCAACAGCAGTAAAGTCCAGAACATGGTCATCAAGGACCTCGGTCTCGACATGAGTTCTCTGGAAATCAAGAAACTGGCTGTTGCGGAACCTGTGACCGACTCCCAGATCGTACGAGTCAATGTCATCACGGAAGATGCCACACTTTCGAAACAGATCGCCGAAGCATATCTTAAGATCGGGCCCGAAGCCCTCAACAGTCTCGTCGAAGCCGGAAAATGCAACCCGGTCAGCGGGGTAGAGGTCAAGAAAGACGCCATCCGCCCCGGCATGAAGCGCACCGTCGCCCTGATGGGTCTCGTCGGTCTGGCACTTTCCTTCGCGTTCGCGCTGTTCCGCGAGATGCAGAACCACTTCATCGTCGATACCGATGACGTCAAAGATCTGCTTGGCGTTCCGGTCCTGGGTGTCATCCCGGACCTGAGTCTGGCTTGAGAGGAGGAACGACTGTGAGTGAAGCACAAAAAGAAGCTCTGGCGCGTTCCGCCCGGCAAAACGATGAGATCGAGATCGATCTCGGCAAAGTCCTCGACGCCATCCGGCAGTTCTGGGCCGTCCTGCTCGCGGCAACGCTTGTCTGCGGCATCCTCGGTTTCGTGCTCAGCAATTTCGCGATGAGCAAGAAATACATCGCGTCTGTCGACATGATCGTCAACACGAGTTCCGATGCGAACCTCGTTTCCAACGACCAGGTCAATTCCGCGAAAAACCTTGTATCTACGTACAGTTTCATCATCACAGGCAGCAATGTCCTGACCCAGGTCATCAATAACCTCGGCCTCAACATGACCTATGAGGAACTTGCTAAGATCATCTCCGTCGACGCCGTCACGGACACTCAGGTCTTCACGGTATCCGCGGTCACCGAAGACGTCGAACTGTCGAAAAAGATCGTCCGGGAGATCATCAAAGTGGCTCCTCCGGAGATCGAAAAAGCGGTCGAAGCCGGTTCCTGCAAGATCGTCTCAGACCTCGATTACAAAACCACTCCGGTTTCTCCGGATGTCGGGAAATACACCGCAGTCGCCGCATTCGCCGGGTTCCTCCTGGCACTTGCCTTTGCGCTGTACCGTGTCCTTTCCAGGACCTTCCTCGTGACGGAAAAAGATGTCACGGAAAACCTGGAACTTCCTGTCCTCGGAGTTATTCCCATATTTTAATTATTATGTTATAATGTCGGGTAAGGTGTACACAACACCTTGCCCGATTTCTTTATTTGTGACCTATATTTGGTGGTTTTTCGCGATATGAAACAGTTCTATCTGAAAGAGCGCGACGCGCTGGAACACTCCCGGAAAAACGCCGGCAGCAAAGCCCGCAACGACGTCGAGGCCATCCTCGACAAGCTGGGGTTCACGCCGGTCGACGTCGTCATTCCGTATAAAAAAGTAGATACGATCTCCGGCGCGGTCCAGACCACCCTCAGCAATTACCGCTTCTGGAAGAAACAGCTCAGCGGACTCGGCGCAGGGGACAAGGTGCTCATGCAATTCCCGCCCCGGTCTCACAGCGCGCTGTTTCCAAGACTCATCCGGGCACTTCGCAAAAGAGGCATCGTTGTCACGTTCCTCATCCACGACCTCGAGACCATGCGGTACAAGGATACGAGCGAACTGCCATTCATGAAACGGATGCGCATCTACCTTGAAGAGACACGCCTCATCCGCGCGGCCGACCACATCATCTGCCATAATGAAAAGATGAAAGGCTATCTCGTCAGCCAGGGACTCCTGGAAGCGTCACTCATCCCGCTCGGCATCTTCGATTATCTGACCGGGTTCGACCCGGAAGCCGGAGACGTTAATCGCGAACCGGACGGGGAACGCAACCGTGTCATCATCGCCGGCAACCTGTCGCCCGAGAAATGTGTCTACCTGACGGAACTCGGAAACGTCGACGGTGTACGGTTCAACCTCTACGGCGTTGGTTACGAGGACCTCGGGCAGGAGAACGTGACTTACATGGGCTCGTTCCTGCCGGATGAACTCGTCGGAGAACTCCGCGGAGACTTCGGTCTCGTCTGGGACGGCACGTCCATCGAGACCTGTTCCGGCAACTTTGGCAACTACCTGCGCCTCAACGATCCGCACAAGCTCTCCCTGTACCTGACCGCCGGCATTCCCGTCGTCGTCTGGGAGGAAGCTGCCGTCGCGGACTTCGTCAAAAGGGAACAGGTCGGCGTCACCGTCGCCTCTCTGAACGAACTTGGCGGAAAACTTGCCGCTCTGACGGCCTCCGAGTATGAAGACATGCGTCAGAACGCTCTGCGCATCTCCCGTTTGACCCGAAGCGGCCACTATCTTACGACTGCGATCACGAAAGGACTGCAATGACGAACCTCAACGACTATCCCGTTTGGCGTCAGAAGCTCAGTTTCATCCTGGACTTCCTGATCGTCTTTGAACTCATCATCAATACGCATTCCGTCTACTACTTTGCGCTGGACAGAGACTATTACACGCTCTACATCCTCGCCGGACTCATCTGCGTCCAGCTCGTGGTCCTGCCGACGGCATTCCTGTGGGAGCATCTGAAGAAACTGCTCCCGGTCGCAGGCATCTGGTCCGCGTACATCATCATCTATGCACTCGTGTCCGGAGGAGACCTCAAGCGGCTGCTCGCGAAGTTCATCGTTCTGCTGCTGTTGCTGTTCGTCTACTTCTACGGGCACATGGTGCGGGGGACCATCAAACAGCTGTTCAAGCACTACATCGACATCGTCTTCATCATTGCGCTCATCGCGGTCTTCATGTGGCTGACCTGCTCTGTCCTGAAGTGGTTCCCGGCCACACGGCCGTTCCGTATCGAATGGGGCGCTGACCGGCGCATCTGGAGCTTCTACGGCATCTATTTCCACTGGCAGAACGACTTCTTCATCCACGGCATGCGGTTCTACCGGAACATCGGCATCTTCACGGAAGCGCCCATGTTCAGCCTGCACCTGTGCACGGCCCTCATGTTCGATCTGATGATCAACGACCACCACACAAAATTCCGCTGGTTCCGGATCCTCTGGTTCTGCGGCACCATCCTGACCACGTTCAGCATCACCGGATATCTCTTCATGATGATGCTCATCGTCGTCGACCTCTATGCGACACTCATCGTCCGCGCCCGCAGCGAAGACGAAGCCACCGCGAAAAAGGCGAAACAGCAGCTGGTCCTGGTCACCGTCCTCGGTCTGGCGCTCGCCGCTGTCGGCTTCTCGCTCATCGCCGACAAACTGGCCTCCCGTTCGGGCGGCTCCCGTACCGAAGACTTCCGCAACGGCTACAAAGGCTGGCGGGACCACGTCTGGTTCGGTGCCGGCTTTGGCGATATAGAGGCCCGTCTGCAATACGCCTCCTGGAGACGACAGCACCGTTCCAATACAGGCTTCACAAACTCGCCGATGGCCATCCTCTGTGAAGGCGGCATCTGGTTCTTCATGGGCTATTATCTGTCCTTTGTCTACGGCATGTTCGCGAGCCTCCACAAGAGAGACTGGAGAGCGTTCATCTGCCTCGTCCTGCTGCTGTTCCTCTTCACGACGACCACCATCGAGCACACCGCGTACATCATTTCGTTCATCGCCTTTATGCTGGCGAACGGACTGAACCGCGGCTACCGCAAAGACACGCCGATGATTTGTAAGAAATTGCAGTAAATCGCCACAAAACTCACCACAATACAGGAGAACAGAACTATGAAACGAGTTATTACCTATGGCACTTTCGACCTGCTTCACTACGGTCACATCAACATGCTGAAACGCTGCAAGGAACAGGGCGACTATCTGATCGTTGCGGTGTCTACCGACGAGTTCAACTGGAACATGAAGCAGAAGAAGTCCTACTTCACCTATGAGCAGCGCAAAACGCTGGTCGAGGCCATCCGCTACGTCGACCTCGTCATTCCCGAGGAGAACTGGGAGCAGAAAAAGACGGACGTCCACGAGTACCACATCGACACGTTCGTCATCGGCGATGACTGGGAAGGCAAATTCGACTTCCTGAAGGAAGAGGGCGTCGAGGTCGTCTACCTGCCGAGAACGCCCGAGATCAGCACCACGCAGATCAAACAGGACCTTTATGGAGAAGAGAAGGATTAAGTAGTTATGCTGACGAAACAGAAGCTGATTTATCAGATCAAGCATCATCCTGTCATCCGCGCCGCCTATGAGAAACTGGGCAGCGCCGCTCTGACTTCCTATGGAAAGACGCAGGAGATCGACGAGAACCTCGTGCTCATCGTCGCCAACACCGGAAAGAACTTTTCCGGCAGTCCCTACGCCATTTTCCAGTACATGCAGAAGCATAAGGAATACGACCGCTTCCACGTGGTCTGGGCCTTCAACCACCCGGAGAACTTCCAGGGCGAATTCCTGAACATGGTCCAGATGGACTCTCCGGAATATGTGACAACGGCGCTCCAGGCCAAGTACTGGATCACGGACAACAATATTGAGCGAAGCCTCAATTTCAAGAACCCCAAAACAAAATATCTCAACACCTGGCACGGTGTCGCTCTGAAGACCATCGGCAACGATGACAAGTTTTCGGGGACGTTCGATTACTCCGATATCGACTACCTCTGTGTCTCGTGCGAACACGACAAGCGAGTGTATACGACGGCGCTCAACGCCTCTCCGGACTGTTTCCTGGAGTGCGGGATGCCGCGTAACGACTCGCTTTTCGGCGTTTCAGAAGCCGACCGGTTCGACCTTCGCATGAAGCTCGACATCCCGGTCAACAAGAAGGTCATCCTGTTCGCGCCGACCTGGAGAGACAGTATCAACGGGGGAGACACGTTCGACCTCGACATCCCGGTCCACTTCGACAAATGGCGCGAAGCACTGGGCGACGACTACATGATCATGTTCCGCGCCCACGACCGCACCTCGAAGCTCATGAACGTCGAATTCAACGACTTCGTCGTCAACTATTCGACCTACGAGCCGCTGAACGACCTCATGATCGCCGCCGACATCCTCGTCACGGACTATTCCTCCATTTGCTTCGACTGGTCGCTCCTCGAAAAGCCGTTCATCTGCTTCGGCTACGACTGGGAGCAGTACAAAGCGGAGCGTGGCGTCTACTTCGACGCCGAGGAAGTCTACTATGGCGGTGTCCTGCGCACCGAGGAGGAGGTCATCGACCGCATCCTCAACATGGACTACCCCGAAGAGGTGGCCGGTGTCCGCAAACTGCGGGACGAATTCATGACTTACAGCAAACCGAACGCCGCCGAGATCTGTGTCAAAGCGCTCTTTGGCGATGTAGTCAAAGAAGAGTCTGATACTGAAGAAAACGAAAAAGAAGAAGAAAAAGAAGAAGTTCAGAAAGAAGAAGCCGAAGAATGAAAGTCTGCTATGTGACCCACAAACCGAATCTGACCGGCGCGAACCGGTCTCTTCTCGATTTACTGGACGGCCTCGACCGCGACCGGTATGAGCCGGTCGTGCTCGTGAACCGCCGCGGGCCGCTGCTTTCTGAACTGAAAAAACGCGACATTCCCTATCAATACGCGCTCATCCCGCCGACGCTGAACTCGGACAACCCGGTCCTGGACTTTCTGAAACGGGTCCTGAACTCGGCGCCCGTAAATCGCCTCTGCGTCGAGACCGTGAAGCTCCGCCTGAGAGGCATCCGGCCTGACCTCGTTCACAACAATTCCCTGCTCTGCAGTGTGGGCATGCAGGCGGCGAGAGAGCTGAAACTGCCGTACCTGTGCCATTTCCGTGACTTTTTGTGGGAGGACCACCACCGCAAACTCCTGCGGCCGAAACGCGTCCACAAGCTGATGGACGACGCGGACATCTGCATCAGCATCAGCGAATCGGTCAAAGAGAAGTTCCAACCGTTCGTCACGAAAGACGTCGTCGTCATCCAGGACGGCATCCACACGGAGCTCTACGACCTGCCGGTCCGTTCGGTCCTGAGGGGCGGGGAAGTCCATCTGCTCATGGCAGGACGCCTGCACCCGGGCAAGGGACAGCTCGACGCGGTCAAAGCCGTGGAACTCGCCCGGCAGAAGACCGACCGGGACCTGAAACTCCATATCCTGGGAACGGTAGGGGACCCGGCTTATGCCGAAGAACTGCATGACTACGTCGATTCCCGCCACTTAGACTTCGTCTCCATCGAAGACTTCGTGAGCGACCTCTCCGCGCTGCGGGAGGCCTGCGACATCGGTCTGACCTGTTCCTACTCGGAAGGGCTCGGCCGTGTCACCATCGAAAACATGCTGGCGTCTCTGCTGGTCATCGCGTCGGACTCCGGCGGGACCCTGGAGATCGTCACCGACATGGAAAACGGCATCTACTACAAGACCGGAGACCCGGCGGACCTCGCCGAAAAGATCCTCTGGGCGCTTGACCACCCGGACGAGTGCATGCCGATCATCGAAGAAGGCCACCGGTTCGCGAAAGAAACGTACGACTGCCGCGCCTACACCGCCAAAGTGCAGGATCTGTACGAACAGGTCCTGAAAAACCATTGATCCATCGGGAGAGAAGTATGGAAACGAGAAAGAAAGACAACATTCTCAAATACATTCTGGTCTTCATCGCAGCCGCTCTTGCGGTGCTGGGACAGAACATCGAACTCTACCACGGCTTCACGCTCGAGGGGAAATACCCCTGGTTCATGACCGCAGCAGAGATCGTTGCCGTATTCGTGCTGTTCTCCGTCGTCCTTTATTTCTTCTCGAAACTGTCCTGTGAAAAACTCGACTCTCTGATCCCGGACTGGAAGCTGTTCGACCGCAAGTGGATGTTCCTGTACATCGCCATCGTCGACACCGTCCTGCTCATCCTCGTCTATCCCGGCATCGAAGGCGGGCTCGATACCCAGTACCAGATCAAAGACTTCCTCGACGGCACCGCGCCGCTCTACTACTACGAAGGTGACACGACGATCGTGCACAGCCTCAACGACCACCATCCGGTCCTGACCTCCATCGTTTACGGCGGCGCCACGTGGCTCGCTCAGAAGGTCGGACACCCGCAGCTCGGCTCGTTCGTCCTGAACTTCCTGCAGGTCCTCTGTTTCTCGGCCAGCTTCGTCTACGCGACGAACTACATGGCAGGCCTCAACGAAAAATTCCGCAAGCTGACTGCCGCGTTCTACATGTTCTACCCGGTCTTCGCGTACTTTGCGGTGACCATGGTCAAAGACTCGTTCTTCGCGTTCCTGTTCCTCATCTACTACGTCCTGTTCCTGAAGATCTACGACGGGACCGCGGGGAAGAAAGAGCTCTGGTGGTTCGTGGCGCTCTGTGTGCTGCTCCCGCTGACCAAGAAGACCGCCGTCTACATCCTCGCGGTCGCGAATCTCGTGCTCATCGTGCGGGCCCTGCGGCAGAAACGCGATGTACACAACAAGCTCGGCACCGTCTGCAGCGTCCTGTTACCGGCCCTCGTCATGTTCGTCCTGCTGCCCTCCGTCATTTTCCCGGCGGCGCATGTGTACCCGGGCGGCAGACAGGAAGTCTTCGGCGCTCTGTTCCAGCAGACCGCGCGGCTGAAGATCGACCACCCGGAGGCCTTTACGGAAGAGGCCATCGCCGTCATCGACGAGGTCCTGAAGTACGACCAGCTCGAAAAGGTCTACCGTTATGAGTCCGCGGACAACGTCAAACGGCTCATCCGGACCGACACCATGGGGGAGGACGCCATCGGCAATTACCTCCGCACCTGGTTCTCGATGGGGCTCAAACATCCCGGGACTTACCTGAAAGCCACGCTCGGCATCTGCAACAGCGCGTTCGCGCCGACGAAACAGATGGACATCTACATGGCGAACCACTCGTATGACGAGTTCAACCATCCCTGGCAGAACGCCTTCAAACACTGGCTGTTTATGTTCCACTACCGGTTTGAATCGCTGCCCGGCATCGATCTGCTGTTCACGCTTTGCGTCTTCAGTTTCTGGATCCCGCTGGCTGCTTTCTACTGGCTCATCACGCGGAGAGGATGGAAGTATATCTTCATGCTGCTGCCCGTTTTCATGATGCAGCTGACCTTCATCGTCTCACCGATGTTCTTTGTCCGCTATGCGCTGCCGCTATTGTTCTGCGCGCCGCTCATCCTGACCCTGCACCACCATTCTGACGTTTCGAAAGGACTATGAAGCATATGGATCGAATCGCGGTATTAGTACCCTGTTACAACGAAGCACAGACCATCGAGAAGGTCGTCACCGACTGGAAGACGGTCCTGCCGGAGGCTGTCATCTATGTCTATGACAACAACTCCTCCGACGACACCGCCGCCATTGCCCGTGCCGCGGGCGCCGTCGTGCGCTCCGAGCCGCAGCAGGGGAAGGGGAACGTCGTCCGCAGCATGTTCCAGGACATCGACGCGGAGTGCTACATCATGGTCGACGGCGACGACACTTACCCGGCCGACGCAGGCCCCGCCATGGCAAAAGAAGTGCTCCAGAACGGGATCGACATGGTCATCGGCGACCGTCTCTCGTCGACCTACTTCACCGAGAACAAACGCCCGTTCCACGGTTTCGGCAACTCGCTCGTCCGGTTTTCCATCAACAACATGTTCCATTCGGATGTCCGGGACGTCATGACCGGCATTCGGGCGATGAGTTTCCGGTTCGCGAAATCGTTCCCGGTCGTGTCCCAGGGGTTTGAGATCGAGACCGAGATGACCATCCATGCCATCGACAAGAACATGGCGCTCAAAAACCAGATCATCGACTACAGAGACCGTCCCGAAGGTTCCGAGAGCAAGCTCAACACGGTGTCCGACGGACTCAAGGTCCTGCGCACCATCCTGCGTCTCTATGTCGATTACAAACCGTTCCAGTTCTTCGGGATCATCGCTTTCATCCTGGCTGCTCTGGCCATCGGGTTCTTCATCCCGGTCTTCAGCGACTACCTGCACACCGGTCTCGTCGAACGGTTCCCGACCCTCATCGTCTGCGGGTTCAGTGCGATTTCGGGCATTATATCCCTCTTCACAGGACTCATCCTGTCCACATTGAAGAACCGGGAGAGACGGGAGTTCGAATTCCGTCTGCAGTCCATCGCCCAATGGAAATCCGCCAAATAATAGTTATTGTGATTTTCCTAGTAAAGTCTTATAATAGCTTATACTGCGTTATTGCGCCCAAAGCGCATTTCGACGCGTTCCAACCAACATCACAACACTGGAGATACTGATCACGATGCCTAAGATTGAGAAGAATTCGATCAAGAAGAACTTCCTCATGAACGTTCTTCTGACGCTCTCAACTTTCATATTCCCACTGATCACCTTCCCGTACGTATCGCGTGTCCTGACACCGATCGGAACCGGAAAGGTGGCTATGGCCACGTCTTTTGTTCAGTACTTCGTCATGTTCGCGCAGCTCGGTATCCCGACCTACGGCATACGGGCGGTCGCCAAAGTCCGAAACGACCGTGAGAAACTGTCGAAGACGGTCCACGAACTCCTGATCATCTCCACAATCACCAGTGTCATCGCATACCTCATCCTGTTCATCCTCATCCCGACAGTCCCGCGACTGGCTGCCGAAAAACCGCTGTACTACGTCATGTCAGCGAACATTTTCCTGAACTGTATCGGCATCGAGTGGATGTACAAGGGGCTCGAACAATACACGTACATCACCGTACGAAGTATCATCTTCAAGTTCATCGCCCTTGTGGCAATGTTCCTGTTCATCCACAACCAGAGCGACTATCTCATCTACGGGATCACGACCATCGTCGCGTCGAGCCTGTCCTATGTCCTGAACTTCTTCAACGCGAAGAAATACATCGACGTCAAATGGCTCGGCAACTACGACTTCCGGTCACACTTCAAAGCGGTCGCCATCTTCCTGGCCATGGCCATCGCCACCACGGTGTACACACACCTCGACACCGTCATGCTGGGCTTCATGACCTCAGACGTCGACATCGGTTATTACAACGCCGCCATCAAGATCAAGAACGTCCTCGTCAGCATCGTCACGTCTCTCGGCGCCGTCCTGCTGCCGCGCGCGTCCTATTACGTTGAGAAGAAACGGATGAAGGACTTCCAGACCATTTCGGCCAAGGCGCTCGACTTCGTCATGGTCGCGGCCATCCCGGTCACGGTCTATTTCATCTACTTCGCCCGTCAGTGCATCATGCTGCTCTCCGGTGAAGCTTATATGGGCGCCATCCAGCCCATGCAGATCCTCATGCCGACCACCATCTTCATCGGCCTCACCAACATCCTCGGCATCCAGATCCTGGTCCCGCTGGGGAAGGAGAGAGCGGTCCTGCACTCTGAGATCCTCGGCGCCATCGTCGACCTCATCCTCAACTTCCTGTTGATCCCGAAATACGCTGCCAGCGGCGCCGCAACCGGTACGCTGATCGCAGAACTGGCGGTCCTCGTCTACCAGATGGTCGTCCTCTGGAAGGTCGTCCGTCCCATGCTGCGGAACATCAGCTATCTCAAGATCTTCGTCGCGACCCTTCTGGCTCTGGTCGCCACATTCTGGGTGCCGGCCCTCGGTCTGCGAACCTTCTTCACCCTTGCCATTTCCGCGCTCCTGTTCTTCTCGGTATACCTCGGTTACCTGGTCATCCGAAAAGAACCCATCGCACTGGACGCGCTTCATTTCGTAGGAGAAAAACTGCATCTGACTGACAGGTTCAAACGAGGGGAGAATGCCGAATGAGCAAAACGTCACACGAGAATAAAAGCGTCGCAAAAATCGTCCTGCTGGTCCTGCTCGGGGTCATTGTTCTCGTTGCGGCGGTCTCAGGGTTCCTTCTGACCCATTACGCCGGCCTCTTTGGCGATTTACGGGAAGAAGAACGTGGCAACGCCGTCGTCCAGTCCAACGAAGCGACAGCAAGCGGAGAGCAGATTGCTGCCCCGACCAGCATCGCAGACGATGTCTTCACTATCCTTCTCGTCGGTGTCGACTCCTATCACGACACCTATACCGGCCGTTCCGATGTCCAGATGCTGATCTCCATCAACCAGAAAAGCAAGAAACTGGTCATCTGTTCGATCCTGCGTGACTGTTACGTCTCCATTCCGGGGCACGGCAACAACCGCATCAATGCCGCATATGGGGAAGGGGGCACCAACCTTCTGACCCAGACCATCAAAAACAACTTCGGCATCCCGGTCGACCGCGTCGCGGTCATCAACTTCAAAGTCGTCACCGATTTCGTCGACGCAGTCGGCGGTGTCGACGTCGATCTGTCGCCGGAAGAAGTCGAGATCATCAACAACGGTTCCAGAGGCTATCTTTCCGGCGCCGGTTTCAACCATCTGAACGGCGACCAGGCACTGACCTATGCCCGGATCCGCAAGATCGACTCAGACTTCAGCAGAACGAAACGTCAGCGTGTCGTCATGGAAGACGCCCTGGAAAAGGTCGGCAACATGTCGCTCTCGCAGCAGAGTTCTCTTTTGAAAGAATTCCTGCCGAGAGTCCATTCCGATCTCACGCGTTCGGAAGTCATCAACCTCGGATCGCTCATTCTTCGCCTCAAGAGCTTCACGGTCGAGAGTTTTGCCATCCCGGTCGACGGCACATGGTCCGATATGCGGGTCAGTGGCATGGATGTCCTCGATGTCGACTACACCGCCAACCGGAAAGCCTGGGAAGACGCTGTTTCCTGATTTCAAATGGCTACAATTTGTAACCAGCTTGTGTAAAGCGTATTGCCTTTACAGTCCACACATTTTAGGGTATTTTCTTGACATGTGTGGACTTTTCTTTTGTCAAAGTGCATGAACTGAGGGGTCCGAACAATGGATTCGTGTCCAATTATTACAAAAAAGTATCAAAAATTTGACAAATCGTTTACCCTCTTTTATAATGATACCCGTTAATATATGTGTATAAACATTTCGGAGGTACATTATGACTGAAACGAAACGCAGCGCCAAAGTCCTGCGGATCCTGGTCGCCGTTCTTCTGGCGGTGCTCATGGTATCCGGTGTCTTTGCGACGATGCTCCGTTCTCATGCGTCTACCAA
>JAFRHS010000040.1 GCA_017433225.1 Clostridia bacterium
AACAACATCGCTAACAGTACTGCCAGAGTTACAGGCAGCACTACGCTTCGCAGAAAGATCTTCATTCTGCGCATGTTTCCTCCTTAAATCAATCATTAGTCTCATTTGTGGGCTAAACAAAATAGGACTAAGCTTCAAAAACCTTTTATTTGCCGAGCCTTTTGAATTTAGTCCTATTATTCCATACGCATCTATTACTATTAAATCAAAACTGACTATTCAAAATCCTGCCAGACTAATTGTTGTCCGGAACGATTTCGACAATGTCATCAAATGTGCATCCAAAATAATTGCAGATTTTTACCAGAATATTGACCCTGACATCCTCGTTTCTACCGAGTTTTGCCATAGCATTACTGCTGATATGCGCTGCCCGGATCAGATCTGTTTTCATCATTTTCTTTTCTTCAAGGATCTTCCAAAGCTTTCATTATCGTACGTACGACAATCCTACATACGTTTATCCTACGTACGATTATCGGATATAGGTGTTTTATGCTTGTGGACGGATAAGATACGATAAGATGATTTCTATACTTACTCTTATCTTTCTTTATTTCTTCTATATTTTATTGTGTGGGATTTTCCGTTATCGGATAATCCGTCATCGGTTTTTCCGGTAACGGTTTTTCCCGATACGGTGTTTGCAAATCTCAATTTCAATTAATGATAGTTTAAGGGAAACAAGTGCCATATTCTTCTACTGTATTTTCGTTACAGTTATTACAATATCAGGGAAAAGAACTCTTGAATTCCAGGGAATCATTTCCCATAGAAAAAGCAGTAGACCGAAGTATAATGGCCGACTGCTCTATGCCTATACCATATTGTAGTATTTCAATGCATCAAGGATCGCTTCTTCCTTTTCTTCTGTACATTTCGGCTGCTTCGGATCCTGCTTTTTGGAATGATTGAAGTTCTCTCTTTCTTTGATCCCGTACTTCTCCTTGATCTGAGCGATATTCAGACTCGATACGGTCAGAGCATAATTCTTCTTCACATATGATTTGATCTCTTCATAGGTGGCACCTGTTTTAATGCCGGACATGTCCATATCTTCCAGAGAGAAGTCAACATGCACCTTCTTACTCGATATGTTTCCCTTGGAAAGAAGGACAACAGTCTCCACATGGTCAGTATATGGAAATTGGTCTACCGGCTGGATCTTTTGGGCGATGTATCCCTTGTTTATCAGAAACCTGAGATCCCGTGCCAGGGTCTCCGGGTTGCAGGAGACGTAGACCACCTTTGGCGGCGCCATTTTGCACACGGCGCTCAGGAACTCTTCCGTAGAACCTGCCCGCGGCGGGTCCATCATGATGACGTCGACCTTCTCGCCGGCCGCCGCCATCTCGGTGATGAAGCGGGACGCGTCGCCCGCGTAGAATTCGATGTTTTCGATCCTGTTCCGCCGCGCGTTGGACTTCGCGTCCCGGACGGCGGTCTTGTTGAGTTCGACGCCGATGACCCGCTTCGCGCCCCTCGCGGCGGCGATGATGCCGATGGTCCCGGTGCCGCAGTACGCGTCGAAGAACGTCTCATTGCCCGTGAGTCCGGCGAAGTCCATCGCCGTGTTGTAGAGGACCTCCGTCTGCTGCGGGTTGATCTGATAGAAGGAACCCGGCGAGATGCGGAACGTGCAGCCGCAGAGTTCGTCCTCGATGTATCCTTTTCCGTAGAGCACGTCGTTCTTCGGACCCAGCACGAGGTTCGTGTGGTACGGGTTCACGTTGTGGACGATGGTCGTGATCTCCGGGTGCTCTTTCAGGAGCGCGTTCACGAAGTTCCGTTTCGACGGGAACATCGGCTTGCCGGAGACGAGGACGACCATGATCTCGCCCGTGTTGTACCCGATGCGCACCTGCACATGGCGAAGGAAGCCCCGTTTGGAGTCCTCGTCGTATGCCTGGAACTTGAAACTCTGTGCCAGTCTGCGGATGGAGACGATGATCTCATCCGCCTTTTTGTTCTCGATGAGGCAGTCGTTCACGGGCACCACCCGGTGGGACCCGGACTGGTACACGCCCGAGACGAGTTTCCGCCGCCGGTAGTCGTACGAGAAGGCCGCCTGGACCTTACAGCGGTAGTGGGTGGGGTCCTCCATGCCGAGGATGGGAGAGACTTTCCCGTACCGCCCGAGCAGCCGCTTGCACTTCGCCTGCTTGAAGCCCAGCTGTTCGTCATAGGTCATGTTCTGCAGCTGGCAGCCGCCGCACTTTTTCGCGAGCGGGCAGGCGTTAAGTTTGCCGGTCTGCTTTCCGGCCGGTCTCGTATTCGGCTTATGGTCGTTTGCCCTGGCCATGGGAGTCCCTCCTTTCCGTGGTCGGACCGCAGTCTTTTTTCGGCGTTCATTATATCAGAAAACCGGGCGTTCTGCTATAATGAGGACAGACAAACGACAAAGGAGGTCCGGCAATGAACGCAGGAAAGAAAAAATGGTGGCAGAGCGCTGTCATCTATCAGGTATACCCACGGAGTTTCCAGGACTCGAACGGAGACGGCATCGGGGACATCCCCGGCCTCATCGACCGGCTCGACTACCTGAAGGAACTGGGCATCGACGCCATCTGGCTGTCTCCGGTCTGCAGAAGTCCCCAGGCAGACAACGGCTACGACATCTCGGACTACCGGGACATCGACCCTATGTTCGGGACGCTCGCGGATATGGACCGGCTCATCGCCGAAGGGAAGAAGCGGGGCATCGGCATCATCCTCGACCTCGTTTTGAACCACACCTCCGACGAGCACCCCTGGTTCCTCGAAGCGAAGAAGAGCCGGGACAACCCCTACCACGACTACTACGTCTGGCGGGACGGTGAGGAGGGCACCCCGCCGAACGACCTGCGGGCCACCTTCAGCGGTTCCGCGTGGGAATGGGTGCCGGAAGTGCGGCAGTACTACCTGCACCAGTTCGCCGTGAAGCAGCCGGACCTCAACTGGGACAACCCGAAGGTGCGGGAAGAACTCTATGACATGATTCGCTGGTGGATGGACCGGGGCGTTGCCGGGTTCCGTCTGGACGCGGTGGACCTCATCGCCAAAGTGCCGGACGAGAAGATCCTCGCGAACGGGCCGCGCCTGCAGGAATACTTCCGGGAACTCAGCCGGGAGACCTTCTCCCACGGGGACCTCGTCACCGTCGGTGAGACCTGGAGTGCGACCGTGGACCTCGCGAAGGGGTACAGCAACCCGGACGGTTCCGAGTTCTCGATGATCTTCCAGTTCAGCCACACGCTGACGGACCAGGTGGAGGGCGGTTCCAAGTGGGACCTCGCGCCCCTCGACTTCCACAAATTCAAGTCGATCCTGGCACACTGGCAGGTGGGCCTCCACGGATGCGGCTGGAACAGCATCTTCTGGGACAACCACGACTTGCCCCGGGTCGTGTCCCGCTGGGGCAACGACAAGGAGTACCGGGTGGAGTCCGCCAAGATGCTCGCGACGGTCCTCCACGGCATGCAGGGCACGCCCTATGTCTACCAGGGCGATGAACTCGGCATGACCAACGTGGCCTACCCCCTCGAGGACTACCGGGACATCGAGCTCCTGAACGCTTATGAAGAGCTGACCGCCGCCGGCAGACCGGAGGAGGACGTGCTGTATGCGCTCCAGACCCGCGGCCGGGACAACGCCCGGACCCCCATGCAGTGGGACGACGGTCCGAACGCCGGGTTCACGGAGGGCGAGCCCTGGATCCGGGTGAACCCCAACTATGTGGACATCAACGCGAAGGCCGCCCTGGCGGACCCGGACTCGGTGTTCTACTGTTACAAGAAACTGATCGCGCTGCGGAAAGAGTACGACATCATCCGGGACGGCGACTTCACACTGCTCGAGCCGGACAGCGACGAGCTGTTCGTGTACACCCGCTCTCTTGACGGGGAACAGCTCCTCGTCGTCGCGAACTTCTTCGGGAACACAGTTCCGTACGACCTGCCCGAGGGCTGGGACGCCGGGCGCGCAGACGTTCTCATCCACAACTACAAAGACTACGAGCCCGGAACACTCCGGCCTTATGAAGCCTTCATGCTCTATCAAAAAGACTGATTTCCAGGAGGCCATCCCATGGCGACCGTACCCGTTTTCCCCTCGTTGGGCGATGCACTGAACGCCCTCGCTTCCGGCGCTTCTCTCGAGGCGCGCCGTCCCGTCGGCGGCAGCGACCTCAACCGCGTCTACCGGCTGACCCTCTCGAACGGATCGGAGTTCTTCGCGAAGACCAATGCCTCTTCCCTGCTCCCGATGTATGAAGCGGAGGCAGAGGGTCTGGCCGCCATGCGGGCCACCGGCACCATCGGCGTCACCGAGGCGCTCAGCCTCGGGCTTGAGCCAGAAGCCTTCGGGCAGGACGCCTCGTTCCTGCTCCTCGCCTGGCTGGAACCCGGCGCGAAACGGACAGACTTTTGGGAGACCTTCGCCGAGGAACTGGCGGCCATGCACGCCGCCGACACCGCCTCCCTGTTCCCGGAACGCGGCGGACAGACCGCGTACGGCTTTCCCATCGACAACTACATCGGCTCGACACCGCAGATCAATACGCCGTCGAGCTCCTGGGTCGACTTCTTCCGGGAACGCCGGCTGCGCCCGCAGGTCCGGATGGCGTATGATGCCGGGTACCTGGAACGCTCCGCTATGCGGCAGGCAGACGCCGTTCTGGAACGGCTCGAGACCCTTCTGCCGGAACCGGACCACCCGTCCCTGCTCCACGGAGACCTCTGGGGCGGCAACTTTATGACCGGCCCGGACGGCAAAGCCTGGCTCATCGACCCGGCGACTTACGTGGGACACCGCGAAGCGGACCTCGCCATGACGGAACTGTTTGGCGGATTCGCGCCGGCATTCTACTCCGCGTACCGGTCCATCGCCAATGTGGATGCCGGGTACGACGAACGCAGAGACCTTTACAACCTCTACCATCTCCTGAACCATGTCAACCTGTTCGGGTATTCGTATGTGAGGTCTGTTTTGCATATTATCAACCGATTTGGAGGATGAAACCATGAGTGATTACGGTGAAAAGACGCGGGCGCGGATCAAAGACGCGCTGGAAGCACTGGTCGAAGAAGGCGCCGGCCGGAAACCGACCGTTTCCGAGGTCCTCTCCCGCTCCGGCGTGGCGCGCTCCACCTTTTATGTGTACTACGAGAACTTCCAGGACCTCCTCGAGGAACTGGCCACCGATTACGCGGCGGAGGTCACCCGGCTCATCCGGAACAACCGCAGCCGGGGCGAGTGGCCGGACAGCTACCGGGAGGCGTACGGGATCTTCATCCGGTTCATCGCCGAACACAAAAAGGCCTATGCCATGCTGCTCCGCAACGCCCGCACCGAGCGGCTGTTTCTCGAAGGCGTCCAGAAGTACCTGTACGACCAGTACCTGGCCGACTTCCCGGACAAGGACCCGACGCTCCTGCGCTACAGCGCCTACGCCTGCACGAGTTACGTGTACAGCATCCTCCGCCAGTGGGCGGAAGGCGGGTTCCGGGAGAGCCCGGAGGAACTGGCGGACCTGCTTCCCGACTCCATTCAGATCGCCACCGACCTGTTCGGACAAAAATAAAAAGACGCAGAACGAACATTTCGATTTGAAATGTTCGTTCTTTCTGTTTGCGTCGGCATAGAATGTTCGAGGCTAATATGAAATACGGGAGACGGCACACCGTCCCGCCGCTCCCGGAGAAAGGAAATGAAAATGGCAGTTCAGAAAACAAACTTCACCTTCCGGTCCGCTTCGAAGGCCGGCGTCACGCTCAACTGCTTCAAGTACGTCGACGACACGAAGATCCCCGTCGGGGTCGTCATCATCACCCACGGTCTCTCCGAGCACATCGAGATGTTCGAAGACCAGGCGATGTTCCTCGCGGAAAACGGGTACATCTGTGTCGGCATGGACTTTCTCGGCCACGGCACCACCAACGGGCCGGGATGCGTCGGCATCGCGCCCGACGACACGAACGAGGCCATCTGGAAGGACATGTTCACCATTTACGAGATGGTGAGAAACGAGTATCCGGATCTGCCGGTGTTCTCCTTCGCGCACAGCATGGGCGCCATGATGGTCCGCACGTTCCTGGCGATGTACGGAGACAGGCTCGACATCAAAGCCGGCTTCTTCACCGGCGACTCCCACCTGCCGTCCTTCACTTACAAACTCGTCCCGGCGGCAAACCTTCTCGGGCGGCTCCTGACCCGCTATCCGGAAGACCTCGAGAAACGCCGCGCCACCTTCCAGCTGAAGGACTTTGGCCAGAACCCGCCGCTCCTCCGCTGCCTTCCCTTCTTCTGGATCGCTTTCGACCGGCAGGATATCATCAACTACCTCAACAGCCCCTACAGCGGCGGTGCTAACGCGGATCTGCGCCACGTCATCACCTTCGTGATCAAAGCCCTCTCCTGCTTCGCCTACGCCGACAAAAAAGGCTGGGCCGAGAAGATCCCGGACAACACGGTACTCCACCACGGTTGCGGCATGTGGGATATCCCCGGCCTCCTCAGCCTTGGTCCGCGGCTCATCCATCGCGATCTGAAAAAAGCCGGCAAAAAGAGTGAACTCCACTTCTACATCCGGGCGATGCACGAGGTCCACGCCGAGATGGGCATCCGGGACGAGTTCCACCGCGACCTCCTCAAACTCTTCAACGACAACAATCCTCTTCTGTAAGTCCCTGCCGAACCGATGTTCGCAGAGCGTTTCCCGCCTGCTTCCTCTCCAAAATAAATCCCGTTTCCGATAATTCGGAAACGGGATTTATTTTTTTGGGCTGTTTCGTGGCACATCGGGGAAAAAGTAAAGCGCAATCCGGGTTTTTCAGAAATGAGATTTGCCATTTCAGGCTTTTGGGATTTACTTTTTGGCACCGCGTTCCGGCGGGACGAGGCATTTCGGCTCGTGCCCGATGAGGTCGAAGCGGTGGGCTTTGCGCAGGGCTTCCCGGACGAGGGCGTGGTTCTTCGGGTCGCGGTACTGGATGAGGGCGCGCTGCATCGCCTTTTCGTGCGGGTCGTTCGCGACGTAGACCTCGTTCATGGTAAGCGGGTCGTACCCCGTGTAATACATGCAGGTGGAGACGGTGCCCGGCGTCGGGTAGAAGTCCTGCACCTGTTTCGGGCTGAGTTTGTGCTTGTTCAGGTACTCGGCGAGCAGGATGGCGTCCTTCAGGCGGCTGCCCGGGTGGGACGAGATGAGGTACGGTACCACGTACTGATCCTTCCCCAGCTGGGCGTTCACCTTCTCGAACTCCTCGACGAACTTGTTGTAGACGTTGACGCTCGGCTTGCCGATCTTCGAGAGGACCGCGTCCGAGACGTGTTCCGGCGCCACGCGCAGCTGGCCGGAGATGTGGTGTTCCGCGAGTTCCTTCAGGAAGTGTGTTTTGTAGTCCGCGAGGACCACGTCGTAGCGGATTCCGGAGCGGACGAAGACTTTCTTCACGCCGGGCAGCGAGCGCAGTTCCCGGAGGAGTTCGAGGTAGTCCGTGTGGTCGGTGTCGAGGTTCGGGCAGACCGTCGGGTAGAGACAGTGCCGGTCCTTGCAGGCGCCGAGCGTCAGCTGCTTTTTGCAGGCCGGGCGCCGGAACTCGGCGGTGGGGCCGCCGACGTCGTGGATGTAGCCTTTGAACCCGTCGACCTCACGGAAACCCTTTGCCTCTTCGACGATCGACTCACGGGAACGCGCCTGGACGATGCGCCCTTCGTGGAACGTCAGCGCGCAGAAGTTGCACTCGCCGTAGCACCCGCGGTTCGAGGTCAGGGAGAACCTGATCTCCGAAAACGCCGGGATGCCGCCGGCCGCGTCGTACATCGGATGCCAGTCCCGCATGTAGGGCAGCGCGTAGACGTCGTCCATCTCCTGCATGGTCAGCGGTTTCGCCGGCGGGTTCTGCACGACGAACCAGCCGTCGTCATAGGCCTCGTAGAGCCGCCTGCCGGTGACGGGGTCGGTGTTCTCGTACTGAGTCCGGAAGCTTCGGGCGTAGGCCTTCTTTGCTTTCCCGGCGATCTGCGGGTCCTTCTCCCCGTTCGCGGCGGAGATCTGCGCGAAGTCCGGCAGGCGTACGGCATCGTAGATGTCCTCCTCGACACGGGTCTTGTACACCGTGCCGTCGATGAACGTGATGTCCGACACCGGGATGCCGGCGTCCAGCGCCTCGGCGATCTCGATGATGGAGTGTTCGCCCATGCCGTACGAGAGAAGGTCCGCGCCGGAGTCCAAAAGGACGGAGCGCTTCACCTCATCGGACCAGTAGTCGTAGTGGCCGAGGCGGCGCAGGGACGCTTCGATGCCGCCGATGATGACGGCGGCATCCGGATACGCCTGCCGGATGAGGTTGCCGTACACCGCGACCGCGTAGTCCGGCCGTTTGCCGGTCTTGCCGCCGGGGCTGTAGGCGTCCACCGCCCGGCGGTGTTTCGTCACGGAATAGTGGTTGACCATCGAGTCCATGTTGCCGGAGGAGACGAGGAACCCGAGGCGGGGCTCGCCGAGCGCTTTGACGCTCTCCGGCTTCCTCCAGTTCGGCTGGGCGAGGAACCCGACCGAGAACCCGTGGGCTTCGAGCAGCCGGCAGATGATGGCGGCGCCGAAGCTCGAGTGGTCGACATATGCATCGCCGCAGACATAGACGAAGTCCAGCTGTTCGATGCCCCGTTCGGCGAGGTCTTTCTTCGAGACCGGCAGGAACCCTTCTGCCATGGCGATGCACCTCCTTTGGAAAATCTGCAGTAAGTATACCATAAAACGGTATCGGAGCAAGGAAAAGCCCCGGACGAGGACCCGTCCGGGGCTTTCAGCTGTTTCTCAGAGATACGTTTTCCGCAGCTCACCTCAGACCGCAACCAAAACAAAATAGTGCACAATCCTTTCGCTGAAGGATTGTGCAGAACCACCAACTCCAAACAGCGGTTTTTTCGTGCATTCACGCGTTTCCTGTACTATAATGAAGGTATCTTGAAAAAGGAGCATCCCCTATGCTGAACATCAATGCCACCAAAAACGAATCCACTCTGACGCTCGTTCTCGACGGCCGTCTCGACACCGTGACGGCGCCGGAACTGCAGGCTGCCATCGACGAACAGATCGACGGCATCAGCAACATCATCATGGACTGCAAAGACCTCGCCTACATCTCCAGTGCCGGTCTGCGCGTCCTTCTGACGGCCCGGAAATCCATCCAGGGCGACCTCATCCTGAACAACGTCACGCCCTCTGTCCGGGACGTCCTCGAGATCACCGGCTTTGTCGACATTCTGACCATCGAGTAAACAGGAGACGATCATGTTCAAAAGACTACGTAGCAAACTGGTAGTCAAGCTCGTCGCCGGATTCATCCTCATCCTGCTGACGTTCGGTCTCCTCTCCAGTGTAATCGGCTACCAGCAGTTCACCCGTTCCCTTGACGAGCACTATGCCGACAACGGATACCGCATCTGCCGCCTCGCCGGTCATCTGCTGGTTGCCGACGACATCATGGACTACCTCGATCCGGAATACATGGCGTCCGATGAGTACAAGACCACCATGCAGCGTCTTGACGTCATGACGCAGGACCTCGATGCCGCTTTCATCTACGCGATGGTCCCGCTCACCGAAGACTGTTCGCAGGTCAAGTTCCTGTTTGAGACACAAAACGAGAACTTCGGGCTGAAGGCCTATGAGCCCGGCTATGAGCGGACCGCCGGAAGCGACGAGTACGCCTACAAATACAAACTCATGATGGACGGCAAGAGTGAAGAGGAACACGTCTTCCGTGCCGCGAGTGAAACGACCACCGGCGCCCATGTCAGCGCGATGATCCCCATCAAAAACAAAGAGGGCAAGCCGGTCGGCATCCTCTGCGTCCAGCGGCAGATGCAGGCGCTCGACGATGCCCGGAACGGATACCTCATCAACATCGCGGTCACCACCCTCCTGATGATCGCCCTCGTCGCCCTTCTGTTCGACTGGTTCCTGAGCAGCCGTGTGGCGAACCCCATCCGGAAGATCGCGTCCGAGACCGTCCGTTTCTCCCGCGAGAACACGCTCCCCGAAGTCTCTCTGACCGACACGACACCGGGCGAGGACGAGATCAAACTGCTGGCGATGCACGTCGACAAGATGGAGTACGCCATCCTGAATTACACGGAGAACCTCAAGAATCTCCGTTCTGAGCGGGATCGGATCGAGGGCGAGCTGCACATCGCCAGCACCATCCAGAAGGACATGATGCCGTCCGAGTTCCCGGCCTTCCCGGAACGGGACGAGTTCGACCTCTATGCCACCATGGCCGCCGCCAGAGAAGTGGGTGGCGACTTCTATGACTTCTTCTTCATCGACGACGAACACCTCGCTCTGATCATGGCGGACGTCTCCGGCAAGGGCGTCCCGGCTGCCCTTTTCATGATGATCACAAAGATCATCCTGAAGAACCGCGCCATGCAGGGTGGAGGCCCCGGCGAGATCCTCTCCGACGTCAACCGGCAGATCTGTGACGGCAACGGACAGAACATGTTCGTCACGACCTGGCTCGCCATCCTCAACGTCTATACCGGCGAGATGGTCACCGCCAGCGCCGGCCATGAATATCCTGCCATCTGCCGCGCGGACGGCAGCTTCGAGTTCCAGAAAGACCGGCACGGCTTCGTGCTCGGCGGCATGAACGGTTCCCGCTACAAAGAGGACACCTATCTCCTCCAGCCGGGCGATTCCCTGTTCGTGTACACCGACGGCGTGGCGGAAGCGTCGAACGCAGAGGACGAACTCTTCGGCATGGACCGCATGCTGACGTCCCTCAACAAATCGCCCCATGCCTCTCCGGATGAACTCATCCAGATCCTCCTCGACGACATCGAGGAGTTCACCGGCGACCGGGAACAGTTCGACGACATCACCATGCTCGCGTTCCGCTTCAACGGGCAGCAGAGCCACCTCCGCACGATCAAGATCGAAGCGACGGTCGAAAACCTCCCGCGGGTGATCGAGTGGATCGAAGAGATGCTGCAGATCCTCGATGTCCCGATGAAGACACAGATGCAGATCACTCTCGCGGCCGAAGAGATCTTCGTGAACATCGCGAAGTACGCCTATGCTCCCGGTGTGGGCGACGCGTACATCCGCATCGGCTATGACATGGACACCCATACCGTGAAGCTCACCTTCCGCGACAGCGGCACCCCGTACAACCCGCTCGGGAAAGAGGACCCCGATGTCACCCTTTCCGCGGAGGACCGGGCGATCGGCGGCCTCGGCATCTACCTCGTCAAAGAGACGATGGACAATGTCACCTATGTCCGGAACCACAGCTCCAACATCCTCACCATCGAAAAAACCATCGACCGGCCGGAGGAGAACTGACCAAAGACACCATAAGAAAAAGCCCGCCATTCCGGCGGGCTTCTTTTTTGTTTGTTTATGCGGCCGGTTTGACCGGTTTCGCTTTGTACTTCTCCACGTCCATCTCCCCTTCGGACTTGCCGATGGTGATGGTGGTCGAGAGGTCGCCGATGATGTTGGAACCGCAGCGGAACATGTCGAGGATGGCGTCGACACCGAGGATGAGTCCCAGCGCGCTGGTGGGGACACCCATCATCGTGAGGATGGACGTCATCGAGATGATGCTGGAGTTTTGGACCGCGGAGTCACCCATCGACAGGATGAAAACCGCGAGGGCGATCGTGATGATCATGTCCGGTCCAAGCGCCACGCCGTAAAGGCGGGCGAACAGGACGCTGCAGAGGACGAAGTGGACACAGGCGCCGTCCATGTTGATGGTCGCGCCGAGGGAGGTCGTGAAGGACGTGACCCGGGGCGAGACACCGAACGTGCGGGTGCAGAGTTCCATCGAATACGGCAGGTACGCGCCCGAGTAGTTCGGCAGTCCGGACTTCCGGAAATAGGCGGGAAGCGCTCTCCAGAAAGGCACCGGAGAGAGACCGGCGAGGCCGAGCTGGATGGAATAGATGATCCACATGACGCCGACCGCGATGGCTTCGGCGACGATCAGCTGCAGGAGCAGCGGGATGACCGGCAGACCGACGTTGATCATGAGGGATGCCGTGGCCGCCAGGGTGACCAGAGGCATGACGGCGGCGACCATGTTGACGAGGATCTGGAACAGGTTCGTCATATCCTCGATAAGTTTGTTCACGACCTGGATCTTGTCTCCGAGGATGCCGAGCGCCACACCGATGAAGACCGCCACGAGCATGACCTGGACCACGTTCGCGTCCTGGATGGGCGCCACGAGGTCTTTCGGGATGAGATTGATGAGGGTCTCTCTCCCGAGGATCTCTGCCGTCTCTCCGATGGCGCTGCCCTCCGCAAGGTTGTGTACGGCGTCCGGCAGTTTCCTCGGCAGGAGCAGGAACGCGGTGGCGAATCCGACGATGATCGCCATGACCGTCGTCGTCATGTAGGCCCGCATCGCCTTGCCGCCGAGGCGGCCGGTGTCCGACAGGCTGGACAGCCCGGCGATGGTCGTGACGACCGAGAAGAAGATCATCGGGATGATGAGGGCGCCGAGCGCTCTGAAGAACATGGTGCGGATGGTGTCGAAGATCTGCAGGTCGATGAACGCCGCCTGTTCCGGACTCATGGTGTGGACCATGACGAGTCCGAGGACCGTGCCGGCCACCAGCATGGCCAGCGCGAGGAACATCATGTAGTACTTCGGTTTCCTCGCGTGGATGTGGACGACGTTCTTCCCGTTCTGACGGGCGTAGTCGAGCTTCTCCGCGTTCGCGCGGAAAATGAGGGTCCGGAAATAGTCTTCCGACTCCGTGCCCCAGTCCTTGATCTCCGAGATGGGGTTGAACTCCTCCGCCTCCTGCGACAGGATGAGGTGGATGCTCCCGTGCCGGTCCCGGACCCGGACTTTCACGGGCACGTCGGGCGCCGCCTCAAAGAACCGGACCGAGATCTCCTCGAGGAGCAGCAGCGCCGTCTGGATGTCTTTGTCATCCGTCCGGTGCTCTTTTAAGTACTTCTGCAGTTCCATGCTGACCTCCCCGAGGGTCTCGAGGGTCAGAAGAAACTTCAGGATCTGTTTTTCTTTTGCCATATACTCTCCTTCATTCAAAGGGAACTCTCTTAAACGCCATTATAGCACAGAAAAAAGGCTCCGGTCTATCCGGAGCCTCTGGTATTTTTCGTGGCGATGTACGCCGTTTCGTCCTTACGCGAAGATGGGAGCGAGCGCCTCGGCCAGTTTGTCCTTGTGCGCCTGGGCCTCGGCGAGGTCGGCGCCCTTGGTCGTGTAGTACGCTTTGATCTTCGGTTCGGTGCCGGAGGGACGGACCACGACGGTCTCGCCGTTCTCGAGGCTGTAGGTGAGGACATTGGACTTCGGCAGTCCGGTCTCTTCGGGTTTCAGATAGTCGGTGACTTTCGCGACCGGGATGCCCGCGATGTCCTTCGGCGGCTCCTCGCGGAGCGATGCCATCATGCCGGCCATCTTGTCCATGCCGGAGAGGCCGGGGAACTCGAAGGAGTCGACCTGGTTGAGGTAACGGCCGTACTCGGCGTAGATCTCCTCCAGGCGCTGCTTGATGGAGGACCCGATGCTTCTGTAGTAAGCGGCCATCTCGCAGATGAGCATGGAGGCGATGACGGCGTCCTTGTCACGGACATAGGGGCCGGCCAGGTAGCCGTAGCTCTCTTCGAAGCCGAAGATGAAGCGTTCGACTTCACCGTCTGCCTCGAGGGCGGCGATCTGATCGCCGATCCACTTGAAGCCGGTGAGGGTCTCTCTCATCTCGACGCCGTAGTGCTCGGCCACGAGGTTCGCGAGCGGCGTGGAGACGATGGACTTGCAGGCGACCGGTTTCTCCGGCATGGTGCCTTTTTCGATCTTGCCGGCGCAGATGTAGTCGAGGAGCAGGACGCCCATCTCGTTGCCGGTGACGAGCTCATAGGAGCCGTCCGGGCACTTCATGGCGATGCCGACGCGGTCGGCGTCGGGGTCGGTGGCGAGGAGCAGGTCCGCGCCGACTTCCTTCGCGAGGTTGACGCCCATTTCCATGGCGGCGTAGATCTCGGGGTTCGGGTACGAGCAGGTGGTGAAGTAGCCGTTCGGATACTCCTGCTCCGGAACGATGGTGATGTCGGTGATGCCGATGTCCTTCAGAACGGTGGTGACCGGGACGAGGCCGGTGCCGTTCAGCGGGGTGTAGACGAGTTTCAGGCCGGCGTCTTTCGCAAGACCCGGGCGGACCTGATGGGACTCGACCGCGTCGAAGAAAGCTCTCTTGCAGCCGTCGCCGACGAACTTGATGAGGCCCTTGGAAACGCCTGCCGCGAAGGAGATGTACTTCGCGCCGGTGAGGACGTCGGTCTTCTGGATACTGTCATAGACGACAGCGACCGCGTCATCGGTCATCTGACAGCCGTCGGGCCCGTATGCTTTGTAGCCATTGTACTTGGCGGGGTTGTGGGACGCGGTGACCATGATGCCCGCGTTGCAGTTGTAGTAGCGGGTGGCGAAGCTCAGCGCCGGGACCGGGTTCAGGGCGTCGTAGATGCGGACTTTGATGCCGTTGGCGGCGAGGACGCCGGCAGCAGCTTTCGCGAAGTCCCAGCCCTTGAGACGGGAGTCATAGGCGATGGCGACCGTCTGCGTGCCGCCCTGGGTCTTGACCCAGTCGGCGATGCCCTGGGTGGCCTGGCGGACGACCCAGATGTTCATGCGGTTGGTGCCGGCGCCCAGCGTGCCGCGAAGGCCCGCGGTACCGAACTGGAGCGCGACGGCGAAGCGGTCCGCAATGGCGTCTTCATCGCCCTCGATCTTCAGCAGTTCGGCCTTGAGGTCGAAGTCCTCGAGCTCGGCTTCCAGCCAGCGTTTATATTCATCCATGTACATTGATATGACAACTCCTTCCGGGGAAAACTATTTCACTTTACAGTTTAAAGTGTTTGCTATTTTCAGTCAAGAAAAAGCAAAGGCGATTTACGGATTGTTTACCGTAAATCGCCCAAAGGGTCTCATGTTCGGTTTGGTCAGTACTCGAGGGCCTGTTCGAGGGCGATGGCGAGCTGGTCGGCACAGGAGGTGCCGCGGCCGGCGCAGTCGTTGCCCTTCAGGATGTCGATGACCTCCTGCGCGGGTTTGCCTTCGATCAGTTTGCCGATGGCTTTCAGGTTGCCGTTGCAGCCGCCGTAGAAGCTGACGCCGTGGACGTTTCCGTCGTCGTCGAGGCTGAACTGCAGCTGACGGGAACAGACGCCCTGGGGTGTGAACTGGAATGTATTCATGGAAGATGCCTCCTTGTCGTTAGGTTGTGTCCCCTATCTTAGGGGTATCGCCCAAAAAAGTCAAGCACAATTTAATGGCTGCGGACAGGCTTTTCCTTTACATGCGTCGCGGTTTTGCGTTAGAATAGTAACAGTCTTTAAGAGAGGAGGGCTTCCCGATGATCCAGATCTTTGCACCGGACCAGTCCAAGGATTTCTACAAATACATCGATATGCCCACGAAACGGGAAGTCCGCGGCGCCCGCGACTACGTCGTCCGCACCCACAACGGCGCCCTCCTTGTGTCCTTCCACACCGTCGATGAACACGGCGCGGTCCTCTTCGCGAACGACGAGCGCTGCAGCATGATGACCGGCACGCCCCGGCTCATCGAGAAGGCGGAAGGCATCGACCACGAGAACGGCTTCGAAGAGCTCTTCGCGTTCTTCCTCGCCCTCACCTCTTCCGACATCTATGAACTGGCGCGGCTCGAGGACAAGATCGAAGCGCTCGAAGACGAACTCTTCTCCGAGGACTCGGTCCCCGACAAAGAGGGCATCAACGCCATCATGGAACTCCGCCGGGAGATCTCCCAGAAAAAACGGTACTATGAAGAGATGGAACTCCTGTCCGACGAGCTCGCCGACATGGAACCGGAATTCGTCTTCATCGATAAAAAATTCGACCGTCTGTACGACTTCATCCTCCGCAACCAGGAGTACCTCGAGCAGGTCCGCGAGGCTTACCAGGCACAGATCGACCTCGTCCAGAACAACACGATGAAGACCCTGACGGTCGTCACGATGATCTTCCTGCCCCTGCAGCTCATCACCGGCTGGTTCGGCATGAACCTCATCATGCCCGAGTTCAACTGGGCCAACGGATACCCCTATGTCATCTGCCTCTCCCTCATCATCCTGTTCGGAGAGATCCTCTTCTTCAAGTGGAAGAAATGGTTCTAGTTTACACTTCGGTAAATCGCCCAATTCGTTGGGCGATTTTTTGTGGAGTTTATTCCTGTACATGTACTGCATACCCATAATATAATACAGTTGGATGATGTTATTACGGATTTAGGTTTTATGAAATGAAGGAGGTATTCTCACATGGCATTATTCAAAAGGAAGGCAAAAAAGCAGGAAGCACCCGCGCCCGCGGCGGAGCCGAAAAGCTTCGTCATCATCAAAAACGCTCCGGAACCCGTCGACTACATGAACGACTTCGCGTCCCTGCCGAAGACCTACGGCACGAAGAAGTACTTCGACCGGGAGGACATCAAGGCGATCCACGAGACGGTATATGCCGCCCTGGACGACCTGGACGCGAAGACGCACTTCACGAAAGAGCTCGCGAACGATCGCCCGGTGCTCATCAAGCCGAACCTCGTCTTCGTGTACCACAACGTCGGTCTCGACGAGAAGAGCTATCCGGAAAACACCGACCCCCGCGTCTTCGACGCGGTCATCGCGTGGCTGAAGAAATACACCGACGACATCACGATCATCGAGTCCGCCGGCAAGCCCTACCCGACGGCCATCGCATTCCGGGCGGCCGGTTATGACCGCATCGCCAAATACCGCGGCACCGGTCTCGTCGCGCTCGAAGAACAGCCCGTCGTCCACTACTACCTGCCGAAGGCGGAGGTCATGAACGAGGTCTACCTGCCGGAGATCCTCGACCGCGTCGTCAAGGGTGAGGCGTTCTACGTCTCCGTCCCGAAGATGAAGACGAACCTCTACACCGGCGTCACGCTCGGTTTCAAAAACGCGATGGGTACGATCCCCTACTTCCTGCGTGAGCGGAACCACACCCACCAGATCAACAAGAAACTCGCCGACCTTCTGTACCTGTTCAAGCCGGACCTGACCGTCATCGACGGTATCATCGGCGGCGAAGGCAACACGCCCGCTCCGGTCGACCCGGTCCAGGTCCACAAGATCGTCGCGTCCAACAACTCCGTCGAGGCCGACCGCATCACCACGAAGATGATGGGCTTCGACCCCGAGAAGAACGAACTGATGATCGAGGCCACGGCCCGCAACTTCGGCGACCCGAACGTCCAGATCATCGGCGACACATCCGTCACTCCGTTCCGTCCGGCGATCACGTCGCTCTTCGACGACCTCACGGTCAGCGACTTCCCGAACATCGTCGCCGTCGCCGGCCATACGATGAACGACGCGCCGAAGATCACCGACCCGAACGCCGTCACCCCGGAGATGGCCCTCGCTCTCGAGCAGGCCTGCCACGGCGGCTGCCTCGCGGCGGTCAAGACCGGCCTCGAATTCTTCAAGTATTCGAAATCCATGAAACAGGACTTCGAAGTCTGCTTCATCATGGGCCCCGGCGTCCCGATCGACGGCGAGCTCTACTGGTTCGACCGGACCGGAAAGCCCTACACCAAGGAAGACCTGGGGAACCTGCCGATGAAGAAGTACGGCATGGGCGACTGCACGCTGTCCACCACCAGAGACATCTGCTTCTGGAAGGCGACCGGCTGCTGCGACCCCGAGAAGAACATGTCGCTCACGACCCTCGCCGGTGGCGCGCTGCTGCCCATCGTCAGCCCGAAGGATCCGTGGATGATGCCCATCGGTCTCGGCGCCATCCGTGTCGTCCTGAAGCGCATGCTGTACATCGCCAAAGGCGAGTATGTCGACGCCCCGCGCTTTGCCCGTGACGACCGCATCTTCGACCTGCCGAATCTGACCCCGGCGGAACTCGAGCAGAACTACATCAGCGCTCCGCTGCCGAAGATGAAACTGGCCGAGAAATGCCGTCAGCTCATCCAGCAGCCGTACATCCTCGGCGCTGCCCTGCCCATCACGTTCCTCGGCCAGAAGAAGTCGAACTTCCACGGCTGAGCTGCCTGAACCCTCAAGGCGATGCATTCATTGCAATGCATCGCCTTTTTATGTAAAATGATAGGGTAAACGATTCGACTCTTTCAGAGTTTTAGGAGGAAGCGACCTATGTTACTTGACAACAAAGTTTATGTCGGCTATGCCGACGGCGAAAAAGTCTGTATCAACCTGAGCAAGGCAAATCGCCACGGCCTCATCGCCGGTGCCACCGGTACCGGTAAGACCACGACCCTGCGCGTCATCGCGGAGTCCTTCTCCAACGCCGGCGTCCCGGTGTTCCTCGCCGACGCCAAAGGCGACCTCGCCACCCTCTGCCAGCCCGGCACCATGGTCGAGCCGGTCCAGAAGCGCATGGACGAGATGGGCCTTGCCGCGGACGGCTTCCAGTTCCAGAGCTATCCCGTCACCTTCTGGGACGTCTACCAGGAAATGGGCCTGCCGCTGCGCGCCACCGTCTCCGAAGTCGGCCCGCTCCTCCTCTCCCGCATCCTCGGGCTCAACGACACGCAGGCGGCCATCATGCAGATCATCTTCAAGATCGCCGATGACGAGGGCATCCTCCTCATCGACTCCAAAGACCTGCGCTCCATGCTGACCTATGTCGGTGAGAACGCAAAGGATTATGCGCTGAGCTACGGCAACATCGCGAAGCAGTCCCTCACCTCCATCATCCGCGCAGTCATCGCGCTCGAGGCCGAAGGCGGCGACCAGTTCTTCGGTGAGCCGGCCCTCGACATCCACGACTGGCTCGCGACCGACGCGTCCGGCAAGGGCAAGATCAACATCCTCGACTGCCAGAAGCTCATGAACAACCCGACCATGTACTCCACCTTCATGCTGTGGATGATGTCGGAACTCTATGAGACCCTTCCCGAAGTCGGCGACCCCGAGAAACCGAAGATCGTCTTCTTCTTCGATGAAGCGCACATGCTCTTCGACGACGCCTCCAAGGAACTGCTCCAGAAGATCGAGCAGGTCGTCAAACTCATCCGTTCCAAGGGTGTCGGCATCTACTTCATCACCCAGAACCCCGCGGACATCCCGGACGGCGTCCTCGCGCAGCTCGGCAACAAAGTCCAGCATGCCCTCCACGCCTACACTCCGGCAGAGCAGAAGAAGGCCCGCGCCGCTTCCGACTCCTTCCGTGTGAACCCGGCGTTCGACACCTACGAGACCCTGCTCGCCATGGGCACCGGTGAGGCGCTCATCTCCGTCCTCGACGAAGGCGGCGTCCCGACCCTCGTCCAGCGCTGCAAGATCCTTCCGCCGCAGAGCCTCATGGGCACCCTCGACAACGCGGTCCGCGCCTCTCTCATCCAGGGCGACGCCCTGAACGCGAAGTACGGTGCCTATGTCGACAACGACTCCGCGTTCGAGTTCCTGCAGAGAAAGAACCTGGCCGACGCCGAAGCGCTCGAAGCCGAGAAGCTCGCGAAGCAGGCGGCCAAGGAAGCCGAGAGAGCCGAAGCCGCGGCCGAGAAGGCACGGCAGAAGGCCGAAGCCGACGCCATCAAGGCGGCGGAACGCGAAGCTGCCGCCGCGCAGAAGGCTGCCGAGAAAGCAGCCGCCGACGCGGAAAAAGCCCGCCTGAAAGAGATCGAAAAGGCGGAGAAAGAAGCGCAGAGAGAGCAGGAAAAGAAAGAGAAAGCCCGTCAGCAGAGCATCAAGAACGTCGCGAAGTCCGGCGGCTCCACGGTCGGCCGCGAGATCGGCCAGACGGTCGGCAAAGCGATCGCCGGCGACTTCGGCAAGAAGCTCGGCGGCAACCTGGGCGCGTCCCTCGGCCGCGGCATCATGGATACCCTGTTCAAGAAATAAATCGCCAAAGGAACTTACATTCCAATGAAACACAAGAGATCCCAGAGGAGCGTACTCACGCTCCTCTCTCAGTACCGCGGCATCGTCATGGGGTTCGCGGCACTCTCCATCGTCTACTTCCACGAGTGGCAGTACCTGTTCCTGTGGAACGATACCCTGGCACGGGCGGAAGACGTCTTCCACCGGAGCATCATCTTCGGTCCGGACCTCTTCTTCCTGATGTCCGGCATCGGCCTTACGTTCGCCATGCGCAAGTACAAGCTCCTGACCTTCTGGGGCAAGCGGCTGAAGCGCCTCGCCATCCCGACGCTGGTGGCGGCACTCTGTATGGCTCTGACCTGGCACTGGACGCTCGCGGACTACATCAAAAACGTCACCGGCTGGAACTTCTATGCCCACAGCATCTACTCGTTCCTGTGGTTCATCCCGGCCATCATGAGCCTGTATGTCGTGTTCCCGCTGTACTGGCGTTTCTTTTCCCGCGCGAAGAACCAGCTGGTGTTCACCCTGGTCGCCCTCGCGGTCTGGGCCGCCATTTCCTATGGCGGCACGCACTTCTTCCGGCCGGACCTCTACGGGTTCCTCAACCGCATCCCCATCTTCCTCACCGGTGTCCAGCTCGGCTGGATGACCCAGCAGGAGAAACTGCCGAAGGAAGAGCGCCGCGGCACGTTTGACCTCGAATGGAACAAACCCCTGTTCTGGTCCGTCATGGCCGTGTTCTTCGTGGCGGGCGCGCTACTCAGCTACTTCACGAACCAGCGGGGCCTGCAGCTCGGCGTGCCGGACTCCAACTGCCGCATCCCGAACTACCTGCTCAGCATCTCCCTCACGTTCTTCCTCGTGAAGCTCTGCGACATCATCGACCAGAGCAAAGCCGGCCACGCCGTCGTCTCGTTCTTCGGCTTCTACGGCATCATGTCCCTCGAGTTCTACGCCATCCAGGAATGGCTCGGCGGACTCATCCTGCCGCATCTGCAGCCGCACCTGCCGAACGCCGTCACCAACCTTGTGCTATTTGCCATCATCACGGCCGCCGGCTACGCCCTCTGGGCCCTGAACCACTACTTCTGGAAAGGCGCCGACGCGCTGACCGGCCGGTCTTCCGGGAAAAAGACGCCAAAGAAAGGGCACACCGCATGAACACTTACACCCGCTTCCTCCGTGAGGAGGAAGCGCATTTCATCTATAAAAAGCATCTTAAGCACCACTTCCCCGCCGACGAGGTGAAGCCCTGGAAAAGCATCGCCCGCATGTGGACCGACGGCTGCTACTTCGCCGTCGGTGTGTTTGAAGACCGGGGCGATGCACCGGCCGACATTTCCGACGACCTTCGCGGCTACGCGTTTTTCGTCGAGTCTCCGGACTGCGGCGCCTGTCTCCTCGACTACTACGCCATCCTCCCGGAGTACCGGGACGCCGGCCTCGGCGGGCGCACGCTGCAGCGGCTTGCCGAACTCGTTCGCGGAAAAGGGAAATACATCCTCCTCGAGACCGAAGACATCGACTTTGCGAAGACGGAGGAACAGATCGCCGAACGGAAGCGGCGGGACGCCTTCTACACCCGAAACGGCTGCGTGAAGACCGACGTCAAAGGGAAGGTCTTCACGGTCCGATACGCCGTCTGGGCACTGGGCCCGGCGGACCCCGACTTCGACACTGTCTGCGCCGACATGAACACCCTCTACCGGCTCATGATCCCGGGCGGGAAGTTCGGGCGGTTCGTTGACATCCACCGCGCATAACAAAACAGCCGACCTGTGACAGGTCGGCTGTTATTTTTTGTCTTCAACGGGTGTCACCGCATCCCGAACATGGCGCGGTTATACTTCGCCTTTCTCTCATCGAGCCAGGGCCCCAGGTCTTTGAGGCCGTCGACGATGCTCTCCGGCACGTCGGTCGACACGAACGGCTGCAGCAGGCGGACGCCGTAAGCGATATACTGCTCGATCGAGAAGTCACTGCCCTTCGACTTGCAGTCATAGAGGCGGTCATAGATGCCGCCATACAGGAACCGCAGCACGTCTTCCAGCTCGTCCGGATGGCTCACCTCGTCGTATTTCATGAGGTGCAGAAGGTCGAACTCGATGCCGGCGTCGATGACCGCCTGAGTGACCGACCGCTCCAGGAGGATGTCCATGCTCATGCGGAACATCTTCTCATTGTACATCGCGTAATAATACTGGATGTAATCGACATAGACCAGTTTGCTGAGCGGGTCCATCGCCTCAAATTCCGGGAGCTCCCGGGCGATCTTCAGCACCGCCTCCATGCTCCGTTCCACGAACAGCGTGACCAGCATCTCCTTCTTCGGGAAGTAGTGCTGTACGTGCGACTTGGTCACATAGGCGTTTTTGGCGATATCCGAATAGGACGTCGCGTCCAGTCCCTTGACCGCGAACAGCTCGAATGCCGTGTCCCGCAGCCGTTCGACTTCCTCTATATTTCTCGGTCTCCCCATCTTGCTTTCTCCTTCTGCGGCGATTTACCAGGATAAAGTTTACATGCCATTTTTCTGTTTCGCAAGCGTTTCACGCTCCGATTTTTTATTATACGACCAACCCGCTTTGTAAATGTTTAACAAACATTCACGGGCGGCTTTCTTCCCGTTTCTTATACGGCGGCATAAAAATGTTTCCTTTCCAAAAAAAGCCGGGGGCATTTTCGGTTTTCGCGTCAATTGTTTGTGGATTTTACCGATTTTATACTTAATCCTGTAGGGATGCAGGAAGGCAAACCTCATACGTCTGAAAACCACTGAAATGAATGGAAAGGAGAAATCCAAATGGCTGCATTTTTAGCGCAGTGGGAATGGATCAAACCCTGGCTCTATGGTGACTACGCCCGTGGCATCATGGAAAAAGCGATCGAAAAACATCCGACCTATTCCCGTACCATCGAAGCCAGCACCCAGGAACTCTACGACAACATGGGGAACTTTTCCTGGGCAGAGCTGAAAGGTACCCTGAACTTCGACAACCCCTTTATCATGCTGAATGACGGTCTCGCCATCTTCCTCTGCCTGTTCGGAGGAATGTTCTGGCTGACGACCTACTGCTTCATCATCTACAAGGGGTTCCGGGACAAGACCGCAGGCATGCCCCTCATGGTCCTCGGCATGAACCTTGCGTGGGAGTTCCTGTACGCATTCGTCTTCGACATCCACATCCCGGCACAAAGGCTCATCAATGCCTTGTGGTTCCTGTTCGACTGTGTCATCGTCTATCTGAAGATACGGTACGGCCGGGACGAGTTCCACTACACGTTGCCAGGCATGTCCGATAAACTATTCTATCCTTATTTGATCGTCGTTGCCGGCTGGGGCTTCGCCTGCGTCCTTGCAGCACGCTTCGACTGGAACGACCTGATGGGCGCCTATTCCGCCTACATCCAGAATATCTTCATCTCTGCCTGCTTCGTCATGATGCTCTACCGCAAAGGCAGTACCGCGGGACAGAGTATGTACATCGCCATATGCAAGATGATCGGGACCCTGGTCCCGGATATCGCGGGCGCGATCTGTATGGTCACCTACATTGACCGCTTCACGGGTGACGGCACGATCATTTCCCTGATCCACGCCCTGAACCCGACGTTCCGCCCGCTTGCCAAAGTCCTCATCTTCGGCTGCGTCTTCTTCGATATCATGTACATCGTCTGTCTGTACAAGGCCTTCAAGAAAGAGGGCAGAAGACCCTGGACGATCAACAACGAGAAGTACGGCGAGATCCCGGAGAACGTTGTTCTTCCCGACGAAGGCCGCGTCGTGATCAAATAACCATTTGACGTAAGCAACATCGTTTGCCTTCCTGCTAATTCGATGTTGGGAACCGGCCGTGTCTGTGACTGGTTTTTCCGGCACGGCCGACTTCCCATTTTTAGAGGAGGACATTCTATATGACCGGAGTCCTTGCCGCAGGCGAAGGCGCCGCCCTCGCCGGGCTGATCACCTATTTCCTTATTCTGCTCATTCCCGTTCTGTTCTGTATCTTCGGCATCCTCGAGGTACGTAAAAAGACGCCCGACGGGAAGCGCGTCGGAAGAGCCATGTTCCTTCTCGCCGGCATCGTTCTGCTGGCGATCATCGGCTTCTTCGTCGTCACGGCACTCTTTTGAGCCAAACAGAACCATCGACAGCTTTCGGGCCTCCGGAAGCTGTTTTTTTGCGGCGATAAACTTTTTCTGTTTATGGTTGCATTTCGAAATTAAATTGTGTACAATCTATTTGAAAACAGAAAGCGGTGCCCGTGCATCGCCCCACAATCCCTGTAACGACCCTTCAAAGGAGGACACCACTATGGCAAGCATTTACGATTTCACCCTCAAGACCGGACTCGGCGAAGACTTCCCGCTCGAGCAGAACCGCGGCAAAGTCATGCTCATCGTCAACACCGCCACCGGCTGCGGTTTTACCCCGCAGTACGAGCCCATCGAGGCGATGTACGAGAAGTACCATGATCAGGGTTTCGAAGTCATCGACATCCCCTGCAACCAGTTCATGGATCAGGCACCCGGCACCGATGAAGAGATCACCTCTTTCTGCCGCATGCGTTATAAGACCCAGTTCCCGCAGATGAAGAAGTCCGACGTCAACGGCGAGAATGAGCTGCCTCTCTACACCTTCCTCAAGGAGCAGAAGGGCTTCGAAGGCTTCGGCAAAGGCTCCACTGCCCTCAAGATGAACGCTCTCCTGAAGACCCAGGACAAAGATTTCAAGAAGAATTCCAAGATCAAATGGAACTTCACCAAGTTCGTCGTCGACAGAGACGGCAACGTCGTCGCCCGCTTCGAGCCGACCGCCGACATGGCCGAGGTCGAGCAGTGTGTCGCGTCCCTGCTGTAAGCGCAAGCACTTCGATCGACCCAAACAGCACACGAAACCGCGCCTCGCAGGCGCGGTTTCTTTTTACCTCCTGCACCTATGGCTCCTCCCACTTCGACAAACTGAGATTTGTTGAGAAGTCGTATGACATGACAGAAGCTTTCTGCGTTTTTGCGGAAGGCTTTTCGTGCGCCCGCACATACCGTTTGACGCAGGCGGGTGCGGTGAACGGTTCGAGAGCCCGGGCATTGGCAGCCCGACCTCCGAACCTGCGGCGTTCCCCATCCCTGCCTGCTGAACGTTTCTCCTGCCTTACTGACCTCTCCAAGGCTCTTCTTTATGTCGGTGGTACAAGCTTTCTTGTTTCAAGCGAGAATGTACCACCAAAATGCCTTCTTGAAAGCAGTTTCGTCTCTTAGGTGGTACATTTCTTTCGAATAGA
>JAFRHS010000041.1 GCA_017433225.1 Clostridia bacterium
GGGGTCCTTGCCGGAGAACGCGCCGCCGCCATGCGCGCCGAGTCCGCCGTAGGTATCAACCATCAGCTT
Source organism: Clostridia bacterium (assembly GCA_017433225.1). Taxonomy (GTDB): domain Bacteria; phylum Bacillota; class Clostridia; order Oscillospirales; family Acutalibacteraceae; genus RUG420. The sequence continues at coordinate 70 of JAFRHS010000041.1, forward strand.
CCTGCCCGTAAGTCCCGTGTCCGCCCTGGGACCGCCCTCCACGAATCTGCCGGAGGGATTGACGAGAATTTCGGTATCAGCGTCAAACGGGAATTTCGTGAACACGGGATGCAGCACCTCGGCGATGATCTCGCTCTTTAACACATCCAGGTCTTTGTCCTTGTCGTGCTGGACGGATACTACGATGGTCTTTACACGCTTTGGCTTTCCGTCCTCATACTCCACGGTGACCTGCGCCTTGCCGTCCGGCTTGATGCCGTGGATAAGGTTATCCTTCCTGACCGTGTCCAGTCTTTTACATATTTTGTGTGAAAGAAGGAGCGGCAGGGGAATGTACTCGTTCGTCTCGTTGGTGGCGTAACCGTAAACCGTACCCTGATCTCCCGCGCCGAGGTTGGCGTAACAGGAGGTATCGCCGTTCCTTGCTTCAATGCTCATATCCACACCGCCCGCGATGTCGCGGCTCTGCTTGCGGATGAATACATAGATGAGGAAGCCGTAGGGATTGTACCCGGCTTTCTCCAATGCCCTGCGGACGGTGTAACGGATATCTACAAGCTTCGCGCAGGTGATCTCGCCCGCAACGATGATGCGCCGTCCCGCCGCCATGACCTCGCAGGCCACACGGGAGGACTTGTCTTTGTAAAGGCAGGTGTCCAATACGCTGTCGGCAATGAAGTCGCACAGCTTGTCGGGATGTCCTGCGCATACGCTTTCCGCTGTTTTGTAAGTTCTCATGTCCATATCTCCATTTCTTTTATTTTCTGTTCCTCGCGCGGAGCAGCCGCTCCATCAGATCGTCCTGCGGAGAAGAACCGTCATATTCCACGGAGCAGTTCTCGCGCACGATCTGGTAGATTTGGAACCAGTCCGCATTGACCTGTTTCTTGTAATCGCGGCTCATGGACACATAAGGCGATGCGATGGCGTTCCCCGTGGTAGGATGCTTGGCAAGGTATCCGAACTCTGATATCGCTTCCTCGCACTGAATCCACCGCGCCACGCTCATCGCATACTGCTCGATCAGCTGGTTGTTTACTAACATTTCACAGCCTCGCCGCTTGAGCCACAGCCACGTCTCTCTGAAAATCTCCTCGGCACATAGGTCGCTGCCGTTTTTCTGCTTTGCCTTGAGGTAATCCCTGACGGGAGGAACATACTCGCCATGGATATCCGCAGGCTCCGGCAGTTCGTCCGGCATCACAAGCGTTCCCTTTGCCGTGCCGTCCTGTATCTTGTCCACGAGCGGTTTCCTTTTCGGACCCGTTCCCGGTCTGGGACCGCCCCTGTTGGTACCGTCTTTTGCCACATTCTCACCTCCGATCTGTACCCGCCGGGTTAATACCCCGTTTGAATACGAAAATTTGCACACGAAGCCCCAGGCCGCTGTCCGCATAAAGGACCCGCAGAGATTTTGACCGCCCCTCCCGGTCAGCTTCTGATCTGTCTGTCACCCATCTCAAGATGAATCTTGGTGTGGCAGGACTGACAAAGGCTCATCAGATTGCTTTCCCGATGATCGCCGCCCTGTGAGATGGGAAGGATATGATGTACCTCCTCCACGGGAGTGAGCCGTCCTTCCTTAAGGCAGCGTTCGCACAGCGGGTGTGCGGCGGCGTAGCGGTCACGGATTCGTTTCCAAGCCCTGCCGTATTTCTTGTTCGTGTCGGGACTGCGTGTGTGTTTGTTGTACTGCTGCGCGGCGAGTCGTTGATGCTCCTCACAGTATTGACCGCCCTCGACAGCCAGCCTTGGACAGCCGCTATAAGCGCACCCGCGCCGTGGTCTCCTCGGCATACAAATCACCTCGCTTTCCGGGCATAAGAAAAGCCCCGGAAGGATCGTTCCTCCGAGGCTCGTCTTACTCTACTTTGCTATTGTAATCATACCATAGGTCAAGTGTGCCATACTGTGCCAAACCGTGCCAACTTTCAATCCGGGACAGAAAAATTCTGAAGAGCCGACCCGTGTATGCGATGAACCGTGCGCAGCGACACGTTCAGCATCCGGGAGATCTCCTCCCAAGTACAGTCGTCAAGGTAGCGGTAACGGAGTACCAGCTGTTCGTCACGGCTTTCCAGTTTGTCTATCGCCGTGTTGATTTCTTCCTTGAGCCGTACAAGGTATGCGATCTTTTCTTCCACGCTCCGCTGAATCTCGTCTATCTTTTCAAGGCACCTGACGAAGGGAGCTTCTGTCGGACGGTTGGGACTGTGTGGCATTCCGTCAAACCTCATGCCCGAGACGCTGCTCGATAATTCTTTCCAGTAGTCAATCTCACGCAGGCGGCAGTTGATGAGTGCGTCCAGGTGCCGCGCCTGGTTCAGATATTCTTTTGCGGTCATGCGTCCACCTCCATTTGCAGGGAGCGGATCAGCATCTCGCCGTCAACACTCGTTAATACCGAGAACCATCCGGAACGGAAGAACCTCTCGATTTCTTCCTTGTCCGCCATTGCCGTCCTGTTCTTCGGATTCGCCTTGAGACTCTTCAGAGCCATTCGGTAATCCTTCACAGCCTGCAATATAATGGCGTTCGCAAGGTTCTCGTAATTTGTGATGTCGCTCATATGCGTCTGCCTCCCTTTTTCGGAAATAGGCATCGTTGCAATGGAGCGATGTATCTTTGGTGCAGTGTTCAGTGATTATTTTTGCGATGATAATAGGTCTGCGCTTTTGCACGGTTGCGTGCTTTCTTACATTCTGGATTATCGCAATATTTCTGTCTCGACCCGTTCTTGATAAAAAAGGCTCCGCAGTTAACGCACACACCATAGCCGTACATATTTCCCTCGACAATGGCTCGTACTTCTTCAACAGACCGCACTACCATTGCCGTTCCTCCTGCAGCTATGATTTTTCTGATAGTCGCTTCCTGGAGTTTCGTAGGCTTGCCGCTTTCGGTCTTGACCTCGAATCCATAGAAGTGGCCGTTAATGCAGGCAATGATATCGGGAATGCCCGCCGTCCCGTACATACCGCCATGCTCTTTCCAGCAGAAGCACCCCGGCACGGTCTTAAGGTACTTCATAATCGCTTTTACAATGTCCGCTTCTTTCATCTGTTCCAAAAACCTCCGTATTTTCAACACTTGGAACACATGGAACACGAGAAATCCCATTTTCATATAATTTTTGTGGCGAAAAATAAAGGTATATAAAAAATGTGTTTTATATATGGGGAGATAGGATTTTGGTGTTCCAACGTGTTCTCGTGTTCCGAAGATGCTCGTGGAAAGGCAGCCGGGATTCATCATCCCAGCACCTCTCCGAGCCTTATTCCCATTAAAATCCGCCTTTTCGCCATGCGGTCGATGTCCCTCGTTACATCGGGGAACGCCGCCGTGATCTGCTGCACGAAGTTCTTCTGCGAGTACGGCTTCAGCCCGCATTCCTCGCAGTACCCCTTATATGCGTTGAACAGTTCCGTGGACCCGGCGCTATACTCGGCGTCCAATTCGCAGTAGTCCTTCACGAACGACAGCACGGAATCCGACTCCTCGCGGTACTGCTGAAGCTCGTCCGCGTTGACCTGCGTCTCGGAGAACACATAGTGATTGTTCATCAACCTGCGCAGCCCTTCCAGAGCGAACAGGAAAATGCCGTCAGCCTCCATGCGGAACTTCTCCAGCAGTTCGGGATCGCGCTTGTCCTGTGGCACGGTATGATTGAACCGTATGATAATGAGCCTGCGGTAAAAGCCCTCCGACCTGTCTCCGTAATTCTTCGGTATGCTGTTGCAGGAGAACAGGAGCCTTGCGCTCGACTGGAACGAGAACGGATTCTTGTTCTTTTTCTCCACGGTCAGATAGTCCTCGCCCACAAGCGCCTTGAAGATGCCGTTATCGTCAATGTTCTTCGTGGACAGGTCGGCGAAGATGTTAGCCAGCTTGCCGAAAAGCTCCGCCGTCTTGAAACGCTCGTTCAGAGCCTGCCATGACACGTTTGACACATTCTGCTTACCGAGAAGCACATCGTTCAGCACCCGCAGCAGCACCGACTTTCCGGCTGACGCCACGCCAACAATGACAAAGCATTTCTGCGCCGAATTGACAGGGATGAGGAAGTATCCGAGCATCTCCTGAATCAGACCGACCTGCGCCATATCGCCGCCCATCGACTCCGCAAGGAACTTCTTGAACAGCGGGCAGTCCGCCTTTTTGTCATAGGTCACGTTCAGCTGCACCGTAGAGTAATAATCCGGCGTGTGTTCCGTCAGCGTGTCCTCCAGCACGTTGTATAATCCGTTGCGGACATTGATGATATAGGGATTTGCATTCAGTTCGCGGATGTCCCTCTGCACCAGGAGCCGCCACTGCTTCTCAGCATCAACGATCTGCGACATCTTCGTCTCCCGCACCAGCATCTTTTCCTGCACGAGCCTTTGCGCTTCCATTTCGGACATCTCCACATACACGCCGCCCCGGTAATTGAAGTGCTGCTCCGCCGCATAGAACACCTGCTGATGCTCCGACATATCATTCGCAAGCACTCCGGGCAGGAAACGCAGACCCTTGTCGGTCGGCTCGTACCAGTCCGGGATAGCAGTACCGGCTTTCGCCCGCTTTGCCGCCTTACTTGCCTGGTACGCCTTGCTTGCGTCCTTGAACACCTGGTTCAGCGATTTGAGGAACGATGCCTTCAGCTTGAAATGGTCGCGGATTTCATGGTTGATAATGACGTCCGCCGTCACCACGTCCTGGTTATACAGATAATCCGACACGAACTGTTTCGCCGCCTGCAGGTCTTTTATCGCCTCGCCCGTCACGGGTATGCCGTGCAGGACGTCAAGCAGATCGTCGGCGGACAAAGGCTGATAGCACCACGCCGCCGGAGCTTTCACCGGGCATTCGCCGGTCGCGAACTTCGGACACTTGAAGCCCTTCTCGCAGATGGTTTTGCAGGTGATGGGATTCGTCCCGCTCTCAAGGAAATGGTTGATCTTCTTCTGCGTGTTGGCCTCGCTGTATCCGGGATAGGGAGCGGACAGGTCATGTATCATCTTCGTGCCGCCCTCAAAAGGAGCGAGGTTCGTTATCATGGCGTACCAGTCATGCTCCGACAGGGACGCCGCGTCATCGCGGCAATGCTGCATGAAAACACACGAGCGCATGACCTGGTCGATGCCTTTCTCCGTGCCGCTCTTTTTCTCCACGGGTACAAGGTCAACCTCCGGCAGCACATCCGACAGCTGATCCTGTGTGTATTTGCGTTCGGGATGGAAGCTGACGCAGGTCACCTCAACGGGAGTATCCTTCTTGCAGTGCATGAAACCGGGAAGGCGCATGACCCTCGACTCGTTCACGCACATCGGATCGCCGTCAAAGTGCTTTACAAGCTGCGTCTGTATCATGCGGAAACGCTCCACCTTGGCGGTCGAATCCATGAACCAGTACACATGGTAGGACTTCTGCGTTTTCATGACCATTGACGGAGGGAGCGGGAATGCATCAATCTTTTTCTGCTGCTCGTCAAAGCTGTCGTTGTCCATCTCCACGAACTGCGCGTTGATCCTCGTGATGGAATCATCGTCCTGCCCGCCATAGTTGACCACGAAAAAGATGCCGCGGTTCATGGCGTTGTGGTTCTTGAGCGTCTCCTCGATGCTCTTGTATTTCCCGCATTCGCAGGAGAGCTTCGACCCCTGGAACACGCCGCCCTTCTTATCGTCAAAGACGCGGAAGCAGACGGTATCGGTCGGATTAAAGAGAGAACCGAGTACATCGGTCACCGTTACATTCATGCGCCCACCTCCTCGAAATATCTGATCTGTTTCTTCAGCCGCTTTGCTTCCTCGATCTCCTGTGCGACACCCGGCGATACCTCGCCGAACACCCACACCTCATCACAGGCGGCAAGGAGCGCAAGGCCGAACAGCAGCCCAAGTTCCCGCTCTTCGGGAATGCTGTCGTTAAGTATCTGCGGATACAGAAGGTGACTCGCCACCGGCATATATCCCTCGTCTATCACACGGCGGCAGTATGTAATCGCCGCCGCGACATTTGCGTCCACATCGCCCGCATATCTGGAAGCCACATATATCTTCCTGCGGTTCTTGTCGGCATAGCGTTTTTTCTGCTTCTTCCGGTATTCCTTCATTATCTGGCTCATCGCAGACCCTGCGGTCGGATCGGCGTAGCCTTCGCTGTTTTTGTACATATATCAGTCCTCCAGTTCTTCCATCATTCCAAAGGTCGGTCCCGCGGACGCTTCCGCGATCAGCGGAAGGTCAAACTCCGGGAAGGGCTTTTCTTCCATGCAGGCACGGATAAAAGCCACCGCCTCCGACAGCCTGTCCTCCGGGATAATGAAAGTCAGTTCATCGTGTATCTGAAGGATGGGTCTAAGCCATTCGCGCTCCGGAAGTCCGGCAAGTATCCTCGTGATAGCGAGTTTCAGAATGTCCGCCGCCGTCCCCTGGATAGGCGTGTTCAGTGCGCACCGCTCCGCGAACGACTTCTGCCCCCAATTATCCGAGGTGATGCCGGGGAGGTACCTGCGCCGTCCGAGCCAGGTTTCGGAATACATACGCCTTGCGGCTTCTGCTTTTGTCTCTTCTTGCCATGCGGTCAGACCCTTGTATCCGTGCTTGAGGTTGAAAAGTATCTCCTCACACTCACTCACGGATTTTTCAATCCCCGCCTTGAACTTCAGCGTCTTTTGCAGTCCTCTTGGGAACAGCCCGTAAAATGTGCCAAAGTTCACGTTCTTGGCTATCGTCCTGTGTTCCTTGTAGTTTTCCGAATGCTTGTCCTGGGCTTCCTCGTAGCTTACGCCGAAAATGACGCTGGTCGTGGCGGCGTGGATATCGCCGTTCTTGCGGTAGGTGTCGAGCATCCTCTCATCACGGCAGTAGAAAGCGCCCACGCGCAGTTCTATCTGCGAAAAGTCGAGCGACAGGATAAGGCAGCCCTTTGGCGCTTTAATAAAGTTGCGGACACCGATGGGATCATTGGTCTTCCTGGGCATATTCTGTGCGTTGGGATTGCGGCAGTTCATCCTGCCCGTATCCGTGGACAGAGCGAACAGTTCCGGATGGATGCAGCCCGTCACGGGATTGAGGTATTTCAAATACCCGTAGATATAGGTGGACTTGATCTTGCCCCATTTGCGGTACTCCTGCACGAGCGTGAACAGCCCCGACAGTTCCGGCCGGTTCTCATCGCACCATTCCTTGAGGAGCGTCATGGTCATATCGTCCGCCGCCTCGCGGTTAGTTTCTGTAGTCTTCAAAATGGGCAGCCCCAGGTCTTTATACAGATAGTTCTTGAACGCCTGCGTGGAGCAGTTCGCACCGATGTTCACATCGCCGATGATGAACTCGATCTCCCTGCGGATGCGCTCCATCTCGTTTTCCGCTTCTGCCTTTCGCTCCTGCATGAGCGGGAGGTTGACCGGGATGCCGTTCGCTTTCATGATTCCGAGGTACACGGCGGTAGGGCTTTCGATCTCCTCCACGATGTACCTGTGTTTCGGAAGGTAGCGGTCGAACCAGTCGTTGAACTTGTGATAGAGCCGAAGGGCAAAGTCCGAGTCAGCGGAACCGTAGCGGACGGTTTCTTCATCCTGCGCGTCCAGTTCGTCAAAGTGCTTCCCGTCCGTGACGCTTGAAAACGAAGGGAGCGGTTCTCCGAACAGTTCCTCCGCCAGCTTTTTCAGACCGCTCTCATTCAGCTTGCGGAACTCGTATATGCTTTTAAGGCTCATCTGTGATGCGCAAATCGTGTCGTACACGGGAGCCTGGATAACAATGCCCCTCGCATAGACAAAAGAGGATTCAAAGGCGATGTTGTGGGCAATCTTTATGATCGTTGTATTCATGAGGAACGCCGTCAGAAATGCGAAAAAGGCGTCCCTGTTTATATTTGTGCCGACACGGTGGGCAATAGGGACATAGATGCCCGTACCTTCCTTGACGGAAAAGGAGCATCCGACAATATGCGCCCTCGCAGGATCGAGCGCCGCCTTGTCCTCCTCGCGGTACGGATCGTCGGGAGCAGTCTCAAAGTCGAAAGCGACAATGCGGCTGCCGCCGATGTAATTCCGTATCCCGTCCACCGTGGTCACACATTTATATTCTGTATTCATGCGTAATCACTCCTATGGGAAATACCCGGAGGAGCATTGCGCCCCTCCGGGCTTTCGTGTGCTTTACTTCAAAGGTTCGATGATTTCTCCCGTTTCGGGATCGACAAGCGGCTCATCGTCAATGAGGGACGCGGGAGTCAGGTTCGCGGCATAAGCCTTGACCGTTTCCGATACGCCCGCGACAGCCGTGCGCTCCTCGGTGGTCAGCATACGCTCGAAAGCGAATACCGCCTGGGAGAAAGCGATGCCTGATGCGTTGGTGGCCTTCTTCAGCGTGATCTTCGTGACCACCTGGTTCAGCTTGCGTCCGCGGGAAAGCTGGCTCTTCACATAGTTCGTGAAGGACTTGAGCGACCCGGTCGGCAGGGAAAGCGTAATGGGGAACAGTTCTCCCTCGCGCAGGATGTAGAGCATACGCTTGTTCTTGCACATCTTGCTCTGACCCTCGCCGCTGCCGAACTTGTTATACGGGCAGCTTGCGCAGTTCCCTCCGGGAGTGCCGATGCCCGTCACGCCGTCAAAAGAGCCGCAGTCGGGAGGATTGTTGCCGCCCGTGTATTTGTCGCGGTAATAGGCGTAAGCCGGATGGTTGTAAACGATGACGCCGGTGATGTCCTTCGCCATCTCGGATTCATCGCTCTCGGCGGAGGGAATCTCAAACGCCGTGCCGCCGCCTGCGGGCAACTTCACGCGGTCGAAGGAAAACTCAAGCCCCTGGCAATCGTCCGCCATTGCCTCGTTCAGTACGTCTCTGTTCGCAAGTGCAGCGAAACCCTCGTTCACTGCGATCTCTGTGTTCTTCTTATCTGACATGATCAATGTCCTCCTATGAAATGAAATAAGTTGTGGTTTTTGCGTTGGTGCAGTGAATCGGTGCTGCTATGACTTGCGGATGCCGACCGACACTTTTTCGTAAGTGCTTACGGTATCGCCGAGCCATGCCGGGACGTCTTCGCCCGTGGCTTCCCGCTGTTCCTTGATGAAGGACACGAGAGTGTTTGCGTTGACCGTCTCCACGACCAGGCTGCCGTATCCGTTTTCTTTCAGAGCCTGCATCATCTCGTCCTTGCGGCCGGATGCCGGGGATGCGAACAGTCTGCTCTTCAGATAGAACGTGCTGCCATTACGGGAGAAGCGGTCAAGTTCGGCTTCTGACATGGCATCGGAGAGCTGCTCGTCCAGTTCGGCGATCTCCGCGGCCAGAGCCTTGGTCTGCGCTTCGAGGTCTTTCTTCTGTTCCTGCAGAGACTTGAGCCTGTCAGCCATTTCAAAGATTTGTGTGTTCTCCATCGGTGACTACCTCCTTTCACTTACTACCGAGGAATTCAACCCCCCCGTGAAAGGTCAGTTTTTAAAGGGATTTTTGCCCTTGCGGTAATCGTCTACGAGCATCTTTGCGAGGTTCATTTTCTGACGGAGAGCGTATAAGACCTTGCGGTCGACCGTTCCCCGGCATACGAGGTAGATGTAATGGCAGTTCTCTTTCTGTCCCGCTCTGTGGATACGAGCCTTTGCCTGCTCAAAATTGCTCATGCTGTAGTCGAGGGAATAAAACACCATCGTGCTTGCCGCCGTGAGCGTGATGCCGAGTCCCGCAGCCGCAATCTGCCCCACGAACACACGGCACCTATCGTCATACTGGAAACGGTGGATTTCATTGTCGCGGTCTTTCACGCCGCCGCGAACAACGGCATAGCCGATCTTTTTCTTTTCGAGAAGCTCCTGGATATCGTCCAGTTCCGGCACGAAACGAGCCATGATAACGAGCTTCTTATCCTCGGCCATAGCGGAATCGATAATGTCGGAAAGAGCGTCCAGCTTGGCTCGGCTCACGGTATTGACCGCGCCATCGTCATCGGTAAGGTGGCCGCCCGTGATCTGCGACAGGCGCAGGAGCCGTGTGAGGATGTTCGCCGTGGTGACCTCCGACTCGTCCAGTTCGGCGTAGCTTTCGTCCTCGATACTGTCATAGAGTTTTATGGCGTCCTTCTCCAAATCCACGGTACGGACTTCTTCCGTAATCGCAGGAAGGTCAAGGCACTCCGCTTTCGTCACGCGGTATGCCACGGAGTGGAGTTTCCGCAGGAAATCCTCGGTCATCCATTTGCGGAAGATCGGCGTGTGGTTGCCGTAGCCGCCCATGTCAAAATACTGGTTGCGGAAGGCGTAAAACGATGTGCCAAATATCTGCGGATTAAGGAATCGGTACTGCGAAAACACGTCCAGTTCGCGGTTCGTGATGACCGTACCCGTGAGTAGCAGTTTGTATCTCGCTTTATCGCCGATGTGGTGCATTCCCTTGCTCTGGGAGGTACGGTTCTCCTTCAGCTTGTGCGCTTCGTCCGCAATCACCAGGTCGGCGTTATATGCCATCAGTTCTTTTTCGAGTCTCCACGCCGATTCATAATTCACGACTACGACCTGCAAGCCCCCGTCCGGCAGCTTTGTCAGCTGCTCTTTCTTCTTTGCCGATGTGCCTTTCAGAATGGTGAGCGAATACGGGTAGTCGGCGAACTTCTCGAATTCCTCTTCCCACACGCCAAGGATGGAAAGCGGCGCTACCACCAGCACACGGTTGACTTTGCCGTATTGGTACATACATCCGGCAACGGCGATGCTTACTATCGTTTTGCCGGTGCCCATCTCCATCAAAAGTGCCGTGCCGCGGCTCTTAAGACGCTCGTCAAATACACCGAACTTGTCGCAGGCGAATGCAAACGCCTTTTTCTGATGTTCATACGGAGCAGCCTTTATCGGCATCATCAGTTCGATGTTCTCATTCATTGCCGTCACCCCGCATTTCCTTGATCTCGATGCCCTGCACGGTTTCACCCGGCGTCAGCACGAGAACCTCGCAGAATTCTCCGAAGAGAAAAGTGAGCAGCTTTTTCGGAATGCTCCTGTGTTCGCTCTGCAGGACTTCCTGCTTATGCCCGTTCCTGTCAGCGATATTGATTCGTACTTTGTGTTTTAACTTCATAGGTTCGTCCTCCTGTTCCTGATCTGCATTGCTGCGGAGGATGGATGTATTTCCTTCCTCACTCACTACCGGGAAATTCAACCCTCCGAAGAGGTGCGGCTGGGGAGGACTCCGACCGCCGTATGTGCCGCCGCTCACGGCTCAGTCCTTCTTCGGGTACTTGTGGCGTTTCACACGCTCGACCCCAAAGGACTTAGCGACCTTGTCGATGATCTTGTTCTTGCGGTTGGTCATTGCCGCAGAGGACGGCAGCTTGCCCGTCTGTTCGGCTTCAGCCTGGCGCATCTCCTCAAGCGGAGTACCCTTGCCGAAATGCTCGAAGAAAAAGTCCTGCTGGGATTCGGTGCATTCCTCGTCAATGACGCGGCGCGCCTGCTCCGCCTGGGGATTCTCCGGCTCCGGCTCTGCGAACAGTTCGTCTTCCGGGCTGCCACCCTTGTCGGCAAGCGTGTCCCAGGGATCGACCGCATCCTCGTTGTCGGGATCGGCCTTGTAACTGTTCACCTTGGCATCAAACAGGGGATCGCGCAGTTCGCCCTCGTAGCGATCCTGCAAATCCATACCGTGGTCGGACTCATCGAGCATGATGGTCAGTTCGAGCGACAGGTCTTTGCCGACCTCAAGTCTCTGCGTAACCACGCACTTCGCGTCATCGTCCCAGCGTTCGTAGCAGTAATACTTGCCGTCCGCCGTGAGATAACAGGTACGGTTGGGATTGAACCCGCTCTTGCGTTTCCTTGTTTCTTTGCTCTTCATTGCAGTGTCCTTTCCGTCCGAGCGGTACGGAGGGACACAAAAGAGCCTGCGGTTGAAGATGACCACAGGCTCCGATAGCCGAAAAAAGGCGCACGAAACTACGGTGGGAGCATCTTCGTTCCAAACGCAGCCGTCATCGCTGCGTTCCGAACTCTTATGCATCCCTCCGTCCTTGTAGCGCTATTCGGACTAAGAGATTGATTTTGCCGCCACCATCGGCAGCATCTTTATTGTACTCTGCAAGGAATAGTAAGAAAATTTCCCAAGAAAGCCCATTATTTTTACGCATTATGTAATGGGTATATCTTGTATTTCCCATTACTTTTGTGTATAATAAGAGAAAAGGGCTCCCGAACGGGAACCCTAACGCTATCGTAGATAATGGTTTCTGTAAAAGCGGAGCCTGTTTTAGATAGCCCCACGGAAAGGAAAATATCGTTATGGACGAAAAAATTTCTGGAATTTCATTAAAAACAATGTTTCAGCACGAGGGATACGGCTGTCTCTGTGCAAAAGACACGGTGAATACTTCTCCCGACGAGGCCCCGACTGTTACCCTCAAGGTTTGCCCTGATACAAGTACACAACTATTGTTCTCCTATGCACCGAAAGACGGTTTGAATATGACTGGCGTTGCTGGAGGTATTCATGAGAAAAACATCCTGGGTAAGCTACTCGCCCTTCCCAAGGGAGACATAGACAAACATATCGAGTTTATTGAAAAATACGGTTTCTTATATCCGCTGCCGGAAAATGAGTACACTGCCGTTGAAGCGAGCGATCTTGTTGCCATCATCAACAGAATAAAATCAACCATTCGGTTGTACAGTTGTATCAATAAAAAAGATTACAAAGGAGTCCTCATCCATGTAGTCTATTTGCTTTTCGCTCCCGTGACAGAACTTCGAATCGGCGATGATGCTTTTTCGACTTGTTCCCACCGTTTCAAGAAACTGCTTGACTCCTATAATCTGTTTCCGGATTTGAGCAGGGAGCCGGAAGTTGCTGCGAACGGCACATACTCTGTAGACGATGCGTTTCTCGGAAAGAAAAATGCTGTCGACATCAGTTTTTATAACGCTGTGAGAAGTGGCTCAGATACGAATTTGCAGGGAAGCAAAGACCCGTGGTTTAAGAACTTAATGGCAATGTACATGGGATGTAAGGATGTGGATGAAGAGACTCGGTACCTTATTGATTTCTTTTACCATCTCCAGACGGAAGTGTCTGTCATAAAAGAAGTCTATTACGGTGGTTTCAAGTCATATACGACATTCAGCGAAGATGCGCTTGACGATTCTTTCAAGAACGCTCTGTTGAAGATTGCAAGGATAGTCGTGGCAGAAGAGATCAACCATAACATTCGCGGCATCCATCCGAAATATAACGGTGGCAAGCTGACCGCTACATGGCAGGTCGATACGCTCATCGAAGCTCTTTATTTTTCCATCTTCTATATGAGAAATGGTGAGATGTATAAAGAATGCGAAAATCCGAATTGTAAAAGAGACAGGTTTTTCTTGGTAGAAGCAACGAGGACGAATAAACACTACTGTTGCGAACAATGCAGAAATGCAGCCGGCGCGCAACGATACCGGAATCGACAGTTATAAACGGGCAAAAAAAATAAGGCTCTACCTCCCATTGGTTGAAAGGTAGAGCCTTTATTCTTTATGTTGCCGGTCTTGGAACGGGAGCCCTGGTCTCCACTTTTTCTATTGCTTCCGCAAGCTGCCGTTTCTGCTGATCTGGCATACCGATGTAGTTATACATGAGGAATCGGGTATCAATCACGATGCCTTGGACACGTTCGTAGTTCTTCGGATCAGGCTTCCAGTCGCCGACCGCTTCACCGATATTTCCAATATTGTCCGTTACACGAGGTATCGGATTACCGTCTGCCCCCATCTCAAAAAATGTGTTGTCCTCACGGTTGAACGGCATTATGAATGCGTTATACAGATTGGCGCTCGGCACACCCTTGGCACGTTCAATGTACTCCCCGTATGTAATCTGTTTATTGATATCGGGACCATTCGGGAGATGATCGGGATTGCCGCTATATCCGTAACGGTACAGTTTTGCATCGAGGACATAGACTTTTCCGTTGTAAATCATGATACTATCCGGCTGCAATGGCGTTTTTGTCCTGTTGGGTCCGTAGTCAAGAAGCCACCGGGTACGCGGGAAATACTGATCCTTATCTTCAATGCTTCTCAGCAAGCTGTATTATAGTTTCAACCTTGATGATTGCCATGAACATAATCATGGTTCCACCTTTTTTCATTACGCGGGCAGATGCCTTAAAAAAGTCATCCATAGACTTTGCCCATTCATCAAACTCCATGTCATCCCAACCAGCGGACCCAAAAAAGTTATCACGCATCTTCTTAAGGTTGGTATCTCTTTTTTTCATAAAGTTGCCAAGATTATACGGCGGATCAGTAACTATCAAATCAATAGATTCCGCATCAATTTGCTGCATTGCAGCTATGCAATCCTGGTTATATAGTGTTGTTTCAGCCATTTCAAACAGCCCTTTCCATCGCATTTTTATTTCGTGGCGCTTTTCCCACTGTTCACCCATGCATCCAGTTCGGAGCGTTTGAACTTCCATAAGCGTCCAATCTGATGTGCCGGAAGGTCTGTCTTTTGTTTTATCCACTTCCGTAGAGTTACCGGCTTGATGTTCAAGTATTCAGCTGCATCTTCAAGACTGATGTAGTTGTCGTCTGCTCTCTCGCTCATAGCGCACACCTCTCAAGCTGTCAAAAGACATAATCACACGGTTTCAAGTATAGCACATATCAAGTGATATTTCAAGCCCTCTTTTGATATTTATTGATATACACCGATACCTATTGACCTCATTTTTCATGTTCAAAGATTGCATACGCCCATAACGATACCCCTCTCAAATCGTTACGGGACAAGGCTTTTCGTTATGTGCGTGTGCAAGTTCAAACAATCTGCACACCCCTCGCCGCTGGGCAAGAGGTATCTCCGCCGCTGACGGGCAAAAAAATAAGCCTTCTGCACACCCCTCGGTGTGAGAAAGGCGGTAATTCCTATGTATCGTAAAACACCCTAACGAAAACGGGCAGAAATCCTTGTATCAATCACGCAACGGCTTCATCGTACACCGATCCAGAGTAGGGCTGGATCAGCAGGGTCATAAGTTCGACAATATTGCCCGGAGTGTAGAACTCACCCTTTTCGGATTTTGCGGCAATGCAGAACTTTCTGAGAAAGTATTCATAAACACGACCGATCACATCATCAGACTCTTCTTGTGAATACTGAATGCGGTCGATTTCGTCAATCAGTGAAGAAAACTTTGACGGCTCGATATGAAGCGTGATGTAGAACCCAATGGGAAGAGCACCCTTCAGCGTGGGATTATTCTTCTCCATATTGCGGAAGGCGTCGTCAATGTAGATGAAAATTTTATTCGACTTGGAATTATCCTTGATGTAATTCCAGCGGTCATTCTCCTCCAAGAAGAACACGTTGTCCTTGGAATAAAAGCGAGGATTATCAATAAAGTCTGCCGTTTCCTCGTCGGCCAGCAGCTTTTCTCGCTGTGCTTTGAACTTGTCATATGCAAAGCGTAGGAACAACAAGCCCAAGACGACGTTCACATAGTCCGTCGCCGTCACGCTACCTCTCAATTTGTTACACGCATTCCATAGACCTGCCTCAAGGGATACTTCCTTTTTCTTTTGCTTTGCCATATGGATAAACTCCTTCAAATAATGTCTAGTACACGAATTTGCTATTCGTAATCAATAAAAATTATAACATAACTTGTTTATATAAATAGACTCTTTTCCAAGTCCAAATAGTCAAAGTCCAGAATTTGTCACATTCTCGAATAAAAGTTCAGTTTGGCGCATCGCTCCCGGCTTTTGGTTTAGTGCTTAGTGAGGGCTTGTTTATGCTATAATGCTAAAGGAAATCTCTCGTTTGGAGCAAACGCAAGAAGGTGCATGACATGACTATCAGAGAAAAGCTTTCCGTTGGGAACAAACAGTATCTCGAGAACTCGAACGAGGCGCTACGTTTAGATACAGCAGAGAATGGACAGCATCCGTACGCGATCATGGTCTGCTGTTCGGATTCCCGCGTCATTCCGGAGCAGATCTTCAGTGCAGACATCGGAGACCTGTTTGTGATCCGCGTCGCAGGAAATGTGCTCGATCAGCATCAGCTGGGAAGCATTGAATATGCGGCGGGGCACCTGCACTGCCAGCACATCATCGTGCTGGGACACACCGGTTGCGGTGCAGTCACAGCTGCGCTACATGGCGGCGGGGATGGGTTCATCAAATACATCACCGACGACATTCTGGAAGCCATCGGTTCAGAGCGTGACCCGGACAAGGCATGCTACCTGAACGTGGAGCATGCGGTCGAACGCTTGAAGAGAGAATTCGCTTCGCATCCGGAAGTTGGAGAAGCCGTGATCGAAGGTGCCGTCTATGACATCAAAACCGGCGTTGTTCGGTGGTTATGAGGAACATTTGAATAAAGAGTCAGCCGGGAGCAGTGCTCCCGGCTGTTTTGTTACTTGAGGTACTCCGTGAGGTCGATGGTGCGGACCGGGTGTTCCAGGTCGATGTCCTGGGGCAGGTCAAAGATCATGTGGTAGACGTTCGTGTAGTTGTTCTTGAAGATGATGGGCGGGTTCTGCAGGCGGGGTTCTTTCCAGCCGAAGATGAAGCAATTGGGGTACTCCGTCACGAGGGTATAGGGCATGTTGCCGTTACTGTACTCCTCGAGGATCTCGAGGGCGTCGTCGAGGGTCATATCATCTTCCCAGGGTTTATAGTCTTCCGGTGGGATGGGGTCGATGAGTTCATGGCCGCCGTCGATCCAGTGGACGCCGCTGGCTTTGCAGGGGTCCTTCCGGAACTCCTCGAAGCGTTCGGCGATTTCTCTAAGGTCTTCCGGTAAGCGTTCCAGGGCTTCTTTTTTGAACGGCTGCGGTACATCGCCATAGAAAGCTTCCGCGAGGGCGCCGGCCATACAGGCCTGGGTGTCTGCATCGCCACCGAGAGAGACCGCTTTGCGGATGGCGTCTTCGTAGGAGTCAGACTCGAGGAACGCGATGATGGCTTCCGGGACCGAGCCCTGGCAGGTGACGTCGAACTCGTAGGTCGGGCGGATGTCATCGAGGGTGCGGTCAAGGTCATACCGGAACGTGTTCGCGATGTACTCCTTGATGAAGTCCTTGTCGTGGCCGGTGCGGGCCAGGTACATGCCCGCCGCGATGGCCTGTGCCCCCTTGATGCCCTCCGGGTGGTTGTGGGTGACGTCCGCGGTCAGTTTCGCCATGTTCAGCGTCTGACCGAGGGACGGGTAGAGCCAGCCCACCGCGGACACGCGCATGCCGGAGCCGTTGCCGTAGCTGTTGTAGGGTTTTGGGTCAGGGTTATCCAGCCAGTGGTAGAACGTGCCGCCGTAGCCGGCACCATGGTACTTGCGGCCGAGGCGCTGCATTTCATTCACGACGGCGCGGCGGATGGTGTCATCGTCCTCGCCGTACGTGTCCATGAGGGCCTTCGCAACGGCCAGGGTCATGACCGTGTCGTCCGTCGGACGGGAGTCCTCGTGGAGCAGCTGGAAGTCATAAGTTTTGGTGGGGTTGAATTCGTAGGCAGAACCGACGATGTCCCCAAAGATAGCACCTAACATACCGTAATTCCTCCTTTGGTTTTGGTTCGCCCTCATTGTACTTCATTTGGTGGGTGAAAAGGTCAATTCGCAGGGGACTTTTACTGCCAGCAGTGGTGCATATGATATAATGCTAAAGAAGAGTTTTCGTTTGGATTATTATCAGGAGGACGCCCATGAAGTATTCGCTGGAAGTTCTGCACAGGGAGCCGGTCGGAAAGAAGACGGGAAAGACATTGCTGTTTATTCACGGTGTCGGGCACGGCGCCTGGTGCTGGGAAAAGTATATGGACTACTTTTCGGAGGCTGGCTATGACTGCTATGCCTTGAGTCTGCGCGGGCACTGTGGCAGCAAAGGGCACTTATTGCTGAACACCTTCACCATTGACGATTATGTGGAAGACGTCTACCAGACCGTTCGCAAGCTCGGTGAAAAGCCGATCCTGGTCGGCCATTCCATGGGCGGTGAGATCACTCAGAAGTACTTGCTCAAGTATCAGGACACGATCAGCGGCGCAGTGCTGTTGGCCTCTTCCCCGGTGGGAGGCATGCGCATCTGGCCTGATGTTCTGTCCATGGTCCCCGTCGCACCACAATTCCTCCTTTGCGTGTTGGCGATGTATGGTTTTGTCCGCTCACCTAAGCGCATCAAGAAGGCATTGTTCCTGGATGGGAGACTCTCTGAAGAAGAAGTCGCCAAGTATGCTCCGAACTTTTGCCCGGAGTCTCTGCTCGCAATGGCCTTGCCGGTATTCTTCCATTACAAACCGGCGAACGTGGATATCCCGGTGCTGGTTCTGGGCTCCGATGCAGATCTCTTTTTCCCCATGCGGGCTCAAAAGCGGACTGCAAAAGCCTACAATGTCGAGCCTGTCATGCTTCCCAACATGTGTCACGACATGATGCTCGACCCCGAATGGGAGAAAGGCGCAGAAGAGATCCTGAAGTTCTTACAGCAAAGAGGTGTATGACATGACCATCAGAGAAAAACTTTCCGTCGGGAACAGGCGGTATCTCGAGACATCTAACGCAAAGTTGCGTTTCGATACGGCGGAAAACGGGCAGCATCCGTACGCCATTGTTGTCTGCTGTTCGGATTCCCGCGTCATTCCGGAGCAGATCTTCAGCGCAGAGATCGGGGACCTGTTTGTGATCCGCGTCGCAGGAAACGTGCTGGATCAGCATCAGCTCGGGAGCATCGAATACGCGGCGGGGCACTTGCACTGTCAGCACATCATCGTGCTGGGCCACACCGGCTGCGGTGCGGTCAAGGCTGCGCTGACGGGCGGCGGAGACGGGTTCATCAAGTACATCACCGACGACATTCTGGAAGCCGTGGGTTCCGAACGGGACCCGGACAAGGCATGCTGCCTGAATGTGGAACATGCGGTCGAAAGGTTGAAGAAAGAATTCGCTTCGCATCCCGAAGTGGGAGAAGCCATCATCGAAGGAGCGGTCTACGATATCAAGACCGGCGTAGTCCGCTGGTTGTGAGTTTGTAACAGAAAAGAGCCGGAAGCGAGAGCTTCCGGCTTTTTGGTATTCTACGTGATGTTGTTTACTTGGTGGGCAAAGCGACCGGGTCCCAGCCGAAGTCGTGGTACTGGGTGACCTTGAGGCCATTGGCCTTGACATAGTTCGCGATCTGCTGGCCGCGGGTCGCCGCTTTCGCTTTGTCGTCGCTCGTGTACTTGGCGAAGGCGTCGTAATACTCGCCGAAGAGTTTCTTGGCGGAATCGGTGTAGTTGGAGCCGTCTTCGACCCGGTCGAACTTCACGACCTTGTAGCTGTCGCCGTCTTTCTTCATGTGCATGACGCCGGGCTCGTTGCCGCCGGAGACGAATTCCAGTGTATCGCCCTTGATCTCATAGTTCTCGAGCCAGAAGTCACCATAGGCAGTGACATCGCCGTTGTCAGCCACTTCCGCACGGATGATGTAGACCGTCGGGATGCTCGCATCCGCCTTGTCATAATACTGGCCGAACTCGGTGGCGATGTAGTCTGCGGCTACCTGCTCGATGACCGTCGCGTCCGCATCCGCGTCTGCGTCAGTCGCCTTCGGAGCCGGGGCCGATTTAGTACATGCCGTCAGTGCAAGAGACATCACAAGCAGCGCCATCATCAGAATACTTGTGAACTGTTTTTTCATGTTTTTCATAGTTAGCACCTCCTTGGTTCGCTTTCAGTATAGGTTCGCCTCCCCCGCAATGCAATAACAATGTTTGTAATCAGTATGACAGTTTTGTAACAACTGTACTAGAACGTATAAAACAGCAAGACTTTTACTTTTGTCAGCTCTTAATTGTGGTATGATAGAGATGGAATACATTTATTAGGAGGTAGTCCTATGGAAAAAAGTTTGAAAATCCTGAAGATCTTTGGTTTTCTGGAGCTGGGCCTCGGCATCATCGGCGCCGCTCTGGCCATTATGGGAAACGACTGGACCGCATGGCTGAATGTGGCTGTCGAGTTTCTGACCGCTTTCCTGTTGCTGAGCGCGGTGAAAGACCCGCCCAAGTACATTGATGCTGCCTGGTCTGTCACGCTCCTCGCCTTCATCCTGAGCCTTCTGGACCTTCGGTTCCTGCGCGGTGTGGAGGTCGACACACTCACCCTGGTGGTGTACCCGATCGTCGCAGTCCTGAACCTCATCGTGTTCCTTGCGGCGCACAAGGTGAGAAGAACCGTTAAAGGAAAATAAGAACAAGTTTTGTTGCGAAGCAGCCGGAAACGAACGTTTCCGGCTGTTTTTGTCATTTAGGTTGTTTGGTTATGTCTCTATTTCTTATTCTCGATTGTTAAATCTTAAACTAAGCTTAATTTGTTCGCACATCTCTGTTATAGTGAGGGTGTAAGAAGGTGGTATTACAAGTTCATATTAAGGGAGATGATTGTGGAATGTATAAGCAGATCATTGGCAAGCGAGATCTTCTCGAAAAAACCAGCGACTATCCGTTCATTGTGGTGCACGGGTTCCTCGGCTACGGCGAGGAGACGCTGTTCTCGAAGGTCTTCCCCTACTTCGGCTTCCGGCCGGACCGCAACGTCATAAAGGCGGCCCGCAAAGCCGGCTTCGAAGTGTACCAGCCGAGTGTCGGCCCGTTCAACTCCATGTGGGACCGCGCGTGTGAACTGTATGCGCAGATCATCGGCGGCACGGTGGACTACGGAAAAGTCCATTCGGAGAAGTTCGGCCACAAACGTTACGGCCACACCTATGACAAACCGCTCGTCCCGGACTGGGGCAAGCTGGATGCTGAGGGCAAGATCAAGAAGATCAACCTCATCGGTCACTCCTTCGGCAGTCCTACGACCCGCACGCTCATCGAACTGTTGTATAACGGTTCGGAGGAAGAACGCGCCGGCACGCCGGAGAACGAGCTGTCTGACCTGTTCAAAGGCGGCAAGACGAACTGGGTACACAGCTGCACACTGCTCGCCGGCTGCAACGGTGTCTCTCTGGCAGTCCAGTTCACGGAGACCCCGAACGCCTGCCGCCGTACGCTGACCGCCGGTGCCGCGCTGTTCCAGGCCATCGGCAACACGCCGTTCATCAAGATCTACGACTTCAAGATGCCGCACTGGGGCATCACCGACCCGGACTACAAGGGCGGCCTCAAAGGCATGAAGTGGAACCTGAATTCCGAGAACTGGAAGCTGGCGAAAAACTTCATCAATGCACAGGAAGACAATATCGCCTACGAGCTGGGCTGGCCCACTTACAAAAAGATGACGGAAGGGTACTCCCCCAAGCCGAACATCTACTATTTCACCTACTCGGGCGATACGACCATGCCCATCGAGGGTTCCAAGGAGCGCCGGGCCATTCCGGGCACTTTCAAACCCATGGGCTTCTTCGCCAACATGGAGGGCAAGTACACGAACCCCGCACTCGGCATTACGGACGAGTCCTGGTTCCGGAACGACGGACTGGTCAACACCATCGTCGCCCCGCATCCTCCGGGAGAGCCGTTCAAAGACTGGACCGGTGAAGACTGCATCGAACCCGGCATCTGGATCCAGTTCCCCGTCGAGCAGAAACACCACATGTCTTACATGGGTGTCGGCGAACCCGTGTTCTCGTACTACACGTTCTTCTTCGAGATCATGAAGCGTGCGTGTTCCCTGCCGACGATCGATATCGAATAAAAAGGCGTGAATCGCCACAAAAAAGCCCCGGCCTTTTGGTCGGGGCCAGTATTTTGTATTTGTACAAAAAGTTGTTCGTATGTGTGAATTTTTTGTATATTTTGTTTACAAGTACAACTTGACAGATGTATACTCAAATTAGCATATAACCTATTTTGTTTATGTTTTCCCTATTCCTAAATTCCTATCGAAGAGGTATACATCATGAAAAAGAGAATCTTCACCGTGCTGCTCGCGCTGGCGGTCGTGGTGGCTCTGGCGTTCCCAAGCGTGGGTGCTGTCAGCTACAGGGACCCCGGTGTCTCGACCAGCGAATCGATCGACCTGCAATTCCCCTGGGACGCCAACACGCTTGTCTATGGCGACGCGGCGACCTATAACGTGAACCTCGCCGTTGCCGCCGGCGCTCTCTGCGTTGCTGTCGAGTCCGGCACCGCCAACGCGGAAAACGTACTTGACGACCTGGGTCTCGCCGGGTCTATCGCCCATTACGGTTATGGAGCGAACCCCACGAGTGTCGCCCACACATTCTCCCTGAAGACCGTTTCCGTTGATGGCTACGACTACAACCTGATCACCATCATCGGACGTGGCTCTATGTCGATCACGGACATCATGACCGACATCACCCCGGGCGCATTCGTCCAGAACGCCGAAGTCGTCCTCAACAACCTGTACGCGTTCCTCGCTGACAACGGTCTGACCGTTGCCGACCCGGCGAACCGCTTCTTCGTCACCGGCCACAGCCTCGGCGGCGCGGTCGCCAACATCGTTGGCCACGAGCTGACTGTGGACGGCGTTGCCAAATCCACCATTTACGGGTACACGTTTGGCACTCCGCTGACGACCAGCAAGAGCAACGCCGGCAAGGACAACATTTTCAACTTTGTTGGTGGTTACTACGCCAGCATTCTTGATTATAATCTTATGGCTCAGGCGGCATTCGACAACTTCGCCTGGGGCTCTGACTCGACCTACGCCAGCATGTCGAACGGCAACTGGGGTACGATTGCAACTGATGTCATGAGCAAAGGTCGTTACGGCACAAGCGTGATGTTCAGAGATCAGAGCGACGCGTTCAAGGCCGTCTACCAGAACCTGACGGGCAAAGCCTACAAGGATAATGGATCATTCTCCCTTTCCAGACACCTGGTCACGACGTACATGGCTTACATCCTGGCAGACCAAACCGTAGCCGCTTCTGTCGCCCATGGAGTCCGGACCGTAGCCATCAACGGCGGTTATCTGCCGACGGAGCCGGTGACCGAGCCGACGGAGCCGATCACCGAACCGACCGAGCCGATCACCGAGCCGACCGAGCCCATTACCGAGCCGACCGAGCCGATCACGGAGCCGACGGAACCGATCACGGAGCCGACGGAACCGATCACGGAGCCGACGGAACCCATCACAGAACCGACGGAGCCCATCACCGAGCCGACCGAGCCCATCACCGAGCCGACCGAGCCCATCACGGAGCCGACAGAGCCCATTACGGAGCCGTCCACTGAGCCGACGACCGAGCCGACGACCGAGCCGACCACTCAGCCGACCACGAAACCTTCGGGCGGTTCTACCGGCAACTGGATCTCCTCGATCTTCAACAACATCTTCAAGAGCATCTCGTCCATCTTCCGTTCCATCTTCCGCTGGTAATGAGAAACTGAAGGCGTACATCGCCACAGAAAAAGACCCCGGCCTTTTCGGTCGGGGTCTCTTGTTATCTTGAATTAGTCGCCGCTGATGCGGTGGCCCATTTCGTCATACTTGAAGAAGCCTTCACCGGCGTTGACACCGGTCTTGCCTGCATTCTTGTAGCCTTCGAGAAGTTTCGCGATGGCTTTGAAATCGTAGCCGGCGATGAACTTCGGAACATGGACATACTTCTTGACGATGTTGTAACCGGTGTCGAGACCGACAACGTCGTAGATCTCGCAGGGGCCATAGGGAGCGCCGGTAGCGGTTCTCCAGGTGCGGTCGACGTCTTCCGGAGTGGCATAGCCGTGGGCGATGAGTTCCATGGAGCCGGACAGCAGCGGGATGAGCAGGGTGTTCAGGATGTAACCGGCTTTTTCCTTCTTGATCATGCTCGGGACCATGTTGATCTCTTTGGAGAAACGGGCGGCAGCCTGGAAGGCCTCGTCGCCGGTGTCAGCAGTACGCATGACTTCGGTGATGTTCTGCTTCCAGATGTTGTTGGCAAAGTGAAGTGCCAGGTAGTTCTTCTTGTTCGGGACATACTTGGTGAACTTGGACGGCAGCAGAGAAGAAGAGTTGGTGACCAGAAGCTGATCTTTCTTCAGGACCTTGGCGACAGCCTGGAAGACCCCGATCTTCTCCTTCTCGATCTCCGCGGTGGCTTCGATGATGATGTCAGCGTCTTTGACAGCTTCCGCCATGTCGGTGGTCAGAGTGATGTGGTTCTTGGCATCCTGTGCTCTCTTAACACAATCAGCGTAATCGAACGTGTCATAGCTGTCAGCCAGACCGCCGCAGAAGTCGGCCGGAGACTTGGTCTTGTTCATCTGATCGAGGGTCTTCTCATAGACACCGTAGAGACGATCGAGCTTCGGCTGGGTGCGGGTCTTGGAGTCTTCGCTGCGGAGCCAGATGCAAACTTCTTTGCCGCAGTAAGCGGACTGCATGGCGATCTGCGTACCGAGGACGCCGCCACCGAGGATGGTTACTTTTTTGAATTCCATAAGAGTTTACTCCCTTCTTCATGTCACGTTATTCGGACATCTGAGAAAATACTAACAGTTAGACATTTTAAGTTATATGCATACAAATAGCAATATGTAAAAGATACAAATGTCAGGTGCAAAATATGTGCAAATTGTTAATAAGATATAAACAGCTTTACATAAACCCCGGCCTCTCGGTCGGGGTTTCATGGTTTATTCTTCGGTTTTGGTCAGGGCGGTGCCCGGTTCGAACCGTTCCGAGAGCGCGTCTTTCAGGCATTCCGCGTACGGGCGAAGGGTGGCGTAGGTCAGGCCGCCGGAGAGGACGCTGCCGAGGAGCGGCACCGGAGCTACGACGCCTTTGGCGAGGGTCAGCTTGCCCATCTTGGTGCCGACCTGTGTCGCCTCTTCCCCGGCATCGAACATGATGCCGATGAGGTCCGTCAGCTCCTTCAGAGACTTCTCGTCGGTGAGCTTCCCGTCTTCGATGGTCAGGTCGAACGCTTCATACCCGTAGAGGTACGCGAGCTTCTGGACGATGCGGAGCACGAAGCCGAAGTACTGGATGATGTCCGCCGGGAGAGTCGCCCAGGTGGAACCGGCCACCATCGAGACGCCGGACGCCTTATTGACTTCCCCGCTGATGACCCCGCTCGCGATGGTGTCGAGGAGCTTGCGGCGGATGCCGGCTTCCTTCGTGTTCTTTTCGATGGCGATGCGCGCCATGTCCTCGGAAATGTAGTCGCAGATCTGCTCCGTGAGGAACGCCTCCCGGTCGATGACGTTCGCCTGGACGGCGAGCACTTTCGGGATGGTGGCGGCCACGTCGAGGTTCAGGTCGTTCGGGTCGAAGTTCTTCACCTTTTCGACGGCAGTTTTACCGGCGTTCTTGACGTCTTCCGCAGTCAGGTCTTTGGCTTTGTCGGCCAGTTTCCCGGTCTTCTGCACGACGCCGTCGAGGAACTGGTCCGCGTCTTCGACGAACTTGTCGGCGTCAAAGTTCTGGACGGCCTCGATCGCCTTCTGGGAAGACTTCTTCAGAAGAGCGGCTAATTTATCCTGATAATAACTCATTGGTATATGTTGGTCCTTTCGGTTTGGTTGCTAACATATTAAAGCGCGCCGAGTGCTTCGTCAAGCTTTTTCAGGTCTTCGTCCGTCGTGGACCAGCTGGTCGCGAGGCGGAAGATGGTGTGGGTCTCGTTGAGTTCCTCCCAGAAACTAACGGACACGGTGTCCTGTAGTTTTTCTGCCCGCTCGTTGGACAGGATGATGAACTGCTGGTTCGTCGGAGACGGCAGGTAGATCTCGATGCGGTGCTTCTCGAAGATCGCCTTCAGTTCTTCCGCCTTTTCGATGGCGTACGTTCCGATCCGGAAGTACAGGTCGTCGGTGAAGAGCGCGTCGAACTGGACGCCGAGGAGTCTCCCCTTTGCGAGAAGGGCGCCCCGCTGTTTGATGAGCGGCACGAAGTGCTCCGGCTTGTTGTGTTTTGTAAACACGACCGCTTCTCCGCAGAGCGCTCCGCATTTGGTCCCGCCGATGTAGAATACATCGCACAGGCGGGCAATGTCCGGGAGCGTGACGTCGGTCTCTTTGCTCGCGAGACCGTACGCCAGGCGGGCACCGTCGAGGAAGAGCGGCATGTCGTAACGGCGGCAGACGGCGCTGAGTTCTTCGAGTTCCGATTTGCTGTACAGCGTGCCGTACTCCGTCGGGTGGGAGATGTAGACCATCCCCGGGAACACCATGTGCTCGTGGTTGCCGTCCTCGTAGAAGCGGTCGACCCACTCCCGGACGGTCTGCGCCTCCAGCTTGCCATTGACGTGCGGCAGCGCGAGGACCTTTTGGCCGGAGTACTCGATGGCGCCGGCCTCGTGCGTGGCGATATGTCCGGTGTCCGCAGCAATGACGCCTTCGTAGTCTTTCAGCATGGTCGAAATAACAACCATGTTCGTCTGTG
The DNA here is from genome assembly GCA_017433225.1 of Clostridia bacterium. Taxonomy (GTDB): domain Bacteria; phylum Bacillota; class Clostridia; order Oscillospirales; family Acutalibacteraceae; genus RUG420. Next base: position 26,364 of record JAFRHS010000041.1, read on the forward strand.
TGCCGCCGACGAGGAACTCGACGTCCGCGTCAGGACAATCACACGCCGCGCGGATCTTCTCCTTTGCGCTGTCGCAGTAGCGGTCTGTACCGTAGCCCGGCAGCTGCTCGAGGTTCGTGTCCGCGAGCGCCTTCAGCACATCGGGGTGCGCCCCGGCGATGTAATCACTTTCAAAAGAAACCATGGTGTTCTCCTTTAACCATAAAGTTTTCCAACGATGTAGTATGCGAAACGGGTCGGAAGGATGCGCGAAAGAAGCAGGAAGACCCGGTACTTGGCCCCGATGACATACAGCGGTCTCGGGTTTCGTTTCGCAGCCCTTTTCGCGATGAACTTCCCGACCGTTTTCGGGGAGATCCCGTTCTGTTCATCATGCTCCATGACCGCTACCGATTTGCTGATGCGGCCGCCATAAACGTCATCGCCGGCGATGCTCTTTTCCCTTGCTGCCGTAAATCCGGTAGCGATATCTCCGGGCAGAATGCAGACCACTTTGATGCCGTACGGCCGGACCTCGTTGAGCAGTGCCATGGAGTAGGACTGGATCGCCGCTTTGGAAGCCGAGTAGTATGCCTGGAACGGGATGGCGATGGGCGATGCCATCGAGCCCATGTTCACGATGACTCCCCTGCCCCGCTCCCGCATGGCGGGCAGGACTGCTTTCGTCACGTTCACCACGCCAAAGAAGTTGACGTCGAACTGCTTCTTCGCCTCTTCCGGCCCCGTGAACTCGATGGCGCCGGAAATGCCGAAACCCGCGTTGTTGACAAGCAGGTCGATGTGCCCCTCTTTCGAGAGGACTTCCGCGACCGCGGCATTCACCTGCTCGACGTCCGTCACGTCCGCGCGCAGATGATGGATGTTCTTCGGGCCTTCTGCCCTCCGGGACATCTCATATACGATGAATCCTTTTCTCTTCAGGTGGACCGATGTCTCCAGTCCGATACCGGACGTGCCGCCGGTCACCAGCGCAACCTTCTTCGCCATACGTACCTCTTTCGCCATACTATCCGTTTCTATCGAGCGGTTGTTCTTTCAAACGGCTCGTTCTCGCAAACGGTTCGTTCTCGCAAACGATTCGTTCTCGTAAACGGTTCGTTCTTTCAAGATGCCTACTCTCTGTTTATCCTTTTTTGAAACACTTGTCAAGAGTTTTGAAAGAATGGCCAGAAGAGCAGAGTGTGCCAAGCCTTCAAACTGAAAGCTGTCGAGGGGTCACATAACTTGACACAAGCCCTCTGCGTCTTTACAGAAGGCTTTTCGTGCGTCCGCACATACCGTTCGACGCAGGCGAGTACGGTGAACGGTTCGAGAGCCCGGGCATTGACAGCCCGACCTCCGAACCTGCGGCGTTCACTCGCCCGCCTGCTGAACGTTTCTCCTGCCCTGCTGACCTCTCTAAGGCTCTTCTTTATGTCGGTGGTACAATCTTTCTTGTTTCAAGCGAGAATGTACCACCAAAATGCCTTCTTGAAAGCAGTGTCATCTATTAGGTGGTACACTTCAATCGAATAGACACCGTAGTGTTCCACCAATAAGCTCTTTTATGAAGGGTTTGACCCCTGTTGGTGGATCATAACCCATCAAATACAAGCAAGATGTTCCACCCATCCTCTGTTTTCAAAGCTTCCAAAAGCCTCCCGGTGGACCATTTCTTTTCTAAACGGCACATAGTGGCACACTCAGACTCCTTTCCCGGTAAAAAACCAGCGGGAAAGGTGGACCATTTTATAATGATTATTTTTAAAACGTACCACCAGCCAGAATCGGAGCAGGAACTCGCCTTGCCCGCAACATGTTATCTTGCAGGCCGAAGGGCCGGAGTGCCCCTTTGGCCTGTTGTTTGCCCCATGCCGGCGGGCAGAAGTGCGGTCAAGGGCAGGCAACGCGGCGGAGGTTGCCTGTCGCGGAGCGAGCGCGCCCCTTGACGGCACGGCAAGCCGCTGGCACGAAGCCCGGAGCAAAGCGGAGGGCGCAAATACGCACGGCAGCTGACAGGGGAACGCCGATGCCCCGCTGCCTGGGCGGATGTCACCTTGCAAATACATGTTTGAGAAGTTGGCGCAAAAAAGACCCCAACTGCAAGGTCGGGGTCTGACTATTATTAAATCAATTTGCTTGTCCAATCGTCGGTCAACTGACGTTGGTCAACTGGCGGTGGTCAACTGACGGTCAGCGGTTCTTCATGATGCGGACGAGCATGGCGATGCCGCCGAGGGCAAAGACCGCGCCGAGGCCGATGTAGATATACGACGTCGACGAAGTGCCGGCTGTCACATAGTTCGTTTTGTCCGGGTTATAACGTACCTTGATGGTGTCCCCCACTTTATACTTCCCGGTCCCGTGGAACTGGAGGACTTCTTCGTGCTCGTCCGCCATCACGTAGTAGTGGACCCAGACGGTCTCGTTGACGCCGTTCGGGTCAGACGCGTCGGCGATTTCCTGTTCGACTTTCGTAACAGTCGCCTCTACTTCCGGGAAGCTCTTCACCTGATGCAGGTTCAGGACCCCGAGGCCGATGAAGATGAGTGCGCCGATCAGCAGGATGGCGGGTACGATCATACTAAGTCTTCTCATAAGAGACCCTCCTTTTCAATTCACCTCTATTATACACGAAGACCCTGACATTGGTCAGGGTCTTCGACAGTCTTTCTTGTTTTACATTTTCTTGCTCAGAATGACATAAGTTACCCAGTAGATGACGAGGAGTGCACAGGCGGACAGCATCAGCACGCGCTGGACGAGGATCTGTCCCATGAAGAACGCCACCAGGGAGGCGACCATTTCTCCCAGCACGACGATGTAGCCGGCCCAGGCCCAGGATTGCATTCGGATGGCACGGTTGCGTTCATCGCCCGCCGCGATGTCGATCTTTTCGCGGTATTCCGGGTCTCTGCGGTACTTGAGGTTGCGCCAGACCTGCAGTCCCCCAACGATGATCAGAGCGATGCCCATGCTGGAGTACAGGTCATCGAGCACTCCGACGAGATTCAGGACGAGCAGCGTGATGCCCAGGACGATCCAGAAAATGCTGAGCGCAAGTTTTTTATTGTTGTAATACATGTTCATTCCTCCTCAAAGAGAAACACGTCTTCGATGGTCATGTCAAAGTATTTGGCGATCTTATAGGCCAGCAGGATCGACGGGTTGTACCGTCCGTTCTCGAGGGAGCTGATGGTCTGTCGCGATACACCCATCGCCTTCGCGAAGTCCTCCTGCCGGATGCCGCGTTGCGAGCGGATCTCTTCAATACGATTCTTCAACTCATCACCTTACCTTTCCGCTGTGAGTCGCGATGTAAAGTTCCCTTTACATCTACGTTATAGCATAAGCGAGCCTGGATGTCAAGCTCGCTTTACATGCTTTTATTCTACGCCGAACTTCTCGCGGATGAAGGCGAAGGCCATTCGAAGACCCTGCTGCGCTTCGGGGAAGAGTTCGTAGATGGGGAACGCGTGCATCATACCGGGAGGTGCGAAGAGCGTGGCTTCGACGCCTGCCTCATTGAACTTCTTGACGAGGAGTTCGCATTCGGACTTGAGCACTTCATCGCCGCCGACCGTGACAAAGATCGGCGGATACGTGTCATCGTAGTACGTCAGTGCCGGGGAGACGTAGCGGTCGTCACGCGGTGTATCGCCCAGCCAGTTGTAGAGTTCGGACTTGTAGAGGAGTTCCTTGCATTCCTCTTTGGTCGGGGTGTAGCCCCGGACGCCGAAGACCGGGTCCACCTTGTAGTTGTAGACGTAGGAGTCGCCGCTGGCGGTCATGTCGCTCCAGGGAGAGTACAGGACGGCGCCGCGGGGCATGGGCTTGCCCGCGTCGTGGAGACGGAGCATGAGCTGGAGCGCCATGTTGCCGCCGGAACTGTCGCCGACAACGATGGTGTTCTCCGCTTTATAGCCCTGGTCCAGCATCCAGTTCCAGACGGTGAGGCAGTCCTCGATCATGGCCGGATGGGTGTACTCCGGAGCGCAGCGGTAGTCGAAGTGAATGACAGTGCCGCCGCCGGACGCCTTGGAGTAGCGCTTGTTGAGAAGGCGATAATAGAACATCATGCGGGAGACGTACGCGCCGCCGTGGCAGACGAAGATGACGTTCTCGCTCGCGTTCTTTTTCGGCTTGAAGACCTCGGTCTTGATGCCGTTCACCTTGAGCTTCTTGTACTTGTAGCCGCGCCTTCCGAGGAAAATCGGGAACAGCGGTTCCATGGACCGCAGGTTCTTGACGAGGTTGATGTTCTTCTCTTCCACGAGGACCGGGTTGACGTTGCCGGCCGCACGGGCGATCTCACAGAAGATGGCGCCGAGGATACTGCTTCTGCGCATAGGGTTTGCTCCTTTCATAATTCGTTTCTTTTCATTTCATTCGCGTCCGCAGGTTATACGGACATCTGTCAAGTTCTATTATACACAAAATGAGGCTTCTGATAAACTCCGAAGGTTTTTGAATCTGTTTGATTATTGCAAGAAGTATTTTGCAAGAGATTGACAAACACTTAACTATTGTTTCTTCACATATGTTCATGTTTTTTACTAAAGTCTTATTTATACTAGTATTGGGAACAATAGTAACGCAACCGGATCACAGGGGGAAATGAGAATGGATAACAAGCAACCGTTCGATCTGCATGGATTCTTCCGGAATTACCTTATGACAGACAACGAAGCGCTGATCGAACGCCTCGTCGAATGCAGCCGCCTGGAAAAAAGAAAAAAAGGTGAGATCCTTTTCAGCCCCGGAGTAACCTGCTCTTCCACGATCTTCTTACTGGATGGTGTCATAAAAACCTATATACGATCCCCGGACGGGACCGAGAACACGTTAGCGTTCCTGTTCCGGCCGGGCACCTGCGTCGCCATGCATGAAGATATGATCAACATCCCGAAAACCTGGTGTAAAACGATGAGCCCGTGCACCCTCATCGAGATGTCTCCGGGCCCGTATGAACTGGCAGATGAGTTCCCTGAGTTGTGGAAGCATCTCGTGACAGGGTGGCGCCCCTTCTACTACGGCATGATGGACAAACTCCGTGTCGGCTATACCCTGACTGCCAAGGAGCGCTACCTTTGGTTCATGGACAAGTACGCTCCTATTATCGACTATGTTCCACAGGCTGAGATCGCCCGTTTTCTGGGCATCAAACCTCAGTCTCTGTCCCGAATCCGAAACGAGCTGGCCGAGGAAGGGAGGGACCAGTCTTGAAGATCGAAAAACCGTATGACATAAGTAAAATCCTACACGATCTTTTCATATCGGATGATGAGGAAATGATTTCCGCCGTCGCTTCTCACTGCCACATTGTCACGAAAGAGAAAGGTGACACGATTTGGGCGCCCGGAGCCACGGAAGACTCCACGACCATCCTGTTAGACGGGGTCGTAAAGACCTTTATTCTCAGCCCCGACGGGACCGAGAACACCATGACCTTCTGGTTCAAGCCCGGGACCTTCATCTGTCCGACAAAAGAGATGATCAACATCCCGGAGATCTGGTGTGTCGCACTGACCCAATGCACTTTGATCGAAATGGTCGGCACGAGTCCGTACAAGATGGCGGAAGATATTCCTGTTCTGTGGAAAGAAATCATCCTTGGAACGTTGCCTTTTGCCGTTCGCATCATGGAAAAGGCTCGTGTCGGTTACACGATGGATGCCAAAGACCGTTACCTCTGGTTCCTGAATACATTCCGTCCCATTGCGGACATCATCCCGCAGAACGAAATTGCTCTGTACCTCGGCATCCAGCCGCAATCTCTGTCCCGCATCAGAACCGAACTTGCAGAGGAGCAGGGAGATGCCCCTTCGAAATAATAGCTGAGAAAAGTGAAGCAAGGCCCTGACTTTCGTCAGGGCCTTGTTTCCTGGTTTTGTTCAACCGCCATACATAAGCGCGAAAAAGCTGATGACATCACCGTCCTTCAGGACGGTATTCATTGGCTGGGTCTGGCCGTTCAGAGCAACGCGGACGACTCTTGCAAAGGTCGTCGGGATGCCGATCTTGTGGATCGCCTGACCGAGGGTAGCACCCTCTTCGATGTCCAGCCAGCCTTTTTCATCGAGGTTGCGGGCCAGTCCAAACGGCCCGAACACCTTGATTCTCATGACGCGGCCTCCATACGGATGGCCTCGACCGGGCACGCGTCGCAGCATCTGCCGCAGCCGGTGCACTTAGCCTTGTCGACCACCGGAAAAAAGTTGTTCCACTTGTCGAACCCCGCGACTTTTCCGTTCAAGGTCAGTTCGATACAGCTGATGGGACAGGCGTCGGAACAGACCTGGCAGGACAGACAGGGTTCAAAGTTGATGACGGGATATTGCTTTGCTGCCATTTACGACACCTCCAGTTCCAGAAGCTCATTGATTCCGAGCTTTTCCAGAGTCTCCGGCAGCGGAACACCGGTGTCCGGGTCCCAGCCGAAGGCTTTCCAGTGCAGTGACTTCTGCTTGTCCGTGTTCGGAAGCTGGACGCCTTTGAGAGCGCCTTCTTTCAGGGGCGGGAAGCCCAGGACGCGCGGCGGAAGTTTGAAATCTGTCGGGTTGATGCCGTGCTTGACATTGAACTGCTGGCGCATGGTCTGGATCCGTTCGCCGATGCGCATATAGTCTTCGCCGTCACGGTTCCAGCCGCTGGCCGCATTGATGTGCTCTGCGGGGTGTGAGGTGTGAACGCCCATCATCTCGAGATAGAGACAGGCGCCCATGCCGTCCATGAGCTGGCTGTAACAGGTGTTTGCCTTCGTCATCAGCGCGTTCTGCTCGGTCGCTTCCCGGTCCTCTCTCTTATGGTGGACCTTGACGGGAGGCGCCCAGGAGACGAAGTCGCACAGGCTCATGGCATTGTACATGAGGTCCATGGCAATGGTGTGCTTGCCCGGCGCCGGTTCCAGCATGTAATGCAGACCGACCGAGGTGTCGTTCCTCGGGTCGTGCGCGGGCAGTTCCTGACCGGCAACGTTGATGGCGTACTGTGCCGTCTCGGGGCCGAGACGTTCGACGGCTTTTCTCGTGCCGTCCGCCAGTATATCGCCAAAGCCTTCGCGGTCGATGATCTTCTGGCACAGGGCAAGAATGGCGTACGTGTTGCCCCAGGTGAGATGGAGGCCGTCGGTCACGCTCTCATCGATGAGTCCGTTCTCGAAGCATTCGATGGCATAGGCGATCGTGCCGCCGACCGAAATGGAGTCGAGTCCGGCGCGGTTCAGGAGTTCATTCATGTACAGGATGGAGTCGAGGTCGTCGTTCAGCAGGAGGTTGCCGAGCTGGTTGAGGGTCTCGTACTCCGGTTTGTGCGTGTAATCGTATTTACTGTACTTGTTGCCCCGAATGTCCAGGATACTGCCGCAACCGAGGGCGCAGGAGTAGCAGTGGTACTTCCGGTACTCCTTTTTCATCAGGACGTCGGGATTGAACGTCTTTGTGGCGTTCGGGATGTCTTTTCTGGAACCTGCCCAGTTCTTGACAGGAGCGTCGCCGCTCGTGCTGCCCATGGGCGTGTTCATGGGGGTACCCCAGGTCTTCAGGAGCATGTTGGCCATGGAACCATCCAGCGGGAAGTTGAACGGAGCCATGCCCATCGCGTAGCCGCCCAAGCCGATGAGTCGGCCAATGGGAAGATCCGGGACGCTCGCCCCTTTGATCTTTGCACCGAGGGTCTTGCTGAGTTCCTTCATGGCCTGCTTGTCCGCGCAGGGGATCGGCTTATTGCCGGCGAGGACGACGGCTTTCAGGTTCTTGCTGCCCATGACGGCGCCAAGGCCGGAACGGGCCGCGATTCGGCCGCCCGCGTTGACGACACCGGCCATGAGGGACTTCTTCTCCCCCGCGGTGCCAATGACGGCCACAACGGGTTTCTTGATCGTGTAGTTGTCGGCGGTGAGCTTCTCTTCCGCTTCCACGGCGTCGAGGCCCCAATAGGCAGAGGCGTCGCGCAGCTCACACGTCTTGTTGTCCATGTAGAGATAGACCGGTTTCTCCGAGATTCCCTTGAAGAAAATGCCGTCCACTCCACAGTGTTTGATCGCCGGAGAGAACGTACCACCACAGTTCGCATCTCCCCAGCCGCCGGTCAGCGGCGATTTGCCCACGAGCATCCAACGCCCGGTGAGCAGTGCTCCGGTCCCTGTCAGCGCACCACTGAGGATACCGAGCACATTGTCGGGACCTAAGGGGTCCGCATCTGCCGGAATGTTTTTCAGGCAGTACCAGACACCCAAACCTTTGCCGGACAGGACATTATAGTAGACTTCATCCGGCACTTTAGTCCGTTTGATCTCTCCCTTAGTAAGGTCTACTTCCAGAATGTAGCCCATACAGCTTTTCATAAAAACACCACCCATTTTTATGACTCGTATTCAATTGTCCAAGGTAATCTGTGAGCGGCATGGTGCGTTACCTCTCAAGCCCATTATTACAAGGAATACTGTGCCGCGTCAATGTGTGTAAAGAAGATAGAGAATCTTAAAAAACCCCGGCTTCTTGCCGGAGTTTTCGTGTTAGAAAAGATGTTTACAGAAGGCGGATGAGCGCCGCGCCGACGAGCATGAGGAGGACGCCGATGATCTTCTGCAGCGGCACGTCCCGTTTCGGGGAATCCAGGATGCCCGTGCGGTCGATGAGGAGCCCTCCGGCGGTGAGGCCGGTGAGGTTCAGAATGACCGTCATGCCGGTGCCGAGCCTGTGCTGCAGGTAGACGTTGAAGAGGACGAAAGCGCCGCCGAGGATACCGCCGGTCCACATCCACCAGGGGCCTTTGGCCGTGGGTGCGGGGCCGCGGTGCCACTGGAGCAGGCAGATAAAAAACAGGAGGGCCGTACCCACGAGGAAGTTCATGATGGAGGACTGCACCGTGGAGTCCAGCGCCACGCCCAGGCCGCCGTTGACCGAGGTCTGGATGGCACCGAGGGAACCGAAGAACACGCCGAAGAGGCGGTAGCCCATGAGGGCTGCCTGGCTTTTCCCGCTCCCCTCCACTTCCTTCTCCCGGCCGCCGAGGGCGACGAGGAGCACGCCGGCGAACACGAGGGCCGCGCCGAAGATGCGCCAGAAGGTCAGGGGCACCTGTTCTACCCGGAACCAGCCGAACGTGTCGATGAGAAGGCCCATGACGATCTGCCCGAAGACCGGGAACACGACCGTCTGTACCGCGCCGATGACCGGGAACAGGACAAGGTTGCCGGTGAGGACGGTGACGCCGCAGAAGCCGCCGATGAGCATCCACCAGGGAATGCCGCGGAAGTCCGAGGGGCGGAAGAGTCCATCGCCCATGATGTACGCCAGGACGATGAGGAACACGAGCCCCACGAGGAAGTTGATGAACGACGCGCGGAAGGGAGTGCCGAGCGACTTGCGCAGGCGCGTGTTGATGCTCGTCTGCGACGGCATGACAATGCCGGCCAGAATGCCGAAGATAAAGGTCACGGTCTCCCCTCCTTACTTCTTGGTTTCCAAAGCATTATAACATATTCTATCCATAAATGGTCATCGGCCGGAACCCAGGAGGGAATTCCGGCCGACGCCATTGGGAGTTGTGCATCATGAAAAAGAAAGGAAACTATGAAAGTTAGGAGTGTTCTGAGGAAGGTTGCCGCTCAGCGGCAGGGCATGTCAGTCGGCGTCTTCTTTGACGACCGGTTTCTTGGTGAGCTTCTTGTCGAGAAGCAGTCCGAGCACCGCGACAAGGATGTCATCGGCCGGACCCGGGATGGCGTCAGGAGCGATCACGTACAGGGCGATGAAGCCGATGATGAGCGCTTTGACGATGTTGGGGTTGTCGATCTTTTTGACCAGTTCATTGATGATGTTGTTCATGCGTGACATCCTTTCTGTGTTCGGTCGATGTATTTCCATTCAAAACTTGCTGTTTGAAGTCCACCCGGACGCCGAGGCGTTTTGCCAGCTCCGGGTCTTTTCGGACTCGGTTCGAGAGGCGGATCGCAGTTTGTCTGGCGTTGGCTGTTGTCGTTGCCACTGGTGTCTCCCCCTCTCTGCGCCTTTAGTATATCGCCCCACGGCACACAAAAAAATAACTGCTTCCGCAAGTTAGAAGCAGTTATTTCATCGTGTTCGGCGAAAAACGGATCTTTCGCCGGGGAGGGTTTATTTCTGATAGTTTTCGAGGACTGTGTCAATGAGGAAGTCGACGAGTTCCGGGCTGTCGGTCTGCACGAGCGGGCCCAGCAGGTAGTCGGTGATCTGGCTGTTGGCCAGGGCCACATACCCGTGGACGGTGCAGAACCCGCTGAGGAGTTTCATGAGGACCCCTTCCCCACCTTCGTCATCGAGCAGGCCGGACTCCTCCGCGACTTCGACCAGGAAGTCCCGGAATCTCAGAGCGGCGTCCAGTTCGCGCTTCGCGGCATCCTCGGTCTCTGTGCCCACATAGTCGTAGTACTTGGGCACCGCGGAGATGAAGAGGATGTTGTACACGCCCGGGTGTTCCAGTCCGAACAGGATGACGTCCCGGATGACGAACCGCAGGCGTTCCATGGGGTCTTTCCCCTCGTCGCGGGCCTTCTCTGCCACTTTGCACAGAGTCTCAAAGCCCTGTGTCAGAGCGGCCAGGTACAGCTCATCCTTGTTCTTGTAGTACTGGTAGATGGGCGTCGCGGTCATATTCAGCTTGTTCGCGAGCTTCCGCATGGTGAAGTTCTCATACCCGACCTCGTTGATGAGTTCGAGTGTCTTGTCCAGGATCTCCTCGCGGACTTTCTGGACTTCCTGTTCGCTGCGGGGTTTTTTCGGCACAGTGATTCTCCTGACTATCGATTCGGGGTTTATTTGCGGGGAGGCGCGACTCTGTCCAGGAAGCCTGCCACGTACTGCATGCAGTTGTGGGAACTGGGCAGGAACGAGAGCAGATGGAAGTCGTGCAGGGCGACGGGGCCGGTCTCTTCATAGTACTCGTAGTCTGCCCCGACCTCTTTCAGACGGTCCCGGAGTTTGGGCGAATGTCCGTGGGTGATGGGGTCTTTGTTCCCATAGACCACCAGCGTCTTCGGCTGCTCCGGAGTGACGAACGGGATGGGGTTGAAATACGGGTACGCGGGATGATGGTGGATGTCTTCCGTGTTGAAGATCGCTTTCGCGAGCTCCCGGAACCACGGGACTTTCATGATGTCGGCGCCCCAGAAGTACGTGAGGTCGTAGAAGCCGCTGAAGAGGATGCCGCCCTTGACCTTGACGGCCGGGTCGGACACGCCGAGGCCTTTCCGGAATTCCGGGTTTGCCGAAGACGTGACGACGACGGAGGCAAGGTGCGAGCCGGCGGAGTCGCCGGAGACGACGACGCAGTCGGTGTCGAGGTTGTACTTCGCGGCGTTGTCGGCGATCCACTGCAGCGCCTGATACGCCTGATGGATCTGGGTCGGATAGTAATAGTCGCCGTGGCTCTTCTTCGGGTCATGCTTCTCGAACATCTTGTACTCTTTCGGCGGGAGGCCGTAGTTCATGTTGACGACGAACCATCCGCTGTCTGCCATCTGCAGGCACTGTCCGCGGCTGTTGCGTTTATCGCCGATGACCCAGCCGCCTCCGTGGATGTTCAGAATGACAGGGTATTTATCATACTTTGTACTGTGGGGATTGTAAAGCAGATCCGCGACACAGACGTCCGGGTTCGAGGGGTCGTAAACGACGTCGTTGATTTCTTTGATGCTCGGATAGTTCAGGTTGTTGACTTCGATGTCTTTTGCCCAGTTGTCGATGTCAAAGACCAGGGCGATCACTTTTCCGCCAAATTTCATTTCCATTACCTCCCGATATTACATGCCGTAGTCGGCGCGATTCACGAGTTCCAGCTGAAGGTCGCGGCACAGGTCGACGAAGTAGGCGTTGTAACCGGAGATACGGACCATGAGGTCGCGGTACTCATCCGGGTTCGCCATAGCCGCCCGCATGGTGTCGGACGAGACGACGTTGAACTGCATCTGCATGCCGCCGAGGTTGGAGTACGCCTTGGCATAGGCGGTGACGTTGTCGACCGTCTGCTCGTGCGTATCTTTCGGGGCCGGGTTGACCTTGACGTTGAACGCGATGTTGTTGTTCATGCTGACCGGGTCGAGCTTACTGACGTCCTTGATGTTGTCGAGCAGGCTCTTCGACGCGTTGGCTTCCGGGGTGAGGCCCGGGGTGAAGGGCAGGAACGCCAGACGGCCGGAGGGCAGAGCACCCGTCAGGGAGCCGAACGCCACGTGGTTGGACATGGACCAGAAGCCGGTGGTGTAGTGGCCGCCGCGGAAGTTCGTGTGGGCCCAGAAGGTGTCTTTCATGAACTTCGTGACGCGGTTGGCCATGGCGACGGCTTCCTCGTTGTCGGAGCCGAAGCGCGGGGTCTCGGTCAGGATGATGCTGCGCATGACATCGTGGCCTTCGAAGTTGTCTTTCGTCGCCTGGACGATCTCTTCCAGAGTATATTTGTGCTGTTCGAAGACGAGATACTTGATCGCCATCAGGGAATCGACGATGTCGGCAAGGCCGATGCACGCGGTACCGGAGGAGTTGTACTTGGCGCCGCCTTTCGTGCAGTCCAGACCCTTCTGGATGCAGCCGTCGATGACCGCCGACATGAACGGGGTCGGACGGATGACAGAGTGGGCTTCGCCGAGGAGGTTGTTGTATTCACAGGCAAGGTCCGCCTGGAAGGCAAGCTGAGTGAAGAAGGCCTGCAGGAAGTCTTCGAACGTCTTGAAGGAGCCGACCTCGCCGGTCTTCGGGCCGAGGTGCCAGCGCATCAGCGGGTGGTAACCGTTGTACAGCGCCATTTCCAGCGCGGAGACCATGTTGAACATCATGCAGTTCGTGTGGCCGAGATGCTTACCGGAGATGGTGGGTTCGACGCAGCCGGTGGCCGCCCAGTCGTACATGTCTCTCTGCTCGTAGTTGTGCTCCACGAGAGAGGCCATGACGGCTTCGTCGTTGTGGATGGACGGAGTGGCGGTCGTGTTGACGTTGACTTCGCAGAGACGTTTCAGGTACGTCATGCTGTTCTTCGACGCGTTGTAACGGGCGTTGACGTTCGGGTCTCTCATGCTCAGCATCTCCGTGACCTTCAGGAAGATGTAGGTCATGTCGTTGACCGCGTCTTCCCCGTCCGGAGTGATGCCGCCGAGGGTGATGGCCTGGTCGGAGGAAGAACCGCCGAACAGGTAGTTGCCGATGTCCGGGATGAGCGGCAGGTGGTCCTGACAGCGCAGGTAGAAACAGCCGAGCAGTTCGAGGACGTGGGACACATAGGCGTCCTTCTCCTCTTTCGTCTGCAGCTTCGCCATGTCGGCCTCAAAGTAGGGCTGCAACCACTGGTCCATACGGCCGAGGGAGAAACCGGCGTTGGTGCTTTCCATGTGGACACCGACCCAGTGGACCCAGACCGCGTGGACCGCTTCGTCCATGTTGCGGGCGGGGAATTCGGGAGAATGTCTCACGGCGTCGGCGATGACCTGGAGTTCGGCCTTCCGTTTCGGGTCGGTCTCCGCGTCTGCTTCCTTCTGCGCCTGGTCGGCGAGATGGTGCGCGTAGGTGATCATGCCTTCGTAGCAGTGGATCATTGCTTCGAGGGTCAGTTTCTTCTCTTCGTTCGCGTCCTTGTCCGCTTCGAGTTCCGCTTTGATCTCGTCGATGATGCCAGTCAGGCCGAGACGAAGGACTTTCGGATAGTCGAGGATGGTGTGGGACAGCGCGACCGTCTTCCACATGAAGATAGCGGCCCAGCGTTCATCCAGCTGCTGGCAGATGGGTTCGTTGTATTTCTCGCGAACGTACTCGCGGAAGTTGCGATGGGTCCAGTACGGGAAGACTTCGGAATTGAGTTTTTTGATCTCTTCCGGAGACAGTTCTCCGTAGGGGTTCAGCATGCGCTCGTGGACGGTCATGAGTTCCGCCCAGATCATGGTGCCCTGTGCATCGGGGTACAGCGGCACACCGATCTCTTTGGTAGTCGTGGTGCCGGCAATCAGGTCGCCCTTGCGGATGATGGGCTTGCGCTGCTCCATCAGATGTTTGAAGGCCAGACCCTGGCGCTCGATCGGGACCCAGGGCGTGCCGTCGGGCTTCGTCTCGAAGCCGGTCTTGCGGAAGTATTCCGTCAGAATGACAGCGCGTTCCGAGCAGAGTTCCGGAGTCCCGCAGTGGTGGATGTCCAGATATTTCTGAAGTCTCGGATACTGTTCGATCGAGTAGGTGGACAGGTACGGGTCTTCGGTGAGGTACTTGACGCCCGGGTCCACGCTGTCAGCCTTCAGGTATTCCTTCGGCTTCTTTTCACGCTTCGCATCGGCGGGGTCCGCGACCATTTCCTTGCCGGTCTCCAGCCGCTCTTCACGCTGCTTTCTCATCTTCTTGACCTGGCTGTTTTTCATCAGGACCGAGATGAGGAAGTCGAAGGTCTCGATAAACACCAGCGTGCCGCTGGTGGTCATCTCATGTCTCAGGACCATGAGCAGGACTTCGTTCGGAGGCAGCATCGCGAGCCGCGCGAGCGCGCCGGTGTCCTGGAGCGTGATCCTGCAGTCCGTGCCCTCGATCGAGCTCTTCACGAAGCCTTTGCCGTCTTTGAACCACAGGCTCTGTTTGACGGCGCCGTCTTCCGTGGTGATGGCGATGGAGAAATCCAGCCATCCGTCGACCGTTTTCAGATAGTCATTGTTCTTTTTGACGTAGGTGAACTGGAACGCGAAATACTGCAGCACCACATGCGTGATCTGATTCGCGACCGCCCCTACTGCCTTGTCCTTGTTTACCACTTTTGTCATAATAACCTCCCTTAAATACATTCAATTCCCTTATTGATAAAAATGTCTTTGCAATGCTTTATCTTTTCCGGAGACTGCCAGCTGTCGAGCCCTTTCAGCTCTTCGTTGAGCGTCAGTCCCAGTTTCGTGTTCTTGCTGTACCACGTGGGGTTGTACGGAAGCAGTTCCGTTTTCGTGACCCCGAGTTCGGTATAGAACACGGCGATGGACTCCAGGTTCTCATCGGTGTCCGTGATGTTCGGGATGAGCGGCGTCCGCGGCAGCAGGTCAAATCCCATCTCTCTGGAGTCCTGCAGGAGCCGCCGGAAGTTCTCGAGGATGGTGTCGTTGTAGATGCCGCAGTATTTGCGGTGCTTTTCCCGGTCCATGATCTTGATGTCCATATAGATGCTTGAGAGATGCGGCAGGATGTGTTCCCTGACTTTCTCATAGTCGAACATGCCGCTCGTCTCCATGTGGACGCGGATGCCGGCGTCGTTCAGTTTCTGACACAGTTCGCCGACCCATTCCGGGAAGAGTGTCGGCTCTCCCCCGCTTATGGTGACCCCGCCGCCGGACACGTCGAAGAAGACTTTGTCCGAGACGCAGCGGGCCACGATCTCATCCATGGGCATCTCGATGCCCACGCGCTGAAGTCCCTTTGGCGGGCAGGTCTCTGTACAGAGGAAGCAGTTGTCACAGATGGACCGGTCCACGATACCGGGACGGTCCGGACCTGCCGCACCCAGGGGACAAACGTTTTTACAGGTAAAACAGCCGATGCACTCATCCATCGAAACGGACAGTTCCGGGCCGGCTTTTTTGCTCTCCGGGTTATGGCACCAGATACAGTCAAGCGGACAGCCTTTAAAGAAAATGGCAGTCCGGATGCCGGGACCGTCGTCCAGCGAGTTGGCTTTCAGTTCCAGTACGAGCGGTCGTTCCACGTCATCACCCCACAATTTGGAACATACGTTATCCTAACACTTGTTATTCTAACGCAACCTGCCCTGCTTTTCCATTGGCAGAATGTCCAAGTCTTTGGCCCCGTCTTTGTGCAAAAAAACAAGAAACTACTTCCGCAAAGCAGAAGTAGTTCCTTCGGTGTTATATACTATTTGACCTTTTTGACTTTGGGTTCGGCGTCTACGTTCGGGCGTCGGAAGCGGATCTTGCAGATGTCCGCGCCGTCGGCGATGGTCGACTGGAGGTCCAGTTCGCCTCCGAACTGACTGATGATGCCCCGGTCTCCGCACATGGCGTAACTGCAGAGTTTAGAGATCTGTTCATCTGTGGCGCCGACTTTCTGCCAGGCTTTGACGAGCGGGCAGTAGTGGAAGTCCAGGTAGAAGTGGTCATCGTCGAGCTGCTTGATCTGCATCTCGAAGACCATGCGGGCAAAGATGGAGAACAGCGCCTTCTTCAGGCCCTTGAACGAGTCTCCTTTGCCGCCCTTCTCTTTGAAGATGGCGCCCTGGTACTCGCCGCACCGGCGAATGGCGTCCCTCGCGTACACTTCCGGATCGAGTCCATGCTTCTCGGCCTCCGTCACCAGCACATACATCCAGAGCGCTCGATGCTCCAGCTGTTCACGAATGGCTCTTAGGATCGGGTTCTTCAGGTGCGGCTCATTTTTGACGATGGACTTCGACATTTCCGATTCCTCCTTTCCACATGTATCACATTGAAGGTGGGACGTCGATGGTGAGGTCGGAGAGCGGGAAGCTGCAGCAGGGGTGGATGTACCCGTACTCCAGGTCCGCCATGCGGCGGCCTTCGACGCGGGCGGGTGTGTAGACCTCTCCCGACAGGAGCTGTGCGTGGCACCAGCCGCAGCGGCCGGAGCGGCACTGGTTCGGGGCTTCGGTGCCTGCGGCTTCCAGCGAGCGGAGGATCGAGGTGTCCGCTTTTGCGGGAACGGTGAACGTTTTACCCGCCATCTTCACGGTGAGGGTGAATTCCGCACCGATGTCGCCTTTGTAGTCTTTGTCCTTCTCCGGGTGGAAGTATTCACCGAAGAGTTCGTGGCGGATGAACTTCTGCCGAAGACCGAGCTTGGCGATTTCTTTGTCCGCAAACTCATACATGACCTGCGGGCCGCAGAGGAAGAGCGAGTAGTCCTCCCCTTCCGGCGCATTGGCTTTGATGAGGTCCGCGGTGATGAAGCCGTGTTCGCATCCGTCAGCCTTTTCTTCGCTGAGGATGTTGACCAGTTTCACCTTCGGGCAGGTCTCGCTGAGCGCTTTCAGCTCGTCGGTGAAGACGGCGTCTTTCAGCGTCCGGCTGCCGTAGAGGATGGTCAGGTCGAAGTCCTCGTCGCCGTCCGCGATAGCGTAGGCCATGGAGCGAAACGGCGTGATACCGCTGCCTCCGACGATGCCGATGACATGGGATGCATCGCGCAAAGGCTCATAGGTAAAGTCTCCGAGAGGAGCAGACGCGGTCAGCATGGTGCCGACCTTCCAGTGGTCCAGCATGTAGTTGGAGGCAATGCCGTTCTCCACCCGTTTGACCGTGATGCAGTAGTGGTCCCGTAGCGCTTTCTTCGGCGAGGAAGACAGCGAGTAGGGCCGCGTGAATGTAATGTTCTCGTCCGTGTAGTGGATAGACAGATAGGAGCCTGCCGCAAAGTACGCGAGACGGTTGGTGCCTCTGGTATCATCCGGACGGAAGACGAAGGTCTTCAGGTCGGGGCTGTGCTCGACGATCTTGTCGACGACCAGCTTCTGCCTGTCCGGGTGAAGTTCGTTCGCCAGTCTGTTCACCGGGTAGTCGTCCAGATTTTTGACCGGAGCGTCCGGCGTCTTCAGGACCGCGACGACACGTTTGACCGCGCCGAGCAGGAAGGGATACATCGGGACTTTCGGGATCATGCTTTTTGCCATCTTATTTCCCCTCCTTCAGTTCGGCGATCGTTTCATTGGCCATCTGCTCGCCGGTAATGAACGCGGACGGATAGCCGTCGCCCCGCAGCGAATGGCCGCCGCAGAACTTCATGTTTTTCACCTTGTTCTCGAGGTCCTTGAACACCACGCGGTTGACGACGTTGTCCCATCCCTGACTCATGTAGCCGTAGATGGAACCGTTCGGTGTGGACAGGTATCGGGCGAAGGTGACCGGCGTTGCCACCGAGATCTCCTCGATGTGGGACCGGATGTCGATGCCCAGCAGTTCCTCATAGTCCCGGATGTACTTTTCCGCCAGAGCGTTCTTGTACTTCTTATAGTCCTGCGGTTTCAGGTCAGCCGGGAAGTCCCCGTCGAAAGACGGGATGGTGAAGAACAGCATGCATGTGCCGTCGGGCGATGCATCGGGAATGGTCTTGTTGAGACAGTTCACGATATAGAGGCCCATGTCTTTGCGACGGTCGTACTGGACGTTCGCGTCAGGGTCTCCCATGACGAAAACACTGTAGTCGTCGACGCCCAGCTCTTCCATGGAGCAGTCGAGTCCGAGGTACACCGTCTGGATCGACATACCGAGTGTGCGGGCGTTGGCCAGTTTCCGCATCGCCTTCTTCACGAACTTGCTGTTCGACAGGTTCATGACGTTGTTGGGGATGATGTTGGAGATGATCTTCTTTGAATAGATCGCCTCCCCGTTGGCGACGACGCCGATGGCCGCGCCGCTGTCGTCATAGAGAAACTCTGTGACGGGGCTGTTGTACCAGATCTCTCCCCCACATTCCTGGAAGACCTTGAGGATGGCAAGAGACATGCCATGGGAACGGTCATAAGGCATGGAGGGACGGCCTTCTACGTAAGCCGCCAGAAGGCTGATGAAGTGCATCGCATTCAGGTCACGGGGTGGGTCGCCCAGGTAGCCCCAGTAGGTGTTGGTCAGGGACTTGGCCTTCTCGCTCATGCCGAGGGCGTCCAGCAACTTGTCGATGCTGTTGCCGGCGGCGCGGATGAAGTCGCCGTACTTCGTGAGAAGCGTGACGGGGTTCATACCGGAGACTCCGCCGCAGTCGTCCATGTAGATCTGCGCCGCGTCGAAGAGATAGTTCAGTTCGAACAGGGTCTCCATCTGCTGACGGCATCCGGGGGCTGCCTCTTCCATGGACTCGATGAAGCCTTCTTTGGTCGCCTTGATGCGGTGGTCATAACCGTTCGGGCCCTTCGCAATGACCCGGTAGAGCATCTCTTCCCGCAGGAACGTCTCTTTTACGCCCAGGTCCGCATAGATCTGGTTCATGGAACGCATGCGTTCGTTGGTGGATTCGTCGCAGAGCTCGTGCAGAGACGGTTCAAACTCGAACCGGCCCCTCACAAAACTCGTCGCGCAGCCGCCGGGCAGATTGTGCTTCTCGAGGAGCAGCACCGAGTATCCGGCTTTCGCGCAGGTCGTCGCGGCGCACAGACCTCCGTTGCCGGCTCCGACGACGATGACGTCATAGTTCGCCATATCGGCACCTCCTCAGTTCTTCGGCAGTCTGTGCTGGAAGAGCCAGTCGTAACGTTTGGCCCACTTGATGACTTTCTTCCGGTTGTACTTCTTCGGAAGGCGGGCGCCGAGGGCGAAGACGCAGAGCGCATCGAGAAGGGCGCCGCCGGCGACCTTCAGGAGCGACGGGTTCTTCACGAGGGCGACGCCGCGTTTCGGCAGGCCCCAGTCCCAGTGCAGGAACTGGAAGATGCTGTGCTGGTCCGCGGTGATGGTCATCTCGCGCCAGGTCAGGATGCCTTTGTCGAAGGCATAGTCGAGCTGGGCGTGGTTCAGTTTGAAGATGAGCAGTTTGACGAAGGCGATGGGCGCCATGTTGATTCCCTTCTTCTTCCAGAACTTGTAAGCAAAGGGATAGAGCGTCTTCGCGGTGAACTCGCCCTTCTTGTCCGCCATGATGGTCTCCGCCAGGAACTGGGAGACCTCAAAGCCGATCGACAGACCGGAGCCGTTGACCGCCATGGACATGTGGGCGGAGTCGCCAATCGCGACATAGCCGTCCGCCACCAGGTTCGACAGGGGCTCACGGATGGTGAGCGGGGTCACCTGGCCGCCTTTGAGCCGGGTCTTGCCTAGTTCAGGGATCTTCTTGCGGTAGTCTTCCGCTCTGCGCTCCGCCTCCTGCGGAGTCATCGGGTCGATGTCCGCGATGAGGACATCCGTGAACTTGTCGAAGCCGTCAAAGTCCTTGACGACGTCGGTCCAGCAGAAGTTGAAGTCCGTGTCGCTCGGCAGGAAGATGCATTTGTACTTGTCCTCGACCGTATCCGGGTCCACCGGGCAGTCGAAGTAGGCGCGGTACAGGTAGATGATGTCTCCTCTCGGCGGCTCCTTCTGGATGCCCCAGTAGTCCGGCAGGTTGTTCCGGAGGACCGAGTTGCAGCCGCAGCCGTCGATGACGAGGTCGCCCAGCTTCTTGCCTTTGGACGTCTGGATGCCGACGATCCGGTTCTTTTTGACGATGGGGCCTTTGATGTTGACGCCGTACTCGAACTTCACGCCGCACTTCTCGGCGTAGTCGATCATCAGGTCGTACAGTTTGTAGCGGTCGATGATGATCTCCGTGTCTTCCGGGAAGTTCAGGTGCTGGAATATCTTGTGGTCGTCGTCGGTGTTCGGGCCGTAGAACGTGATGTCGTTCCGCCAGGCCCACTCGATGCCCGCCTCTTCCGGGGTCGGGGCGCCGACCATCCCGAAGATGTCGGGGTTCACGCAGTCGAACCAGGGGTAGCCGACGTCTTTCCGCTGCCGGCGTTCATACACCGTGACATCGTATCCGTTTTTTGCGAGTGTAGCGCCGCACATCATAGCGGCATGTCCGGCGCCGGCGATTATGATTTTCTTGCTCATTCACTATTCCTCCATAGAACAGGAAGCGCCGGAGGCGCTTCCTGTATAGTTGTTCAGATCCAGTTCGGAGCCAGTGGCTCGTCGTGGAAGTCGACAGGTTCGTGCTTCACTTCCGGATAGATCTCACCGGAGACGGGCACCGCCGTCGAATACATGCGATCGATCTCCACATAGCCGGTACCGGTCGGGCCTTCGTGGAACACGCCGTTCATGTGTGTCGCTTCCATGTCGAGGCTGAACCCGTAAATGGCGACACGCTGGCCGTCCTTGAGGTCTTTCATCATGTCGGAGTACGGCGCCTTCGTGAAGAAGATGCGGCTCGAAGAAGCGCTCTGGGCCTGAACGATGGGGACGATCTTCGGATAGCCGTCCTCGCCCATGTAGCCGAGGAACTCGAGGGTGATGAGTCCGCTCATGAATTTCTCCGTCCAGGGCCTCATGACCTGTTTGGATTTGTCTCCCGCGAAGAAGGGCTTCATCGCCATGACACGCAGCGCGTTCGCGATGATCGCCGGCAGGTTGAGCTTCTGCATTTCCGAGAGATCTTTGAGGTCCGCATAATGGACTTCGCCGATGCCAAAGTAGGTGTTGAACCGGAACAGCTGGTACTGGTTCATGTAGACGTAGTCTTCGCCTTCCGTCAGAGAATGGGTGAAGTTCATTTTGCCGGTCCAGAAATGCTGGTCGAGCGACATGATGAAGAACCCGCTGTTCGGGTACTCATAGATGTACTTTTTGCTCTTGCCGCGGATGAATTCGCCGAACATCATTTCATCGTCGCCTTTGTTCATAAGGGACGAGGCGTTGAAGATGTGGACGTCGCCTTCATTGTCCACCGTAGCGATGAGAGCAACTTTATATGGGTTATCCCAGTATTGTTTTTCCTGGTCTGTCAGTTTTCTCATAGAAACATATCCTCCTTTGTCACATCATTCGGTCAGAGCGGTGGCACCGCTCCAGACCGCTACGGGTGAGCCATTCGCCTGTGCGATGGCGGTCAGTTCTTCCATGCGTTCTTTGGCGATGAGCCCCTTGCCTTTGAAATCCCACTCCCTGCCCAGACGGTCATACTTGTCCAGACAGAGGTTGTTGAAGGCACAGAGTTCCCACTTCTCCACGCGGTCCCGCACGACGCCGGCGAGGTTTTTGATGTTCTCGTCCGTGTCGGTGGCGCCGGGGATGATGGGTGTGCGGACCCAGATACGGGCACCGGTGCCCACCAGCCACTCGAAGTTGTCGAAAATGAGTTTGTTGCTCTGGCCGGTGTATTTCCGGTGTTCCTCGTCGTCAAAGAGCTTGAGGTCGTAGAGAAAGATGTCCGTATAGGGCAGCAGGGCTTCCAGCGCCTCCCGCTGACAGAACCCGCAGGTGTCGAGCGCCGTGTGGACGCCGTCCTCCTTGCACTTTCGGAACATGGCGAGCACGTCCTGCCATTGCAGGGTGGCTTCGCCGCCGGACAGCGTGAGCCCTCCGTCTTTGTTCCAGAAGGCGCGGTCCTTGATGACGACCTTGTAGAGGTCGTCGACGGTGTAGTTGACGCCTTTGAGTTCCAGCGCCTGGGTCGGGCACTCGCGGGTGCAGGTGCCGCAGGCTTCGCAGAAGTCCGCCGTATGGACGCCGTCCTCGTCAAAGGTGATGCCGTGCTTCGGGCAGACTTTGGCACAGATGCCGCAGCCGATGCACAGGACGCCCTTCCACTCCACGTGGGAGCGGGGCTCGATGCTCTCCGGATTGTGGCACCAGGTGCAGGCCAGCGGACAGCCTTTCAGGAACACCGTGGTCCGAAGACCTGGGCCGTCCTCTGTCGACATACGCTGGATGTCCAGTACTTTCATGTGTTAATACCCCATATGACTTTCTCTGGCAATGATCTCATCCTGCAGCTCGCGGCCGATGGACACGAAGTATGCGTTGTAGCCGGTGATGCGGACGAGCAGGTGACGGTAGTCCTGCGGATGGGCCTGGGCTTCTCTCAGAACGTCCGGGTCCAGAATGTTGATCTGCAGGGCGGTGCCGCCGTTTTCGATGTAACCTTTCAGGAAGGATTTGAATTTCTCTTTGTGCGTTGGGTCGCGGATCAGAGACGTGTTGAACGTGATGGTGTGCGATGCGCCGTTCGGCAGGTAGTTGATGTACTCGTGCCAGTCGCCCTGTTCCGCTTTGCCGCCGAGCGCTTTGCCAACGGAGTTGGCGTTGGAGGTCGGGCCGTTGATGTCCGCGCCGTTGGACGGGCAGATGGCATTGGACAGGAACTGCGGGTTCGCGCGGCCGTTGGCGGACGCCTTCATGACGTAGGAGGAGCCGACCCAGTAGTTCCAGGACAGCATGCCCGGACGGAACCGTCTGTGGGTGGACTTCGTCTCATACTTCCAGGACTCGTCGGACCAGAATTCCATGACCTCGCGTGCCAGTTCGTCCGCTTCGTCGTCGTCGCGGCCGTACTTCGGCGCGCGGTTCTTGGCCTTGGCCTGCAGGACCTCGTAGCCTTCCCAGTTGGCGCGAAGGGCTTCGACGAGTTCTTCCAGCGTGCATTCCTTGGTCTCATAGACCAGGTACTTCACCGCGAGCAGGGAGTCGACCGTGGTGGCGAAGGTGACGCCTTCCATGGTGACGAAGCCGATTTCGGCGCCGCCCTGCGTGACATCCAGGCCCTTCTCGGCACAGCCCTTGACCAGGGTGGACAGATACGGGGTCGGGTTGTACTTCGCGCGGATGGATTCGGACAGCTCATAGTTGTCGACGAATTTCTTGATCAGATATTCGGTCTGCTTCTTGTAGGCGTCGAAGAACTTCTCCCAGGTGTCGAGATCTTTGAGCTCGCCGGTCCGGGGACCGTCCTGGGTCAGCTTCGTGAGCTTGCCGCTGATGGCGTCTTCATAGGGCTCCATGTCTTTGCCGTTGCCGTAGACGAGTTCGAGCGCCTTCAGAAGGTTGAGGTTGTTGTCGACGGTGCCGGAACGGTCGTTGCCGACCATGGTGTTTTCCAGGCAGCCGACGGGAGCGTACTCACAGACATTGTCCTCGTTGATCAGATCGCCGTAGAACTTGGCCTCTCTCATCATGCCCGCCATAGAGCGCTCGTCGAAGTTCAGCAGGAACGGAGCGCCCTGGGACTTGGAGATCATGTCCACGACTTTGTCGAGGAGCGCCTCCGGGGAGTTCTTGTGGAGACGAACGTTGGGCTTCGGCTCCAGGATGGGGCTCCAGTCGTCGATGACGTCGAGAATGAGATAGGTGAGTTCGTTGGTCAGGTCATTCCCGTCCTTGTCCATCCCGGAGATGGTGAGCAGCTGGCCGTAGCCGGCGGTGATGCCCTGGTTGCAGCCGACTCGGATGTAGGCGTCATAGGCCGAGTTGGCGTGGAACCAGAAGCAGCCGAGGATATCTTTCATGAACTCTTCGCTCATGCCGTCTTCGATAGACTTTTTGTAGTACGGATAGAGGTACTGGTCGATGCGCCCGAAGGAGACGCCGGGGCCGGGATAGTTCTCATCGGCCATGACCAGCATGTGGGTCATCCACAGGGACTGGACGGCTTCCCAGAAGTTCGTGGCGCCGTTCCAGGGCACTCTGGCGGTGTTCTCCGCCATCTTCAGAAGCTCTTCCCTGCGGACAGGGTCTTCCACTTTGTCGGCGCACTGCTTGCACAGCGCGGAGTACTTCTCCGCCAGCTCCTTCGGCATGGTGCAGGCCGTCATCATGGCGCGCAGCTGAGCGCCTTTCGAACCCTTCTTGTCCGCTTCGGACAGCTCGTTGTACAGGCTTTCGATGTGCTCATACTCGGCCTTGAAACCGTGGTCGATGATCTTCTGATAGCCGGGGATGAGATGGCCGGACGTGGCGCCGGAGTTGCCGTAGCCGTGTTTGAACAGGAACGACATGCTCTTGCGGGCTTCCTTGACCAGTTTGTCACGGTCTTTCTGCTGCGCCTCGGTCAGACACATGGATGTAAAGATGTTGAAACGGGAACCGCAGAGCAGATCGCCCGGGATGATCTCTCTGGGCAGGTAGTTCACGACACACTCCTTGAGGAAGTCGGCTTTCCGCTCCACCAGAGACTTGTCCCAGAAGCCTTCGGGCATGGGAACGATCTCGGAATTCTGTTTGAAACACATGGTGAAGGTAGACAGGAATGTGTGGTTCTCAGGGACGATGTAGTAGGTCATCTCGTCGAACTGACAGTCCCAGGGCGTGCCGGTCGAGTATCCGATGTACTCGTTGTTCCATATGCGGTTGGTACCCTCAAAGTAATAATCTCTCAGCCACTTGGTCCGCGGGCTCAGAGCGCCGGGTTGTTTGACCGCGTTTTCATACTTTGCTGCCAATTGCATTACCTCCTTGTAAGACTCTCTTGATGATGGTTTCTCCGTGTTCTAATAAAAGCTGCATTTGTGTTTCAGCTTCTTTCACATTGTTCCCTGCGATCGCTTCGGCGATGCGCTGGTGGGTCTCCAACACGAAACTGTACACTTCATGGTCGGAGTAGAACTGTTCGATGAGCGGGATGGAACTCGCCTCGAACGCCTTCATGATGAACCCGTATACGTCGTTCCCGCTCATCTTGCAGATGGCGTAATGGAACTGCAGGTCGTACTGTGCGCGTTTTTTCGGATCCTCCTCTGTCCCCTCCTCGATGATGAGGGCGCGGAGCCGCCCGAGCTGGGTGGGCGTGGCGCATTGCACTGCTTTTCGGATGCATTCCATCTCCAGGAACTTCCGGGCCTCCAGCAGGTCCAGGAGCTGCTTTTCCTCCAGCAGCCCGAAGGCCACTTGGTCGGCCAGGATGGAGAGGTTCCCTTCATTCCTCCAGTCTGCCACCTCGATCCACTTGGTGGGGACGATCTTGATGTAACCGTTCGTCTCCAGGTCGACGACCACCGCGTTGATGACGGAGCGGCTGACATTGTACAGTTCCGCCAGTTCCCGCAGTGTCGGGAGCTTCTCACCCGGTTTGTACTCTCCGGAGAGGATGGAGATCTTCAGTTCTTCGATAATGGTTTCGGTCAGGCTCTTTTTCATGGTGCTGATCCTTTCGGGTATTTGCTGTCGTGGTATTACCACCAATTCTATTGTATCATGATTTCCTCTTGTAATAAACAACGAAAACTATCCGACGATCGACAGCCCTTTGGCGATCATCTGGATCGCGAGGAACATGACCAGCAATGCCGAGACCGGCAGGACCCAGTTCCATTTACGGGTCTCGAAGACCGAGCTCAGCAGGCCGAACGCCAGCAGCAGCGGCAGGGTGCCGAGGGCAAACACCAGCATGGCCAGCGCGCCGCGGACGGCGCTCCCGGAGGCGATGGCGAAGAACTGCACCGCCTGCATCGTGCCGCAGGGCAGCAATGCGCTCAGGATGCCCATGACGATCGCGCTGGACGAATAGAAACGGCCGAGGGCCTTCGTGTACCATTTCGGCGGAGTAAAGGCGGACTGTCCAAACAGGATGGACACGCCCATGATCAGCATGAACACGCCGGAGACGATGGGCACATAGCCGCGGACTGCGTCGGATAGGGACAGGGCAGCACCCAGCGCGCCGAGGATCAGGCCGACCACCGTGTAGGCCAGGATGCGCGCGCCCTGATACTTCAGCTGCTCCAGCGAGCGGGACCGTGCGGCCTCATTGCTCGAAACGCTCAGCACGATGCCGCCGCACATCCCGACACAGTGGATAGAAGAGAGCAGGCCGTACAGGAAGATGAGTCCGAGACTCGTGCCCTCCGTGATCACAGGGCGTTGGAGACCGTGCGTGTTCGCAAACTCCGTGATCCGTCCGAGCAGGTCGACATGGAACACGAACTGCAGGAGGACGAATGCCAGAGTCAGGACCGCCAGAATTGTCAGAAGGACATCCCGGGTCTTGTTGTTCTTTGGATTCAATGGCTTCCCCTCCTTACACGGGTGGCGTTCAAAACGACAGAGATGGAGCTCAGAGACATCGCCGCGGCAGCCACGATGGGGTTGAGCAGTCCGGCCGCGGCCACACTCAGTGCGACCACGTTATAGACGCACGACAGGACCAGGTTCTGCCGGATGTTTCGGACCGCCTTCCGGCCGAGCTGCAGGCTCCAGGGCACTTTCCGGAGATCGCCGTCGAGGATGACGACGTTCGCAGTGTCCCCCGCCAGAGCGGTCTTCCCGCCCAGTTCAAAACCGACATCGGCCCGCGCCAGGGACGGGACATCGTTCAGACCGTCCCCCACCATCGCGGTCACGGCGCCGCGCTCCTGCTCGGCGCGCAGCCGCGCGGACTTATCTTCCGGCAACTGCCGCGCGCGGACATCGGAGATGCCTGCCTGCTCGGCAGCGAGTTGAGTGGCACCTTCCGAGTCTCCTGTCAGCAGAGCCACGGACACGTCCATCGCCTCCAGATCGCGGACAGCCTCTGCCGCTTCCGGCCGAAGCTCGTCGGTCAGGAAGCAGGCTCCTTCGACCACACCGTCTTTGCAGATGACGATCATGCTCTTCTGCTGATCGCCCAGCTGTTTGGCGATCGTCTCCAGGTCATCTCCGGGAGCGCCCTGCTCCGCCACGAAGTCAGGGCTGCCGACGACGATCGTGGAACCGTCGCACATCGCGATGACGCCTTTTCCGGGGACCGAGCGAAGTTTGTCGGCCGTCGGGATCTCCTCCGGTCTCAGACCGGACTCCCGAAGCACGGCTTCCGCCAGCGGATGGTAGGACTGTTTCTCCGCGAGAGCGGCATCCAGCAGCATGGCTTCTACCGACGGGGCTCGAAGCAAAATGATATCGGTGACGTCGAATCGCCCATTGGTCAGAGTGCCTGTCTTATCGAAACCGACCCACGAGACCTCCCCCAATTGCTCGACCACCTGACTCTCCTTGATGACGACGCCTTTTCCGGCCGCCACGGACACCGCAGAGGATACCGAGAGGGGTACCGCGACTCCGAGCGCACAGGGGCAGGCGACGATGATGACGCTGATGAGGACCCTGGCAGCCTTCGGAAGGTCTCCGGGAGACAGGAACAGGAACCACGCGAGCGCTGCCAGCACGCCGAGCAAAATGACAGCGGGACAGAACCATCGGACCACGCGGTCCGTGCGGTTCTGCAGGCGGCTCTTTTGGGCAAACGACGCTTCGACATCCACGATGATGTCGGACATCAAGGTGTGTTCCCGATCCGCGGTCGCTTCAAACGAGAAAGAACCTTCCGTGTTGATGGTGCCGGCATACACCGGGTCCCCGGTCTCTTTCCGGACCGGTACAGCTTCACCGGACAGCATGGATTCATCCACGAATCCGATGCCGCTCCGAAGGGTCCCGTCCAGCGGGATGCGGTCGCCCTCACGGACGAAAAGTACATCGCCCACGGACAGGGTGGAAACGTCGGCTTCGGTCTCCACACCATCCTTCAGCAGGCGGGCCTTCTGCGGCAGCTGCTCATACAGACGTTCCAGGACGGAACCGGAGTCCGCATTCAGTTTTGTCTCGATCAGACGGCCGGTCAGGACCATCGTGATGATGAGGGCGGCAGAATCGAAATACACTTCTTCCGGCCGATCCCGTAAAAAGGAAAACAGACTGTACCCCCAGGCACACGTGGTGCTGAAGGCGACCATAAAGGACATATTCAGGGTCTTGTTTTTGAGACCCCGGAACGCGTCGCGGTAAAAGTCCGCTCCGATGTAAAACTGGACCACGGTGGCCAACACCACCTTCAGCGGAAGCGGGATTGCCCAGACCAGCGGGATCGAAAGCATCAGAGACAGCAGCACTTTTCGAAGGAGCCGCTTCTCTTTTTCTTTGTTCAAACGAGAAATGGAGCCGTAGGTGTACTCTACCGCTCCATAACCGCTCTGTTCAATGGTATTTACGATTTCCGGAAGCGTTACATCCGCCTCGTCGAAACAGACGATGGCACTGTTGTCCAGCGTCGAGATGTTGGCGGAGGTGACGCCGGGCAACCTGTGCAGCGCGCGCTCGATATCGATGCCGCACGCTGCGCAATACATGCCGTCTATGAACAGTCGTGCCGTTTTCATGCCGGAACGACAGTGATCGGTGTTCTCCCGGACAAGGCAACGGTCAGTTTCGCTTCCCCGTTCCCGTCGGCGATGAACTGTTCTCCGGTCTCGAGGACCTTGTAAGAACCGTCCGCCTTCAGACGAGACAGTCCCAAAGTGGTCTCGCAGCCGGCGCTCTCAAACGGATAGAGGACCAGTTCCAGGTCTTCCCCGTGACTGAACGCTTTCGCGACCATGACATCGGCATAGGCCGCGTCAATCAGCAGAGGAGCGTTCTTCGTGCACTCCGCGGGACCGTCCACCACGGCGCGGCGCCAGCCGTTCCGGGTGTTGATCATGCTCTGGAGCACACCGGCGTTGACCTCGGACGAGCAGCGATAATGGATGGTGCCGTTCTCTTCGAAACGGACGCCTTTTTCGTCCAGCGTCTTCTTGGCAGCCTCATAGGCTTCCCGGTCGCCCATCTCCGCCGCAGGCATCATGGCGAGATATGCGCAGTCACAATAGTTCATGGAGAAGTCGCCGTGATCGATCGGAATCTGTTTGTGGAGCAGAGTCCCGTCCGCGTCTCTTTTGTAAGAACCCTGACGGAAGAAGGCGAAGGTCTGCCTGGCCAGTTCCGGGTCCGCCGTATTGTACATGGGGATCTGGAAGCTCTCCGCAGTCGGGATCGGCAGGTTCACGCCGCAGCCCGTCCGGTCGGACTTGAACAGATAGGAGCTGCCGTCCGGGCAACCCATCTCTCGGACGAACGCGTTGTAGACCCGGACTTCGTTGTCGGTCCAGTCGGTGGTATTGTACAGGTTCTGATAGCTCACCATGCTCTGGATGGCTTTCCAGTTGCAGAGGGAGTACATGAAATTCGGTTCGCAGGGGTAAACGATGTATTCCTGGTTCGCCCAGTTTTGCCTGATGCGTTCCGCAATGCGGTGAACATCATAGGGGTATGTCGTAAAGGCGTCCTTGAACGGGATGCTGCCGGGCTCTTCGTAGCGCCGGTCTCCGGTGTTCCGGATGTACATGGTCACGTTGATCAGGAAGAAGCCGGTCATCATGACATTGTCCCACTTGAACGGGTCGCCGGAGAGTTTCGCATTGCCCCAGATGTTCTCCAGCCTCCAGTAGCGCCAGATCTTCGGATGGGTGTACTTGGTGATGAGATCCTGCTGCGCCTGATTGGCGTAGCCGTGGAAATTCGGAGTGTACTGGCACTGGATCTGCTGAAGGGTGTTCAGGATCTGATTGATCTGATACCGGACGCTGTTGGTGGAGAACTGCGGGAAATGGGCGGAGTTGAACCCCTCCCAGGACCCAAGCGGCTGGAGGGCCGTATCGAACAGATACCGCTCCTGGCGCAGCTGCTCCTCGGTCATCTCGAACTCTCCGTCCGGGACTTCCGGCTCCGCCATCGCCAGCTCCGCAGGGATCTCTTCCTCATAGAACGCCAGCCGTTCTTTCTGGCGGGCCAGGTAGGCCTTGTTCTTCCGGACGTTATGGATGCGGGTGCCGACGAAGTATAAAAGAGCGAACGCCAGCGAGAGCACGATGCCCGTGTACGCTCCCCATTTGGGTTCCCGGAGCCACACGGTGGCGTTGAGGATCGCAGTGCCCCACCAGATCAGGAACGGCATGAACTGCGCGCCGGTGGCCCACCAGAGCCCTAAGCCGAGCACACAGAGGAGAAGGAACGTCAGCAGGAAAAAGATGATCCCGCTGATGCCGCCGATCGCGAGGAACCCGCCGCCGGGGATGATGAGTCCCGCGCCGAACACGCGCCACGCCCAGCTCATCTTGAAAAGGGTCGGGAGCAGGCCGAGAACGACGAAAACGGCATAGCCGATCCAGACTTGTTTCTTGTGCCGCTTCGTAGCGGGACCGTCAATTTCTGTTTTCTCGTAGATCGATAACTTTTGTTCTGCCATCTTCATATCTCCCTTCTTTATCTTTTTCTAAAAACTCAAAGTATTTTGTCTCTTTCAGTTCTTCCCGAAGTTGTTCTTTTGATGTCTCTTCGCGATGGAGTTTCCGCAGGAAATGCTTCCAGTAAACGGCTGCCTTGTCCCGCAGCCCATATACGCTCAGCAACACCAAAATGATGATGACGCAGCAAGGGTACATACCATACTCCCCTTTTTGTAAAGAGTTTCTTTTGGTGGTATTACCACCAATTTCATTATAGTATTAATTGCATACAAGAAAAATATGCATACTCTCTAATATTTCAACAGTTTCCTTGTGCAACCTTCCGAACCACTGACCACCTGTCCGTTCCCCAACCCGAAAAAAGCCCCCGTGTTCCGAAGATGGAACACAGAGACTGTGATCGTTATGTCGGTGTTGTGTGGGGGTCACACTTCGATGGTCTCTCCGCAGGAGAGGTAGTGAGCGTGGGTCATATGCGGGCGCATGAAGCGGAACTGGTCCGCGCCGGTGCAGTGGCAGGTATAGTACGTGGTGTCATAGGCGTCGAGTTTTACAGCATTCTCGATGAGCTTCTCGTCGAGGGGCTTTTTCATGTAGTGGAATCCTCCGACGAGGACATCCGGCCGGAACCAGTCCACGATATTGAGGATGCCCTGGTGGGAACATCCGCTGATGAGGACTCGCTTCTCCCCTTCCGTGATGAGCAGGTACTGTTCGTGTCGGAAATCCTCCGGCAGGAACGTGCCGTTCTCTTTCCGGAGGAGTCCACCGGTGTCCAGGTCTGCCACCCGCTCCCGGCCGACCGGGCAGCAGAGCGTCAGTTCTTCGTCCAGAACGAGCGTGCCGTCCGTGTAGACGAACCGGTCATTCGGCACCAGCGTCTCATCGAGGCCGATGTACTTTTCCGTCCCGTTCCAGTGAGACTCGAAGGCATAGCGGCTCATATAGACGGGAGCGTGGTCATTGCATTCAAGGAACGTGCGCAGCCCGCCGCCGTGGTCGTAGTGACCATGGGACAGGACCATGAGGTCGGCCTTCGTGAGGTCTTTTCCGAGGCGCTCTGCATTCTCGGCAAATAGCGTTCCCTGCCCGGAGTCGAAAAGTATGGTGTGGTGTTCGGTTTCAATGTAAAGACTGAGTCCGTGTTCGACCGGAAGGCCGGGCACGGACGTGTTTTCAACCAGCGTTGTTATGCGCATAAATGGATCCCTCTGTCACAGTTCATTCCTGCACCGCTCGCAGTTTCTCGTAAGCCTCTTTGTCGATGCGTCCGGGGACATGCCGACGAAGATGTCAGCCGCCTTTTCCCGGGTCAGTCCGAGTTCCTCCCGTTTGAGTTGGTAGATGCTTTTGTTCTCTTTCGTCGATGCTCTTCCCATAAAGACACCTCCGTCTGAATTCTGTCTCTATTATGGGCGATTCACGAACCGTTCGTCAAGCCGCGACCAGCAAAGTGATGACGGAAAGCGCTGCCGGGAGGAGGACCATCGAAAAGAGAACGCCCCCGGAGTGTTTGAACCGAACCAGTAAAATCGGACAATAGACAAAAAGCCCCCTCATGTAGGACAATAATAGTCCATACATGAGGAGGTTTTCTTATGCCCAGAAAGTACACACATATAAAACAATATGAGGATTTATTTCTGCAATTA
>JAFRHS010000042.1 GCA_017433225.1 Clostridia bacterium
GCCGCCGAGTTCGCGACCACGGAGAACATCAACTTCATGGCGGTCCACGCGAAGGGCCTCATCTGCATGCCCATGAGCGGCAAGCGCTGTGACGACCTGGGCCTCACCCAGATGGTCACCGCCAACACCGACAACCATGAGACGGCATTCACGGTCTCCATCGACCACATGAGCACCACCACCGGCATCTCGGCCGTCGAGCGGTCCATCACGGCCCTCAAGACCGTCGAGGAGGGCGTCCGGCCCCATGAATTCCGCAGACCCGGACACATGTTCCCGCTGCGGGCCAAAGACGGCGGCGTGCTCGTCCGTTCCGGCCACACCGAGGCGACGGTCGACCTCATGCGCATCGCCGGCCTCAAAGACGCGGGCCTCTGCTGCGAGATCATGCGCGACGACGGCACCATGATGCGGACCACCGAACTCCTGCAGTTCGCGGAGAAGTACGACATCACCGCCATCACCATCGCGGACCTCATCAAATACCGGCTCAACCATGAGAGCCTCGTCATCCGGGAAGCGGACGCGGACCTCCCGACGGCTTACGGCCACTTCAAGATCTACGGTTACCGCAACTCCGTCAACGGTGAACAGCACGTCGCCCTCGTCATGGGCGATGTAGCGGACGGCGAACCGGTCCTGTGCCGGGTCCATTCCGAATGCCTTACCGGCGACGTCTTCGGTTCCGAGCGCTGCGACTGCGGCGATCAGCTCCACCAGGCGATGAAGCAGATCGCCGAAGAGGGGCGCGGTGTCGTTGTGTACCTCCGCCAGGAGGGAAGAGGCATCGGCCTTCTCAACAAGCTCAAGGCCTATGAGCTGCAGGAACAGGGCTACGACACCGTCGAAGCGAACCTGAAACTCGGCTTCCCGGCAGACATGCGGGAGTACGGCGTCGGCGCACAGATCCTCCGGGATATCGGCGCAAGACGGCTCCGCCTGCTCACGAACAATCCGGCCAAGATCAACGGCCTGGAACCCTACGGTATCACGATCGAGGAGCGGGTGCCGATCCAGATCAAAGCCCAGCCCCACGATTTCAAATACTTACTCACGAAACAGCGGAAAATGCATCACATGACAGAATACAAGGAGGACTGAATCATGAAAACTTTTGAAGGAAACGTCGTAGCCAAAAACGTAAAAATTGCCATTGTTGCAGCCCGGTTCAACGAATTCATCGTCTCGAAACTCATCGGCGGTGCGGAAGACGCGCTTCTCCGCCACGGTGTGAAAGAGGACGACATCACCCTCGCCTGGGTGCCCGGCGCCTTCGAGATCCCGGTCATCGCGAAGAAACTCGCCGAGTCCGGCAAGTATGACGCGGTCCTGTGCCTCGGCGCGGTCATCCGCGGCGACACTTCCCACTATGACTATGTCTGTGCCGAAGTCTCCAAGGGCATCGCGCAGGTCGAACTGGCCACCGGCGTCCCGACCCTCTTCGGCGTCGTGACCACCGACAACATCGAGCAGGCCATCCAGCGCGCCGGCACCAAGTCCGGAAACAAGGGCTACGATGTTGCGTGCTCTGCCATCGAGATGGTAAACTTGATCAAAGCCATCGGCTGAATCTGAACCTTTGGAGGCACGCTCATGCAACTGCCCAAACTGGCTGTCTTCGACATGGACGGGCTCCTCTTCGACACCGAACGGGTGCTGATGGAGGAGAACGCCGTCGTCATGGCGGAACACGGATATACCCAGGACTACGATGAATATGTCCAGACCATCGGGACCGCGGACGAGGAATTCTTCGGAAGACTCTACGAGATCCACGGTCCGGATTACCCTGCCCATGAGATCGCGGAGACCTCCCGCCTGCGGGAGATCGAGCGCATGAAGCGGGAAGGGGTGCCGGTGAAACCGGGCATCCCGGAACTGCTGCAGTTCTTCCGCGCCCGGGAGATCCCCTGCTGTGTCGCGACTTCGACCATCCGCTCCGACGCGGAAGCGCTGCTCGAACTGGCGGGCGTCGCGGACTTCTTCTCCTATGTCGTCACCAGCGAAGAGGTCGAGCAGTCCAAGCCGAACCCGGATATCTTTCTGCTCGCCTGTGAACGGGGCGATACATCGCCAAAGGACGCGATCGTGTTCGAAGACTCTCAGAACGGGATCCTGGCGGCATTCCGCGCGGGCATCCCGGTCGTCTGTATCCCGGATATCAAACAGCCCGAACCGTACTATGCCGAAAAGGCGACGAAAGTTGTCCCGTCGGCGCTTGACGTTCCCCCTTTGTTTGATTTACACTAATTAGCGTGTGAGAAATCAGAATGAGGGGAAATCCGCTATGACGCAGGAAAAAGAACGGCAGATCTTACTCTGGGCCGGTGTCGCATCGCTGGTGCTGGCGGCCGTATTGTTTGTGCTGACCATTGTCGTCGACATGCTCGACAACGTCTGGGAACCGCTCTTTGTCCTGATGCTGGGCCTCGGCTGTCAGTGTGCCATCCGGCTCTTCCTGACGGCGAAGGTGAAGTATGATCACGACCGTCTGTTCGTGACCACGTCCGGCTGGTTCCAGAAGAACCGGTTCGACAAGTGGCTCATCAAAAAAGATCCGGTCATGAAGTGGGCGGACCTGTCGGACTACAATGAGGACGCATTCCTCGTGGTCCCCGGACAGAGGGAGCTGACCGTCCAGCACACCTGTACGCTGGAACTGCTCAACCTTCTTGCCGCGGTCCTTGCTTACCTGCCCCTCGTCATGATCATCCCGGCCGACCGCAAACTCGAGGCACTTCTCGTGCTGCTGGTGCCGGCCGTCCTGTTCTCCGCGTGGGCCGTCTTTTCCGTTGTCCGCGCGAGACATTACCGATTCCAAGTGAAAGCCGGGAGGGCTTGATATGGCAGAGACCAAAAAACCGATCGAAGAGGTGTCCGTGGAGGACGCACAGGCAATGTTCGCCAATGCCGCGAAGGCACTCGGCGGCACCGGCGGACGCTCCGCGGGCTTCCGAAGAGTCTCCATCCCTGTGAGCGAACCGGTCCGTCCGGAACCGCTTCCGACCGAAGAGGCGAAACCCGTGGTCGAAGAGATCATCGACGGGGAACGCTATGTGGCGCCTGCCGCGCCCCCGGTCCGCACCGTCGAACCGGAAAAGCCCCAGAGCAAGCGCAAGGCCTGGTACCTCAAGAAACGGCAGGAGGAAGAGGAGGAGTCCCTTCCCATCTCGAAAGAGAAGCTGAGAGAGCGCAAGGCGGCGAGAGAGGCCGCGGAAGAGGCGGAAGCCATCGCTGCTGCCGCCGTCGCCGCACCCGTCGTCGAGGAACTCGCAGAAGACGAGGACATCCGTATTGCGGAGTCCCATCCGTCCCGTCTCTCGACCGAAGACGACTACAACGATGACCGCTACGATTTCGGCGCCACCACCGTCATCCCCAGTGCCGTCGTGTTCGATTACTACGACGACTATGAAGACGAGTACGATGACGACTACGAGCCCACCAACGCGGACCTCGAAGAGGAAGTCTCGTTCTCGGCCCTCGAAGAGGCGCTGAACCGCCATAAACAGGTCTACGGCGACACCCGCAAAGGCCGACGGAACCGTTACCACGATTACGGCTTCGGGATGGGCATCACGTTCGACGGCCCCGACTCCGAGGACGACGAAGACTACTAAGAATAAAAGACCTCAGGACCGTTGTCCTGAGGTCTCTTTTTTGTGTCTCGTTATTCGTTGTCGTCCCGCATCCGCTCGACGATCTTCCGGGACTCCTGCGTCATGTCGTCCATCTTCTCGGCGTTGTACCGCATGGTGGTAAGACCGTAGGCGACCGCGATGACTCCGACGATGGCACCGAAGATGAGGATCTTTCGGATCTGCTGCCCGAAGCTCGGTTCGGCTTTGTCGGCTTCCGCCTCTGCCGCCTGTTCTGCGACGACCGTGGTTTCTGCCGGCACAGTCGTGGCCGCCAGAGCGGTGGTGCCGAGAAGGCTCGCGAAGACTATCATCAGTGCGAGCAGCATGGAGACGAATTTCATATGTTTCATAGGTGATTCTCCCTGTATCTGTCATTTTTGGTCCATTGCTGACAGTATTATAGCACAGGAGAGCCATAAGAACCATTCTTGGGTCTGTCATTTTTTTCCGGCATGGTATAATGATTCTCAGAGACCCCTACCCGGAAAAGGAGCAACTGCATGAAACTATTCCATCTCGCGGACCTGCACATCGGAAAACAGATCCATGGCGTTTCTCTGCTGCCGGACCAGCGCTACATTCTGGAGCAGGTCCTCGAAGCGGTGAAACGGCAACGGCCGGACGCCGTTCTGCTCTGCGGTGACATCTACGACAAACCGCAGATCGCCCGGGAGGCCGAGAAACTCTATGACTGGTTCCTCACCGAACTGACCGCCTGCGGCCAGCCGGTCCTCATCATCAGCGGGAACCACGACTCGGCGGCCCACGTGGGCTATTTCTCCGACCTTCTCAAAAAGAATCAGCTCTACACGACGGCTCCGGAATTCACCGGGGTCCGGGAGTCTGTGACGCTCGAAGACGACCACGGTCCCGTGCACTTCTGGCTGATGCCCTTCCTGAAGCCCGTCGACGTGCGGGCGGCTTACCCGGAAGACGAGTACCCGGACGTGCAGACCGACAGCTACCACCACGCCATCGGCTCGGTAGTGGCGCAGATGGACGTGGACCCGTCGGAGCGCAATGTCCTGCTGGCGCACCAGTTCGTCGTGAAGAACGTGGGTGCGGGGGAGGACCCCGGTGTGGAAAAGACCGACTCGGAAGTCCTCAGCATCGGCGGCATCGACTGCGTCGGCGCCGACCTGTTCGACGGCTTCGACTATGTCGCGCTGGGACATTTACATCGCCCCCAGAAAGCAGGGCGGGAGACGGTCCGCTACAGCGGGACGCCCCTCAAATACTCCTTCTCCGAAGCGAACGACAGAAAGAGCATCACGGTCGTGGACCTCGGTCCCAAGGGCGATGTACGTCTTGATACGCTCCCACTTACCCCGATGCGGGACATGCGGCGCATTTCCGGGACCTTCGCCGAAGTCACGGAGCGGGACTATTACGAACAGCAGGAGCGTGATGACTACCTCGAGATCACGCTGACCGACGACACCGAAGTCCCCGGCGC
Organism: Clostridia bacterium; assembly: GCA_017433225.1. GTDB lineage: Bacteria > Bacillota > Clostridia > Oscillospirales > Acutalibacteraceae > RUG420. The sequence continues at coordinate 5,098 of JAFRHS010000042.1, forward strand.
GTTCTCGAAACTGCGGACCATCTATCCGAACCTTCTGTCTTTGCGGTATGCTGGGACAGAACGGTCCTTCACGCCCTCCGGTCTTTCGGTGAAAGAACTCGAAGAGGCCGACCCCTTCGACCTGGTCTCCGGGTTCTTCCGGGAGCAGACCGGGAAAGAACTGCGCCCCGAGCAGGAGGACCTGCTCAAAGGCCTGATGACGGAACTGTGGGGAGGTGACGAGGCATGAGACCACTGAGCCTGACCCTGTCCGCGTTCGGCCCGTATGCCGGGGAGACGACCATCGACTTCTCGAAACTCGGAGACAGCGGACTGTACCTCATCACCGGCGATACCGGCGCGGGGAAGACCACCCTGTTCGACGCCATCGTCTATGCCATTTACGGCTCTGCCAGCGGCAGCGACCGCGGCGGAAAGGACCTCGCCAGTAAGTATGCGGGCGAAGACGCGGCCTCCTATGTGGACTTCACGTTTTCCAACCGCGGAGCAGAATACCGGGTCTTCCGTTGTGTCAACAATGAGGGCCGGCGAAAAGTCGTGATCGGCGACAAGAACCAGCTCCAGGAAGCGGTCCTGTTCGACGGAAACGGGAAGCCCATCGCGCACAAAGTCAGGGAAGTGACCGCAAAGGTCGAGGAAGTCCTTGGCCTCACCCGGGACCAGTTCGTGCAGATCGTCATGATCGCTCAGGGGCAGTTCCGGGAACTGCTGACGGCCAGTGAAGACGTTCGCGGTCCCATCCTCAAAAAGCTGTTCCAGACCGAACCGTATGCAAACCTGCAGGACCGGATCAACGCGGAAGCCAATGCCCAGAACGCGGTCTGCGCCGACCTGCGCCGGGACCTCGACCATGTCGTGAAGACGGTCGCGTTCGGCGATGAGGAATCCTTCGATGCGGAGGCCGCTGAAGCCCGTTCAGAAGAGTTTCTCTCATTTCTGGAGAAACAGGTCGGGGAAGGTCAAAAGGCGCTCGAAGACGCGCAGAGCGAAAAAGAGAAACTGGACGAGACTCTTGGCAAACTGCAAAAGCAGAAAGGGACCGATGAGACGCTTTTGAAGCAGGCCGGGGAACTGACCGGTGTGCTTGCGTCTCTGGAAACGGCTCTCAAATCGTTTGCCGACAGTAAGGCTGCATTTGACACCGAGAACAGCGAAGCGCAGGCGGCGAAGCGAGCGGAACTCAGTGCCCGTGTCGCGCTCGAGACGAAACAGCTCGGCGAGTACGAGAAACTCGATGAAAAACAGAAAGCGTTTGACGCGTTTTTGAAAGACCTCGAAGAAAAAGAGACGCGGTTTGCCCAAACCGCAAAACTGCAGAGCGCTGAAGAGGAATATCAGATAAAACTCGAGGCAGAGCAGAACGACCTGCTCTCCGTCCCGAAAGAACAGACCGAATGGTCCCATGCGAGGGACGCGGCGGCAGAGCGGGGCAAAGCACTGGACGATCTTCAGACACGGCTGGATAGCTATGCGGCCGGAAAGAAGACCCTGAAACAGCTGCAGGACGACTATGCGGAAAAGAAACACCAATACGATGGCGCCGAGGCTTTGCGGAAGGCACTGGAGGACCAGTACCTGAATGCGCAGGCCGGCATCCTCGCGGAGACACTCGTCGACGGAGAACCCTGTCCGGTCTGCGGCTCTACGAGCCATCCGCACTGCGCGGTCCTTCCGGAGGACACCCCCGAGAAAGCCGATGTGGACCGGGCCAAGGCAAATGAGAAGACTGCCCGTGAAGCGGTAGACCAAGCGCTCGGCAAAGTGGTCGAACAGCGCTCTTCTCTGGAAGAAAAAGAGAAACAGCTGTCGAAGGATTGCGAAGCACTCGACCTTCCGCTCGACGAACAGACCGGCTCTGCGCTGCAGGTAAAACGTGCAGAGAACCGGACGCTTCAGGCGGAACTGAAGACCGCCGGGGAAGAACTGCAGAAAAAGGCGGAACGCCTCGAAAAACTGAAGGAAGACTTGCCGAAAAAGAAGAGTGCCAATGAGGCACGCGCAAAAGAACTCGGTGAGCTGAAGACGTCGATCGCCAACCTGTCCGGGCAGAAAGATGCCCGCCAGAAAGAACTGGAAGAGGCGCAGAAGAACCTGCCCTATGCATCCCTGCAGAAGGCGAACGAAGCGCTCCGGGGACTGAACAAAAAGCAGAAGGCCTTGGCGGACGCCCTGGAGACGGCACGAAAAGCCTTCGAGACCGCGAAAGAGAACAAAGTCAGTCTGGAAGCGAAACGGAAAACGCTGGAGACCGGACTGGACGGGTTCGACAAGGAGGCCGCGGAAGCGCGCGCCAGACAGATCGCCGAATTGACGGAACAGGGGAAAGCCCTCGAGCAGAAGGTCATCGGTTGCACGACGGCCCTTCAGAACGCGAAGCAGGCACAGACCGATGCCGGGAAGAGCCTCAAAGCGCTTGCCGAAGCCCGTGAAAAACAGCGCTGGCTTTGGGAACTCGACCGGGTCTTCAACGGCAAGCTGACGACCGAAGGCAGACTAAAGCTCGAGACCTATGTCCAGGCCATCTACTTTGACCAGGTCCTGGCGCACGCGAACCGGCGGCTCTATGCCATGACCGGCGGTCAGTACGAACTCGCCCGGCAGACGGAGGCGGGGGACAAGCGGTCCGCTTATGCCCTGAACCTCGACGTCATCGACCACTACGGCGATGTGTCCCGACGCTCGGTCAAAACGCTTTCCGGCGGTGAGTCGTTCCTGGCCTCACTCGCCCTGGCTCTGGGCCTTTCGGACCTCATCCAGGAGCGCAGCGGCGGCGTCCAGCTCGACACGCTCTTCGTCGATGAGGGCTTCGGCAGCCTCGACGCGGAGTCGCTCGAAAAGGCGCTGCAGACCCTCGAAGAACTGGGGGCAGAGCACCGCCTGGTCGGCATCATCTCCCACGTAGAAGAACTGGGACAGCGCATCGACCGGCAGATCGATGTCAGGAAGCTGCCATCCGGCGGAAGCACTGCGACGCTGATCGTCTGAGAAACAAAATGTATGCCCTTTCCGGGTTTTCCGGGGAGGGCGTTTCTTTTCCGGCAATCGTTTGACACCAAATAGTAAATGTGTTAGCATAGTTCCGCTGTACGGAGGGTTACCGAAGTGGTCATAACGGGGCGGTCTTGAAAACCGTTAGGCGGCAACGTCACGTGGGTTCGAATCCCACACCCTCCGCCACTTTTTCCTTTACAGCCACCAATAAAAATGGTAAACTGTTAAGGCATTCAGCACAGACAACTCAATATTGTCACTGACTTTGACCTGGAGAAGTACCCAAGAGGCCGAAGGGGCTCCCCTGCTAAGGGAGTAGGGCGTGATGAACGTCGCGGGGGTTCAAATCCCCCCTTCTCCGCCAAACGCAAAACCAGACCTATATGGTCTGGTTTTTGTGTTTTACAGAACAGGGGGATTTGAACCCTTGGGCCTGAGCGTAAAAAACAGCCCGGTGGGCTGTTTTTAGCGAAGGGAGCTGCGGCAGCAGCTCGAAGCGATTTCGCAACGCGAAAGCGCGTCAAATCCCCCCTTCTCCGAGCACTTGAACAGTGTCCCCGATCCGGGCCACGCCCTCCTCCAGGACGACCGCGAAAATGCCTTCCCGCGGCATGACGCAGTCACCGGCCTGCTGCCGGATGGCGCAGTCAGCATGGCATTCTTTTCCGATCTGTGTCACTTCGCAGAGAGCAGAGCCGATGCGAAGCTTCGTGCCGATCGGCAGCGCGGCGAGTTCGATGCCTTCACAGAGGACGTTCTCGGCAAACGCGCCCGGGTGGAGAGGGACGGATACTTTTTCCTGCATGCGGTCCACGCTCTCTTTTGCCAGCAGGCTCACCTGGCGGTGCCAGTCTCCGGCGTGTGCATCGCCCACGATCCCATGGTGCGGACGCAGTTCGATCCGGTCTGCGATGTGTTTCTGTTCGCCTTTCCGTTCACTGATGCAGACCGCGCGGATCGTTGCCTGTTCTCTCATGGTGGATCCCTCCTGTTTTTTGCTATCTACAGAATAAGAAAAAAGACCTATTGAGTCAATAGGTCTTTTTCTCGTTTCAGTGATCAGATGCCGGCGAGACGAAGTTCGCGTGCGCGTTCTTCCAGCTGGACGAAGTCGACTTTACCGTTGGTCTCAGTCAGCGGGAGTGCCTCGATGTATTCGAAGGCGACCGGCTGCATGTAGCCCGGGACTTTCTCCTTGCAGAGCTGGACCAGTTCTTCGGTCAGTTCTTCATCCGGACGGTCGTTCTTCTTGACGACGAATGCGACGATCTCGTAGAAGGTCGAGTCTTTCTTCAGACGACCGGCGCAGCAGACGGCATCGACGTCTTCGTGGCGCAGGATCTCTTTCTCCGGGACGGAGGGGAAGATCTTTGCGGCGTCGCCGCCGTTATCGGTGATGTAGATTCTTCTCAGACGACCTTTGTGCGTCAGGAAACCGTCTTCGGAGATCTTGGCAAGGTCGCTGGTACGAAGCCAACGTTTGCCGTTTTCATCGGTGAAGATCATTTCGTCGGTGGCTTCCTGATCGTCCAGGTAGCCAAGCATGATGTTCGGACCGCCGACGAGGAGTTCGCCGATCTGGCCGTATTTCAGCTCTTTGCTGGTGTCATCCGGATCGACGATCTTGATGTCGTGGACCGGAAGCGGGATACCGACCGTCTTGTAACGGTTGGCCGTGCAGGTCTCCGTGGTAACGGTGGCGCTGGTCTCAGACATACCGTAACCCTTGATGACGGGGTACTTGCAGCCGTGAGCCTTGAAGAACTCGTCGATCTCGATCTCGTCTTCCCGCGGGCATGCGTCGCCGCCGATGACCGCCGCGATGAGGAAGGACATGTCGAAGTCTTTCATCAGCGGGGAACGGATGAGCTGACGCCAGTGCTCGGTGACACCACCGGCATAGTTCGGTTTATACTTCTTGAAGTTCTTGGCGAACTTCTCGACAGAGAACTCGGGGTTCAGGACAACGGTGACACCGTAGAACAGCGGCAGATGCACACTGATCATCATACTGTAGATGATGAACGGGGGCAGCTCGTTGTACCAGACGTTCTGGCGTTTGATCGGGAAACCGATGTAGCCGTAACTCCAGGCCACGTTGTTCGTGATCTGGTCGGAAATCATGACGCTCTTCGGCAGACCGGTCGTACCGCCGGTGTGAACGATGATACGGCAGGCATCTTTTTTGAAGTCGGCCTCGACGTCGGGAGTGCCTTCGCCGGCGGCGATGAAGTCATTGTATTTCAGAGTCTTCTCATCGTATTCGATCTTCGGATGCTGTCCGCGGGACTTGAGCTTATAGCCCAGGCTGATGGCGGCCGGCATGGAGTCGTCGATCCGGACGATGACGACTTTTTCGACGCTGGTGCCGACGATAGCCTTTTTGACCAGCGGGTAGTTGAGGTCGAGGGTGATGAAGACCTTCGGTTTGACCTGGTTGATGTAGTGCTGCAGAGTCACAACATCCGAACGGGGATCGATGAGGTTGACGGCCGCACCGATCTTGTTGGCTCCGTAGAACGAATAGACGACTTCCGGCATGTCGACGAGACTGACCATGACATAGTCATCTTCCTTGACGCCGGCGGCGGTCAGAGCACGGGCACATTCGTCGATGTGCTGGAACATCTCGCCAAACGTGGTCTTCTTATCGAAATAGTTCAGCGCGATCTGATCGGGATATCCTTTGTTGACATCGTAGATCAGCTGATACATCGTCAGTCCCTGCGGAGGTTTTGCGCCAATCGCATTGTCGTCGACAAGATACTTTTTCCAGGGCATGTCATCCGGCTTGTTGGGGATGCCATACTTGTAAAACTCTTCCCAGGGGCGATCGATCGATGGATAACCGGTTTTGTTGCTCATAATCTAGCCTCTCCTTATTAACAAACTATTCACATTATAGCACAATTTTCACATATGTACATATTTTCTTTCGTTTTTTAATAAATTCTTTCGGAAAGGCAGGATCTTACGTGATTTCGATGTCATACAGGTCGGCGAACGGGATGGATTCTTTGACGACGGTGAGTGTGCGGTCAACGAGGTCGACTCTGGAGACCATGCCGGTCCGGCGGAGGTAAGTGCCTCCCCGGGACGTTTGTTTGTAATAGATGAGGGAGACCATGTCTCCGGGGCGGACTTCCCGGAGCCGGCGGTCCAGTTCTTCGGCCGCGTCTTCACAGAACTCGACCTTGTCCACCGGGCGGAACTCGGCGAGGGCGATCTCCTCTTCGAACCCTTTGAGCGCGGCGAAGGGCATGAACTGTTTGGCCCGCTGGACCCGGTCCATTTTTGTCTTTGGTCGCTTGCCCATGAGCTATGCCCGGTGGCCGCCGATCTGGGCGTTGCGCTCGAGGGTCCGCGCCCCCTCGATGAGGTCCATGCCCTGAAAGATGGCGTTCTTCCCGTACTTGTTTTTGATGTAGAGGACAGCCCGCTGCCGGGCGCGCTCCCGCTCGAGTTCCGCTGGGTCGTCGAAAAAACTGTACTGGACACAGACTTCTTCCCGCACCCGGTTGAGGGAGAGCCCGATGCGCCGCAGCGGTTTGTCATAGAGAGCGATGGCGTCATACAGCGCCTCGACGGTCTCCCGCACGGCGCTCGCCGAGTTCGTGCCGCCGGTCCGCCCCAGCACCCGTGTGCCCCGGACCCAGTCTCCGCCGGAGGCCTTCGAGTACCCGAGGGTCATGGTCAGGGAGTCCGCCACAAGGTCCTGCCAGAGGAGGTCCAGCGCGAGGTCTTCGCCCATCTCCTTGGCGAGGAGCAGTCCGCCCTTCCGGTCGTAGTCCCAGGGCAGGACCTGTCCGCTCGAGAGCGAGTGGCCCGCCGGACGGAACGCTTTGATGTCCGCGATGGTGACGGTCTCCCGTCCCCAGGCGTGGTCGATGAGCAGTTCCGCGTCAATGCCGAAGACCCGGTACAGAAGGTCCTCCGGCGTGTTCGCGATGTCCCGCATGGTGAAGATGCCGTAGTTCGCGAGCCGCCGCACGGTCCCGCCGCCGATGCTCCAGAAGTCGGTGAGGGGGAGGTGGTCCCAGAGGAGCCTTCGATACCGCGCCTCGTTCAGGGCGCCGACGAAGTCCGGAGACTTCTTTGCCATGATGTCGAGCGCGATCTTGCACAGGTACAGGTTCGTCCCGATGCCGCAGGTGGCGCGGATGCCGGTCGTCTCGTAGATGTCCTGCAGGATGCGCAGCCCGAGCTCCTTCGCGTTCATGCGGTACATCGCCAGATAGTGGGTGACGTCCAGGAACGCCTCGTCCACCGAGTACACATGGATGTCCTCTTTGGCGATGTACTTGAGGTACACCCCGTAGATGCGGGCCGAGTACTCGAGGTACAGGTGCATGCGGGGGACCGCCATGATGTAGTCGATGTTGTCCGGGATCTCGAAGACCCGGCACCGGTTCTTGATGCCGAGCGCTTTCATGGCGGGCGTGATGGCCAGGCAGATGGTTTTTTCGGTCCGCTCCGGGTCGGCGACGGCGAGGCGCGTGGTCATGGGGTCGAGTCCCCGTTCCACGCACTCGACCGACGCGTAAAACGACTTTAAGTCGATGCATAAATAGAATGTGTTTGTGTGGTTCGTAACGGTCGCCTCCAGCAAATACGAATTACCCATTTCGCCCATTTGCCGTTCGCGTCTCTATTCTATGACGAACATTTGTTCTGTGTCAAGGAGATTCATGGGACAGTCCCGTTTTTTTCTGTTTCTTCATTTGACGTTCCTCCATGTTTTCTCTACAATAAAAGTGAAAGAAAACATCGAGCAGGAGGGCCCCTTATGCAAAACCTTCAGAATGTCATCTGCATCACCGATCGCCACCTGTGCCACCGGCCCTTCCCGGACCAGATGCGCATCGTGACGGCGCTGAAACCGAAAGCAGTCATCCTTCGCGAGAAGGATGTGATGGAAGATACCTACCGCATCCTCGTGGAGCGGATCCTGCCGGCCTGTGAAGAGAACGGTGTCCCGCTGATCGTCCACACGTTTTACCGGGTCGCCCTGGATATGGGCATCAAACGCCTGCAGATCCCGCTTGCCCAGCTGAGAGAACTGCCGGCGGAGATCCGGGAGCAGTTCGACGTCCTCGGCACGACGGTCCATTCCGTGGAGGACGCGAAGGAAGCCGTCTCGCTGGGGGCGACCTACCTCACCGCCAGCCTCGCGTCCGGCGGTCCCCATGAATACGGCTCCGGGAACCGGCTGCTCGATTTCCTGGAAGAGGTCAGCGGCGCTGTCGACATCCCGGTCTATGCACTGGGCGGTGCGTCCCGGGAACAGCTCGAGGACTGCCTTGACAGAGGCGCTGCCGGCATCTGCATGATGTCCCGCCTCATGACGATCGACGGCGATTGACCGTCCGGAGAACGAAATGAAACATGACGTAAAGACCCGCAAAGGGGCAGGCAGCCTTGTCCTGCTCCTCTGTTTTTTGATGAGTACCCTTCTGTCCGCCTGCGGGAACCCGGCTTCGGGTGCGGCGGGCGAACTGGACGGGACCGCCGCCATCCGGAAGTACTGCACTTACGGCGCCTTTTTCCGGGCGGAGGGCACCGTCGATCTGTCGGAACTCGGCGGGACCGCGAAGGACATCGAAACGGCCGCTCTGGAGCTACGCACCGGAAACGGGGAAGAGGACCGGACGTCTTTTGAGATCCCGTTCTCTGTCTCCAAAACGAAACTCACGTTCCGGACGGCGGAGCACCTCGATGAAGGCCTCTGCCTCGACACGCTGGAGACCGGGGACACCGCCGCATTCCTGAAACTCACCCGAAAGGACGGCAGCACAGCCCTGCTGGCGCTCGCCGACGGCACCGGCTCGGAAACGACCGGCCCGCAGGACGCCATCGAGTACTACACGCTGCCCTACGGATACCATGGCCGCCGGAAGGTGACGACCGCGTTCGAACGGGCCGGGACGACCGAGACGCTGGTGTTCCGCACGAAGCGCTCCCGCTTGCCGAAAGACGTCTATGACATCGTCGTCGACCCGGGCCACGGCGGAAAAGACCCGGGCGCCCAGAGCGGACCGTACAAAGAATCGGAGGTCGTTCTCGACCTCGGAAAGAAGGTCGCGAACGCGCTCGAGAGCGCCGGCTACAAAGTCCTGCTGACCCGGGACGGCACGGAAGACCCGAACGTGAACATGGCGTACACGGAATACGACAAAGACGGGCGGGTGAACCGCACCTGCGCGTCCCGTGCCAAACTGGCCCTCAGCCTGCACCTCAACCAGAACAAACACGCCGGCCAGAACGGCGTACAGATCTATAAGGCCCGTCAGGCCGGGAACGACTTCGCAAAGTCTCTGGCCGACGAACTGGTGGTCTTCACCGCACTCGACTATTCCACGATGGGCGGCCGGACGGAAAAGGGCGTCTATGTGCGGACCTTCTCGAACCGGGAACTTGCCGCGGAACGGAGCAAGGCGCGCAGGAAGGGCTACACCTTCTACGACGCCACGACCTCCACGGACTACTATTTCATGATCCGTGAGTACGGCTGCCTCGCCACCGGCGCATACGTGGACGGGCGCAACCCGGCTTACGGAGTCAATGAATACCGAACATTCCCTCAGGGCGTCGAGAGCTGTCTCTGCGAACTGGGCTTCCTGTCCAATGAACATGACCGTCAGGTGCTTCTGAACGACCAGCGCGGCATCGCGAAAGCACTGACCCGTGCGGTGGACGCGTACATCGCCTCCCTGCATGAAGAACCGGGCTCGCAGACCGCGGACCTGCTCGCAAAGGAGTCTTTATGAGAGTCACGACCAGAACCTTCCCGGACCCGCAGGGCCTCTGCCCGGTGCCGGTGACGGAATACACCCTGCAGAACGACCACGGCATCTCGGTGTCGTGCATCAACTACGGAGCCATCATCACGGACGTGCGGATGCCGGACCGGAACGGGACGGTGGAGAGCATCGTTCTGCGGTTCCCGGACCTCACGGGGTACATCGCCCACAAAGGCCTGTACCTCGGCGCCATCGTGGGACGGACCGCCGGCCGGATCGACCGCGCCTCCTTTGAGCTGAACGGGGCGATGTACGACCTGCCGAAAAACGACGGGGACAACAGTCTGCACGGCAACGGGGAGTTCTCCACCGCCATCTGGGACGCGGAAGTCTTCGACCTGCCGGACCCGACCGTCTGTGAACACCGCCAGAAGGTGTCCGTGACGTTCCTGTATACCAGCCCTGCCGGCTCGAACGGGTTCCCGGGGGAAGTTCATGCAGAGGTCACATACCTCCTCGATAATAATGACCGGTTCCACATCGAATACCGCGCCACGTCGACGGAAGACACTCTGTTCGACCCGACGAACCACACGTACTTCAACCTGAGCGGCGATCTGAAAGCAGACATCCTGTCTCAGACGCTGATCGCCGACGCAGACCGGTTCGCGGAACTCCGGGAAGACCTGATCCCGACCGGCAGCATCCTGCCGGTGGACGGCACGGCGTTCGATTTCCGCCTCGGAGAGCCCTTCGCTCAGGGACGGACCTCGGAACACCCCCAGAACGTCATGGTGGGCCGCGGCTACGACCACCCCTTCCTGTTCCGGGAAGAGGGCAACCATTCGCTTCGCATGTCGGACGCCGTTTCCGGCCGGGCGCTGACGCTCTCGACCGACGCGCCCGCCTTTGTGATGTACACCTGCAACATTCCGGATGAGAGCATCGAACTGGCGGACGGACCGCTCGTCCCCTTTGCCGGTGCCGCCCTCGAAGCGCAGGGCTGGCCGGACGCCATCCATCTGCCCGACGCGCCGTCTCCGGTCCTGAAACAGGGCGAGGAGTTCCGCCGGGAAACGGTTTGGTCGTTTGCGCTGGTGTGACTTGACGAAAGCCCGCATGGTCGCATATAATATATAGCGTTATGCGGGTATAATTTATCGGTAGAATGTGACCTTCCCAAGGTCAATAGGTGGGTTCGACTCCCATTACCCGCTCCATTTTTTTGTACATTTTCAGCAGAGAGGAAGGAGGCTCGGATATGAAATTACAGGAATCCGGTGAGATGTATCTCAAGACCATTCTGTGGCTTTCTCTCCAGCAGCCTGTCGTTCATTCCATCGACATCAGCGAGTACATGGGCTTCTCGAAACCCAGCGTCAGCCGGGCCGTCTCCATCCTGAAAGAGTCGGGGTACATTACGTTCCATGAGGACAAGTCCATCACTCTGACAGAGACCGGGCGAAAGGTCGCCACGAATCTTTTCGAGCGCCAGGTCGTCCTCTCTCATCTGCTGATGAAGATGGGCGTCGACGAGGACACGGCCTATGAAGACGGATGCCGTCTGGAACATGTCATCTCCGATGAGAGCTTTGAGCACATCAAAAAATATCTCAACATCACCGATGAAGACATCGTTCTTTCCGCCGACCCGAAGACCGGTCTCATACGAGATGTCTGAAAAAAAGCAATAAAACTTTGGCGCATTGCTCCTGCAATGCGCTTCTTTTATTGAAGGGAAACCTTTTTTCGTTTATAATCTAATTTAAGATATTTATGAATCGGTCTTTGAGACCGGAATGGGAGATATCAATTATGAGAATTCTGATCGTAGAAGACGAGGTCCGTCTGGCGGAAGCGCTCGGGGAGATCATGAAGGCGCAGAGATACACCACGGACATCGTTTATGACGGTGAAAGCGCGTTCGACAATGCCATGAGCGGCATTTACGACTGCATCATCCTCGACGTCATGATCCCGAAAATGGACGGGTTCGAAGTCGTTCGCCGGATGCGCGCGGAAAAGAATACGACGCCGGTCATCATGCTGACCGCCAGAGACGACACCGTCGACAAGATCAAGGGTCTCGATGCCGGTGCAGATGACTATCTGACCAAGCCCTTCATTCCCGGAGAGCTGCTGGCGCGCGTCCGTGCCATCTCCCGCCGGCAGGGCGAAGTCGTCATGGACGAACTCGAGTTCGAGGATCTGGTCCTGTCCCTGTCGAACTATACGCTGGAGGGCAACGGGAAATCCATGCCCCTCGGTCCGAAAGAGTTTGAGATCATGCGTCTCCTCATGTCCGCTCCGAACGTGATCGTCCCGAAAGAAGACTTCATCGTGAAGGTCTGGGGCGCGGAGTCCGACGCGGAAGACAACAATGTGGAAGTATACATTTCGTTCCTTCGCAAGAAGCTGAAACATCTGAATTCCAGAGTCAGCATCACGACGGTTCGAAAGATCGGATATCGCCTGGAGGTGAGCGCGTAACGTGCTGACGAAACTTCGCCGTCGATTCATTCTCGATACGATGATCCTGGCGCTCATCATACTCACCGGGGCAACGTCACTTCTGATCGTTGCCTCTTATACGTATGGGCAAAACGCCGCGCTGGATACGATGAAGGACCTTCTGACGAGCGTGACGCCTGAGGTCGTCACCGTCACTGAGGGAGAAAAAGGCAAGCCGGATTCGGCCGAGGTCGACTGGGAAGCCATCGAGATAAGAGATGAGTCCGCCATCATGATCCTGTCCGAGGACGGGGACGTCCTGGTCTCCATGGTGCCCGGCAAATCGTTTCGGGAAAAGGTGGCCGGCAGTCAGGCGGAGATCGCCCGGACGGTGTCTCAGGAGAAGAAATCTTCCGGCATCATCCTGACCAACATCCGGTACATGAAAGAGCCCCTGAAGGGGATCGGGACCAAAGTGGCCCTTCTGGACCGGGCCAGTGAGTTGAAGGCGATCTATTTCCAGTTCCGTCTCTATATCACGCTGGCATTCATCCTTCTGATCCTCCTTCTCCTGCTCAGTGAGTACCTCGCGCGGAGGTCCATCCTTCCGGTCGACGAAGCCATCCGGACCCAGCAGCAGTTCATCGCCGATGCGTCCCATGAACTGAAGACACCCATCGCGGTCATCCTCGCGAACCTCGATATCCTGAAAACGAGTCCGGACAAGACGGTCCGGGAGTCTGAAAAATGGATCGAGAGCACCAAGCTGGAAGCGAACCGCATGTCGAAGCTGGTGAACGAGATGCTCTTCCTGGCTCGTTCCGACGCGGCCATGGACATGCACTACAACTTCCGCCTCATCAACTTCAGCGATGTGGTCGAAGAAGTGGTCCTCACGACCGAGGCGCTGATCTTTGAACGCAACGTCACGCTGGAGACTGACATCGAGGAGGATTCACAGGTCGTCGGCGACATCGAGCGACTGAAACAGGTCGTCATGATCCTCATCGAGAACGCCACGAAGTACGTGGATGAGAACGGTACCATCCGGGTGAAGCTGACCTCGGGACCCCGCCACATGGAGGTCCTGACCGTCACGAACAGCGGCGCTCCCATCCCGAAGGAAAAAGCCGAGCACATCTTTGAACGGTTCTACCGGGTCGACGAGTCCCGGGTCCGGGAAAAGGGCGGCTACGGCCTGGGCCTTTCCATTGCCCAGAAGATCATCGAAAAACATCACGGTGAGATCGGCCTTGCCTTTTCGAACGAGAACGGCACCTGTTTTGTCGTCCGGCTGCCGCACGCTCAGAATCTGAGAGCGCCGGACCTTACGGTCCTGCCGGGCACGGACGCCGCAAAAGAAAAGCCGGCCGACTGAACAGAATCACAATAAAAAAAACTCCGAACCAGATGGTTCGGAGTTTTTCATTGTCTGAAAAGCCGATTATTTGCTGGCAGCTTCGACGATCTTGGCGAAGTCGGCCGGCTTCAGGGAAGCGCCGCCGATGAGGCCTCCGTCGATGTCTTCCTGAGCAACAAGGCCTTCCGCGTTGCCTGCGTTCATGGAGCCGCCGTACTGAACGACGAACTTGTCGGCAGCTTCTTTGCTGTAGAGGTCAGCAATGAGGGTGCGGATGAAGTGGTTGACTTCGTTGGCCTGCTCATCGGTCGCGGTCTTGCCGGTGCCGATGGCCCAGACGGGCTCATAAGCGATGATGACGTTCTCGAGCTCTGCTTCCGAGACGCCGGTCAGAGCGATCTTGGTCTGGATGGCGATGGTCTCGAAGGTGATGTTCTTCTCTCTCTGCTCGAGAGTCTCACCGACGCAGAGGATGACTTTGAGGCCGTTGTCGAGCGCGGCACGGGTGCGGTCGCGGACGGTGTCGTCGGTCTCGCCGAAGTACTGTCTTCTCTCGGAATGGCCGATGACGACGTATTCGACGCCCATCTCTTTCAGCATGGGAGCAGCAACTTCGCCGGTGAAAGCGCCGTTGGACGCCCAGTGGCAGTTCTCAGCGCCGACTTTGATGTTGGAGCCGGCAGTCTCTTCGAGAGCGACCTGAAGGTCGACATAGGGAACACAGATGACGACGTCGCAGTCTGCGTTTGCAACGAGGGGCTTGAGCTCAGTGATGAGCGCTTTTGCCTCGGACGGAGTCTTGTTCATTTTCCAGTTGCCGGCGATGACGGCTTTGCGAAGTGCTTTGTTCATTGGAATCTACCTCTTTTTCGATTGATACAGATTGGTTTATACAAAAGACCGGAAATCAGTCTTTGTCGGCCATAGCGGCAATACCGGGAAGCTCCTTGCCTTCGAGGAATTCGAGGGAGGCGCCGCCGCCGGTAGAGATGTGGGTCATCTTGTCGCCGAGCCCCAGCTGGTTGACGGCTGCAGCGGAGTCACCGCCGCCGATGACGGAAACGGCATCGGAGTCTGCCAGTGCCTGCGCAACGGCAAGGGTGCCTTTTGCGGTGGTCGGGTTCTCGAAGACGCCCATGGGACCGTTCCAGACGACCGTAGCGGCTTCGGAGACTTCTTTTGCGAAGATCTCAGCGGTCTTCGGACCGATGTCGAGGCCCATGCTGTCGGCCGGGATGGCGTCGGTGTCAACGACATCGACATCGATGGGAGCGTCGATCGGATCGGGGAAGGCCTTCGCGATGACGGTGTCGAGCGGAAGGACGATCTTCACGTCGTTCTCCGCGGCCTTCAGGAGCATCTGACGGCAGTATTCGAGCTTCGTGTCGTCGACCAGAGACTTGCCGATCTCGCCGCCCTGGGCCTTGACGAAGGTGTAGGCCATGCCGCCGCCGATGATGAGGGTGTCGGCCTTGGTCAGGAGGTTCTCGATGACGTTGAGCTTGTCGGCGACCTTGGCGCCGCCGAGGATGGTGACGAAGGGTCTCTTCGGATCTTCCACGGCTTCGCCGAGGTATTTGATCTCTTTTGCGATGAGATAACCGGAAACTGCTTCGTCCACATAGTCGACTACGCCGACGGTGGAGCAGTGAGCGCGGTGGGCCGTGCCGAACGCGTCGTTGACGAACACGTCTGCGAGAGAACCGAGTTCCTCGGAGAACGCGGCTTCGTTCTTGGTCTCTTCCGCTCTGTAACGGGTGTTCTGCAGGAGAACGATGTCTCCGTCGTTCATGGCAGCGACCGCTGCTTTGGCGTTGTCGCCGACCACGTTGTCATCGGCGGCAAAGGTGACGGGCTGGCCCAGGAGCTCTTCGAGGCGTGCTGCGACGGGAGCGAGGGACAGTTCGGGCTTCGGTTCGCCCTTCGGTTTGCCGAGGTGGGAGCAAAGGATGACTTTGCCGCCGTCCGCGACGAGTTTTTTGATGGTGGGGAGGGCAGCGACCAGACGGTTTTCGTCGGTGATCTTGCCGTCTTTCAGGGGGACATTGAAGTCACAGCGTACAAGGACTTTTTTGCCTTTGACGTTGATGTCGTCAACAGTTTTTTTGTTGAGTTTCATGATGTATCTCATCCCTTCGTGAATTTATTTGTTGGTAAAACTGGACCAATTCTATTATATAGGATTTTCCCCTATAGTCAAAAGATTAACAACAGATTTTTTCGAACAATTTGAAAAAGATGTCTCACAGGTCATTGACATCGGTCCAGCGGTACCGGTGGAGTTCTCCGGAACACTGCAGCTCGGGGTAATCCCACTGGCGCAGGACCTCGTAGACGCCGACGGCGACGGAGTTCGAGAGGTTCAGGCTGCGGCACTCATCCATCATGGGGATGCGCACACATGCGTCCGGGTGAGCGAGGAGCAGTTCCTCGGGGAGGCCGGCCGTTTCCTTGCCGAAAAACAGGTAGGCGCCGTCCGGGTAGGTGAGGTCGCTGTGGCGATGTACCGCCTTCGTCGTGAAGAAGAAACAGGCGGCGTCGGGATGCTTTTCGAAGAAGTCGTCGAGGCCCTCATAGTAAGTGAGGTCCAGGTACTGCCAGTAGTCGAGGCCGCTGCGTTTCAGATGCTTGTCGGTGACCGTGAACCCCATGGGTTTCACGATGTGGAGCCGGGCACCGGTGCAGGCGCAGGTGCGGGCGATGTTCCCGGTGTTCTGCGGGATCTCCGGTTCGACCAGAACGATATTGAGCTCAGTCATTGTGTCCCTCTTTTCGGCGGCGCAGGATGCTGCGCTGGATGTCCCGGACATTTGTGACGAGCCGCGCCACACCGAACAGGAAGACGAAGATCTCCAGTCGGGCGATGAGCATGGCGACCGTCAGGATCCAGAGGGTGGGAGCGGACGCGGTGGCCGCGGTGACGCCTACGGAGAGCCCGATGGTGCCGAGGGCCGAGACGAACTCGATGAAGGAGTCCTGAAGACTGTGTCCGCAGAGCATCAGCGCGAACGTGCCGAGGATGGCGATGGTGAAGTACGCGATGAGGTAGGCGTAGTTCTGGCTGATCTCTTCCCGGGAGACGGTGCGGGTCACGCCGAACCGGCGGATCTTGCGGGGACTGACGGTCCGCTCGGAGCGGAGGCTGTCCCGGAAGTCCCAGAAGAGGCTCTTTGCGCCGAGGGCAAACCGGTATGCCTTGAGGCCGCCGGCAGTGGAGTCCGTGTTGCCGCCGATGAACATGAAGAGGATAGCGGGGACCAGGGCGAAGCCTGCCACATGCAGGTAATCGTCCACATTGGTGAGTCCGGTGGTGGTCAGGATGGAGATCATCTGGAAAAACGACTGGTCGATCGCCATCAGGACAGACGGGGACACGTGGTCGAGGACCAGCTGGACCGTTCCGATGGGCCCCGCGATGGCGAGAAGGACCATGACGCAACGGACTTCGATATGGTTGAAATAGTCTTTGAAGCGGCCCCGGAACAGCATGGAACTGGCCATGAAGTTGGTGGCGCCCATCAGCATGAGGACCATGGTGATGATGTCGATGGGGACGCTGGCATAATGGCCGATGCTGTCCGGATGGATCGAAAACCCGCCGGTGGCGACGGCCGAGATGGAATAGTTGACGGCGTCGAACAGAGGCATCCCGGACAGGACATACAGGATGATGCCCGCGAGGATGAAACTGCCGTAAAGGACGAGGATGGTCCGGGCGGAACGGAAGGGGCTCGTGGAGAGCCGGTCCGTATGCCCTTCCGCCGTGAAGAGCTGCATGCCGTAATAGTTGGCGAGGATGGCCGTCAGGACCAGGACGAGGCCGACACCGCCGATGAGGTGGAGGAGCGACCGGTACAGAAGGATGAGGTGGCTCACCGCCGTGACATCCGTGACCGACAGACCGGTCGTGGTGAGACCGCTCATCGATTCGAAGGCGGCCTGGGGAACAGAATAACCCACCATCATGAACGGGATGGAGCAGAACGCCACTGCGACGATCCAGAGCAGAAGCAGGATCATGGAACTGGCGTGTTTGCGCAGGACGAGTGCGCGCTGCCCGCGGCTGCAGAGCAGAAGAAGGCCGCCGGTCAGCAGAGTGGCTGCCGCCGGGACCAGAAAGGCCTTTGCCTCATGGGACTCTTCCGGCCAGAAGATGAGGAGAAAGAGCGGAGCCAGAAGGATGATCGTCAGCATCAGGCAGAGAAAACCGAGCGACCGCACCAGAGCGATGCGGTCCATGCGTATGGAAGCCTGTGGACTCATAGTGTTACTCCTTCAAAGCTTTCAGGACGAGGTCCTGCTGGCCGGGAGCGGTCAGGATGTAGAGTTTGTCTCCGGCTGACAGGACGTCGGTACCGGAGGGAACGACCATGGCGCCGTTCGCGCGGATGATGCATCCGATGATGGTGTTGCCCGGCAGGGTCATCTGGATGAGGTTGCGGCCGATGCACGGTTCCTCGCCCTTCAGGACGACGGAGAACAGGTTGACCCGGTTGTCCTCGAGCGGAAGGGTCTCGACGAGATCCTGGATGGTGGCGGCCTCGGTCAGGAATTTGGCGACCATGTGGGTGGAACTCAAAACGTGGCCGACGCCCAGCTCCTGGAACAGCTGCACGTTCTTCGGGTTGCGGACCGTACAGACGGTGTGGGGGATATGGAAGCACTTTTTCGCAAACTGACAGACCGCGAGATTGTTCTCGTCGCGTTCCGACAGGGAGACGAGGACGTCTGCGCCTTCGATTCCCGCTTCGTTCAGCACGTAGAACCGGGTGGGGTCTCCGTGGAAGACCGGCAGGTCGTGGTGGGCGGACAGTTTCTCGCAGTATTCCTTGTGCGCGTTGATGACGGTGAGCTTGTGGCCGTTCTCCTTCAGATTCTCGATGAGGAAGTCGGTCTGCTCATAGCCGCCGGCGATCACGATATGCATGCTCAGTCCTCCTCTCCGAACAGGAATTCAAAGTCTTTTTCAAACTCTGCCAGGGACAGGGTGAAGGGGAAGATGCCGCGGATGGGCAGATCTTCGACCAGCTTTTCGAAATTGGCGTCGTCGAACCGGGCAAAGACGGTGGGCACCTCGTAGATCCGGCACGCGATCTGTGCCAGGAGGTTGTTGCGGCTGTCGTCGCCGGTGGCGGCGATGAAGAGGTCCGCATTCTCGATGCCGGCCCGGACCAGCTGCGCTTCGTCGATGCCGTTGCCCTGCAGCAGAAGCCCGCCGAAGGACTCGGACAGGCGGCGAAAGGCCTCCGGGTCCTCATCCATGATGGTGACCCGCAGCCCGTGCTCTGCCAGGTATTCGGCGATATGCCCTCCCAGACGGCCGCAGCCGATGATGAGGGCGGAACGTTTCTTTTCAAACATACTGTATCATCTCCAAAAAGGGAGAAAGACCGGGAAGGCCGTGCTTCCCGGTCTTCGAAAATTAAGCCAGGTTTTTGAGGCTTTCTTCCAGAAGGTTGATCTTGTCTTTGATTTTTTCAGCCGAAGCACGGTCTTTTTCGACGACCGCCGCCGGGGCGTTGTTGACAAAGCCCGGATTGTTCAGCTTCTTTTCGAAGAAGGCGAGGTCTTTCTGTGCCTTTTCCAGTTCTTTGGTGAGCCGTTCTCTCTCCGCGTCGAGATCGACGAGCTCGTTCATGGGCAGATAGATCTGCGCGTCGGCCGTGACGATGTTGACCGCGCCTTCGGTGTCGAAGTCGCCGCCGACCGTCACTTCCGTGGCGGAAGCCAGTCTCTGGATGTAGACGACGCCGGAGCGGAACGTCTCCTCGAAGGGGGTGTCGAAATGGACCGCGGACTTCTTCGACGGCGGGACGTTCATCTCGGACCGGCGGGCGCGGATGGCCCGGACAGCGGTCATGATCCGCTCGAACTCGGTCTCTTCGGACGAGAAGTCGAGCGCGTCGGTGTACTCCGGATAGGGGGCCAGCATGATGGTGTCGCCTTCATGGGGCAGAGACTGCCAGATCTCCTCCGTGAGGAAGGGCATGAAGGGGTGGAGCAGCTTCAGCATGCCGTCCATGCAGTAGATGAGAACGGCTTTCGCGGTCTCGGCGCCCCTGCCGCCTTCCTGGAGACGGATCTTGGAGATCTCGATGTACCAGTCGCAGAAGAGGTCCCAGATGAAGTCGTAGAGCTTGGCGAGCGCCACGCCCAGTTCATAGCTGTCGATGTTCTCGCTGACCTCTTTGCACAGGGTGTTGAATTTCGAAAGGATCCACTTGTCCTCGATGGCGAGGTCTTCGGCGGCGGGGAGCTTTGCCGGGCCCTCGGAACCGTCGAGGTTCATGAGGATGTACCGGGCGGCGTTCCAGATCTTGTTGCCGAAGTTCCGCGAGGCCTCGACCTTCTTCTCCGAGTAGCGCATGTCGTTTCCGGGGCTGTTGCCGGTGACGAGCGTGAAGCGGAGCGCGTCTGCGCCGTACTTGTCGATGACGACCAGCGGGTCGATGCCGTTGCCGAGGGACTTCGACATCTTCCGGCCGAGTTCGTCGCGGACGATGCCGTGGATGAAGATGGTGTCGAAGGGGTAGGTGCCCATCTGCTCCACCGAGGAGAAGATCATGCGGGCGACCCAGAAGAAGATGATGTCGTAAGCCGTGACCAGAGTATTGGTCGGGAAATAGTGTTTCAGTTCCGGGGTCTCGTCCGGCCAGCCCAGCGTGGAAAAGGGCCAGAGGGCGGAGGAGAACCAGGTGTCGAGGGTGTCCTCGTCCTGGCGGATGTGTTCGCTGCCGCAGTGCTCGCACTTGCAGGGCGTGCCGCGGGAGACCGTGATCTCGCTGCAGTCGTCACAGTACCAGGCCGGGATGCGGTGGCCCCACCAGAGCTGGCGGGAGATGCACCAGTCTTTGATGTTTTCCATCCAGTGGTAATAGGTCTTGTCATAACGGGACGGGACGAACTGGACTTTGCCGGAGCGGACGATGTCGATGGCCGGGTCTGCCAGCGGTTTCATCTTGACGAACCACTGCTTCGAGATGCGGGGCTCGACGACGGTGCCGCAGCGGTAGCAGGTGCCGACGTTGTGCTTCATGGGCTCGACGCGGACGAGGTAACCCTGTTCCTCGAGGTCGGCCACGCAGGCTTTGCGGCACTCTTCGGTGGTCATGCCGACATATTTCTCCGGCACGTTCTCGTTCATGCGGCCGTCATCGGTCATGACGTTGATGATCGGCAGGTCATGGCGCAGACCGACTTCATAGTCGTTCGGGTCATGGGCCGGGGTGATCTTGACGACACCGGTCCCGAATTCGGGGTCCGCGTGTTCATCGCCGATCAGAGGGATCTCCTTGCCGACGAGGGGCAGGATGAGCATCTGGCCGATCTTGTCCTTGTAGCGGGGGTCCTCCGGGTTGACCGCGACGGCGGTATCGCCGAACATGGTCTCGGGACGGGTGGTGGCGAGCTCCAGGTAACCGGAGCCGTCCGCGAACGGGTATCTCAGATGCCAGAAGGCACCGTCTTTTTCTTCATATTCGACTTCGGCGTCGGAGATGGACGTCATACAGTGGGGACACCAGTTGATGAGGCGCTCGCCGCGGTAGATGAGGCCTTTCTCATACATGTTGTTGAAGACCTCGATGACGGCCTTGGAGCAGCCCTCGTCCATGGTGAAGCGCTCCCGGTCCCAGTCGCAGGAGGAACCGAGCTTCTTGAGCTGCTCGACGATGCGTCCGCCGTACTGACGGCGCCAGTCCCAGGCGCGTTCGAGGAACGCTTCCCGTCCGATGTCTTCCTTCGTGATGCCCTCCTGCTTCATCGACTCGACGATCTTCGCCTCGGTGGCGATGGACGCGTGGTCGGTGCCGGGGACCCAGAGGGTATCGAACCCTTTCATCCGGTGATAGCGGATAAGGATGTCCTGCAGGGTATTGTCGAGCGCGTGCCCCATGTGGAGCTGCCCGGTGATGTTTGGGGGTGGGATGACGATCGTGTAAGGGGTCTTCGTCTCGTCCGGTTCTGCGTGGAAGTACTTGTTCTCCTGCCAGAAGTCGTAAATTTTGTCTTCGAACTCTGACGGATCGTACTTGGTCGCAAGTTCTTTGGCCATTTGGAATACCTCCAATAAAGAATATATTTCAAACAATAGTTAGAAGTATTATAAAGGCTTGCTTTTCGATTTGCAAGATTCTATAATTTCTGTCAGACAACTTTTCGAACGACGTTTCATCGTTTTCACATCCCATAGGAGGACCTATGATACTCGAACAACTGCTCGAAGGCCTTGTGACCGCTTCGGTCACGGGACCGGACACAGCGCTTCAGACCGACATTTCCGATGTCGTCTACGATTCCCGCAAAGCGGTCGAAGGCACTCTTTTCGTCTGCATGGTCGGCGCGGAGACCGACGGCCACAGGTACGCGAGGAACGCCTACGACGCGGGCTGCCGTGTCTTTGTCCTGGAGGCGGGCCATGAGAGCACGGCAGGTCTCGGTTATTTGCCGGAACAGCCATACATCATCGTGGTGGAAAACACCCGCGTGGCACTGGCGAAACTGTCCGACACGTTCTTCGGCCACCCGTCCGGAGACCTCAAAGTCATCGGCATCACCGGGACGAAGGGGAAGACTTCGATCACCTACATCCTGCAGGCCGTTCTCGACAAGGCCGGCATCCCGACCGGACTCATCGGTACGGCGGGCGCGTCCTGGAACGGGAAACAGGTGCCGACGGTCAATACGACCCCGGAGTCATATGAGACCCAGAAACTGCTGCGGCAGATGGCGGACGACGGCGTGAAAGCCGTTGCCATCGAGGTGTCGAGCCTCGGTGTCAAATGGCATCGGACCGACTTCCTCGAGTTCTTCTGCGGCATCTTCACCAATATCTCGCCCGACCACATCGGCGGACACGAGCACAAGACTTACGAGGAGTACTACAGCTTCAAGAAAGCGTTCTTCTCCCTCTGCAGCCAGGCGGCCGCCTGCGGGGACGACCCCGCCGCGGCGGACATGCTGGAGGCGGTCCCCGGCCGGAAGATCTTCTACGGCCTCTCGGAACACAACGAGTTCCGGGCGGAGAACATGGTCCCGACCCGCTCTGACGATTTCATGGGCATCCGCTTCGACTTCCTGCGCAACGGTGTCAGAGAGGACACCTTCGAGATCAGCCTGCCCGGCGACTTCTCGGTCCACAACGCACTGGCGGTCCTCGCGGTCTGTGACCTCATGGGACTCGACCTGGAACAGGCGAAAGAGGGCCTGCGGACCGTCCGTGTCCCCGGCCGCTGTCAGATCAAATATCTGTCGAAAGAGTTCGGCATCATCATCGACTATGCCCACAACGACATCAGTCTCGAGGGCATCATCAGGACCGTCCGGGCTTACGGCCCGAAACGCATCATCACCCTGTTCGGCTCTGTCGGAGACCGCGCGCAGCTGCGCCGGGAGGAACTGGGGACCACCAGCGGACGGCTGGCGGACTTCACGGTCATCACCGAAGACGACCCCGGGTTCGAGGACCCGAAAAAGATCGCCGACGAGATCGCCGTGTTCGTCGAGAAGGCCGGCGGCGCCGGCAAATACGTCGTCATCCCGGACCGGGAAGAGGCCGTCGCCTATGCCGTCGCCATGCTGGAGCCCGGCGACTTCCTCCTCTGCTGCGGCAAGGGGCATGAGCGTTTTATGAAAGTCCGGGGCAAAAAGGAGCCCTTCAACGAAGAACGATGCATCGAAGAAGCCCTGAAAAAACGGGGCATCGAGCTGTAAGGAGAAAGCATGTATACATTCCGTACGGAAACCGATTTTGAAACCTTTGACCGTTTTGTGGAAGAACATCACGGTCAGTACCAGCAGTGTTCCCTCTGGCCGAAGGTCAAGACGGCCTGGGCGCCCCATTTCTATTCCGGCTTCGACGAGGCCGGAGAGCGGGTCCTCACCTGTCTCGTCCTGGAGCGGGATCTCCCGCTGGCGGGCAAACTCTGGTATGTGCCCTACGGCACCGTATCCGATATTTCCAATGAGACACTTCAGAAGGAATTCACGACGTTCATCGCCGCAGAGATGAAGGCACACAAGGCCTTCTGCACGATCATCGACCCGCCGGTCCCGCTGCGCATCGACGGCGAGCCTCAGGAAGAGGGCCATGCCGCCCACAGACTCCTGACCTCTCTCGGCTATCAGCTCAACACGGACCTGCCGTCCTACACCTACAAGCACCCGGTGCAGACCCTCATCCCGCTGCGGGACGAGAACGGGGAACTCATCCCCGGCAAGCAGCTTCTGAAGAAGTGCGAAAAGGGCGTCCGCTACTCGGTCCGTGTCGGCGAGTCCCGGGGCCTCGAGTGCGAGACCTACTCCTTTGAGGACGTGCAGAAAGACCCGGCGCTGCTCGACGCCTTCGTCTCCGTCATGGATGACACGTCCGAGCGCAACGACTTCGTCCACAGAGACAACGACTACCTGATGCTCCTCTTCGGGACGCTGAAGGATCACACCGACATCATGATCGTCTACTACGACAAGGCGAAGGACACGCAGCTGCAGAACGCGCGCCTCAAAGAGCGCGAGCAGAAAGTGGCGGCCCTCGAGACCGCGCCCCAGAAAAAGATCAAGGGGCTCAAGAACGACATCGATGTCATCGACAAGAACACGAAAAGTTACAACGAACGCATGGAAGAGACGAAGGACTACCCGGCAGATGCCCGCATCCCGGTGGCCGGCGGCCTCACCATCCGTTACGGCGGCTTTGCCAACTGTGTCTTCGGCGGGACCCGGAACATCGTCCGGAACAACACCCGTTCGAGCCACTATATGAACTATCTCCGTCTGCTGCGGAGCATCGACCTCGGGATGGATTACCACGACCTCGGCTATGTCCTCTGCGACTCGCCCGAGACGATGGAGGCGGACGGTTCGCTCGGCCCGCTGTCCCCGAACGAGGACTTCGTCGGCATCAGCAAGTTCAAACTGAGTTTCGGCGCCCGGTATACGGAGTATATCGGCGAGTACATCCTCGTCGGCAACTCCTTCCGGTACTGGCTCTACAAAGAGCTCATGCCGAAGGCGAAAAAGGCCAAGATGACGGCCATCCGGCTCATCAAGAACCGCTGAGAACGACGTCTGGAGGAACGGCATGCGCACCCTTGTTTTCACCGTCCCATCCGAATACCAAGACCGCAAAGTCCTGCATTACCTGAGAGGCTGTGCAGGGCTTTCTTCTCGTATCATCCGGAACCTCAAAACGTATGACGACGGCATCCTTCGAAACGGGGAGCCGGTGCGGACCATCGACCGCCTTTGCGCGGGAGATGTACTGACCGTGAACCTGCCGGACGACCCGCCGGAACAGCTCCCGCCGCTGCCGGACCCCGGGTTCCTCGAGGGAGAACTGCCGGAGGTCCTTTTTGAGGACGACGACCTCCTGATCGTGAACAAGCCGGGGACCATGGCGGTACACCCCTCGCATAACCACCAGGGCGACACGCTGGCCAACTGGATCACGTTCCACCGGGTGCAGGAGGGACGCGATCCGGTCATGTTCCGTGCCGTCGGACGGCTCGACAAAGGCACCTCCGGAGTCGTTGTCTGCGCCCTCAACGCCTATGCGGCGGACCGGCTGCAGCGGGGCGTCAGGAAAGAGTATCTCGCCGTGCCGTCTGCCCGTCTCGAAGGCAGCGGGACGATCGACGCCCCGATCTTCCGTCCGGATCCGATCATCACTCTGCGCGTCGTCGACGAGCGGGGAGACCGGGCCGTCACCCACTGGGAGGCACTCGAGACCTTTGACGACCGGACCCTCTGCAGAGTCCGGCTCGAGACCGGTCGGACCCATCAGATCCGCGTCCACTTCGCTTCCATCGGCGCGCCGCTCGTAGGGGACACCCTTTACGGGACACCGTCGGAGGAGATCGCCCGGCACGCGCTCCACTGTGCACACGCGGAGCTGACACACCCGGTGACCGGGGAACAGATCCTCGTGGAAGCTCCACTTCCGCAGGATCTGTCCGATTTGTTGAAACGGTGAGTATACAAATGTGTAAAGTTGTCAAATTTAATGGAACAATTCCTCTTTTTATGTGGAAATCGTTCAGAGACTATGTTAAAATTCTAGTTGATTTTTAAACTCACTTGAGCTGAAATTGGTGAGTAGAAACAGGAGGAAGAAACATGTCCATCAAATGTGAAGAGAGATTCTTCGAATCTACCGACCGTAAAGATCGTGTCCGCTATCTGACCTGGGTCGATGACGCTGTCGAGACCAAAGCGGTCGCCCTCATCGCCCACGGTGTCTGTGAACATATCGACCGTTTCCACGGCCTTGCAGAGCATCTTGCCAAAGCCGGTTATGCCGTCTACGGCGAGGACCATGTCGGTCACGGAAAGACCGCGATGGGCGAAGAGCAGAACCTTCGCAACATCGGTAAGTGCCCGAAGGGTGCCGACAAGATCGTCATCAAAGATATGCACAAGATGAGAGACATCGCCGTCTCCGAGCATCCCGGCCTTCCGGAAGTCCTGGTCGGCCATTCCATGGGTTCCTTCGTCGCCAAGATCTACGGCGCCAACTACGGCAAAGAGCTGGCTGCCACCGTTTACTGCGGTTCCGGCGACTTCTTCGGCAACCCCTTCCGCTGCCTCATCTACCCGCTGGTCCCGCTCTTCACTGCGGCTCCGGTCAAAGATCTCGAGATCAAAGTCACCAACAACATGTTCTCCACCGGCTGGCTTTCCCGCAGCAAAGAGAACCGTGCTGACTATCTGAAAGACCCGATGATCACCGTTTACTACACCCCCGGCCTCCTTGCCATGCTGGGCGCTCTGGCCGCCCGTTCCGCCGGTACCCTCTGGGCCAAGAAGATGCCGAAGGACCTTCCCGTCCTCGTCGTCGCCGGTACTCAGGACATCATCGGTTTCTGCGGCATCGGTGTCAAGTTCGCCAACCGCTGGATGGACAAGGCCGGCATCAAGGACCACACCACCAAATGGTACAAGTCCTATCGTCATGAGCTCTTCCGCGATGACTGCAAGGAAGAGGTCTACAACGACATCACTGACTGGCTCAAGTCCAAAGGCCTTCCCGGCTGAACCGTCTGAGAACGGCAATATCACGACCCTGTTCCGATCCCGGAACAGGGTCTTTTTTTTGGGATATCGTTTTGTACGAATTCATCGCTCTGTGGCGAAGTGAAATCGGATAATTTGCCGATTTTTGTCCGTCAACTCCAAAAAGGCCGGCCGAAGACTTTTC
Source organism: Clostridia bacterium (assembly GCA_017433225.1). Taxonomy (GTDB): domain Bacteria; phylum Bacillota; class Clostridia; order Oscillospirales; family Acutalibacteraceae; genus RUG420. Next base: position 31,832 of record JAFRHS010000042.1, read on the forward strand.
AATTATTGGAACTGGTGGTATAATAACTCAGATTTGAGCACTATATATACTAATATTACTTTCGAGAAATCGTGAGAGCGAAATCAGGAGAGTGAAATTTTGGATAAGTTTTGCATCAACGGAGGGAAACGACTGGAGGGAGTCGTCGACATCAGCGGAGCCAAGAACTCCGTCGTCGCCATCCTGCCGGCTACTCTTTTGGCGGAAGGTCCCTGCCGTATTGAGAATATCCCCAACATTTCCGATGTCACCTGCATGCTGGAAATGCTGGAGGCGATGGGTGCCCGCATCCGCGCCATCAATCCCCACACTTATGAGATCGACACTTCGGTCATCAGTTCCTATACCGTACCCTACGAGCTGACCCGTCATCTGCGGGCGTCCTACTACCTGCTGGGTGCCCTGCTGGGCCGCTGCTCCAAAGCCCGTGTCGCCATGCCCGGCGGCTGTGACTTCGGCGGGGTCCGTCCCATCGACCAGCACCTCAAAGGGTTCGAAATGCTCGGCGCCACCGTCTCCATGGAGGAGAACGCGTTCGTCCACGCCAGAGCAGACCACCTGAACGGCAACTCCATCTACATGGACGTCGTTTCGGTCGGTGCCACCATGAACATCATGCTGGCAGCCGTCAAGGCGAGAGGCCTCACGGTCATTGAAAATGCCGCAAAAGAGCCCCACATCGTCGACCTGGCCAACTTCCTGAACTCCATGGGTGCCGATGTCCGCGGCGCCGGTACCGACGTCATTAAGATCCGAGGCGTCGAGAGCATGCACGGCTGCGACTACTCGGTCATCCCCGACCAGATCGAAGCCGGTACGTACATGGCGGCAGTCGCTGCCTGCGGCGGCGATGTGCTCGTCCGCAACGTCGTCCCGAAACATCTCGAATCCATCATCGCGAAACTGGTCGAGGCCGGTGTCACGGTGGAGGAAGGCGACGATTCCGTCCGCGTCATCGCGGACAAACCGCTGACCAAAGTCAACATCAAGACCATGCCCCATCCGGGCTTCCCGACCGACATGCAGCCCCAGATGGCAGCGGCCCTGTGCCTTGCCAACGGCACCAGCATCGTCTCGGAAGGCGTCTGGGACAGCCGGTTCAAATATGTCGATCAGCTGACCCGCATGGGCGCTCACATCGAAGTCAACGGCAAAGTGGCCATCATCCAGGGTGTCGACCACCTGAACGGATGCCCGGTCAAAGCCTACGACCTTCGCGCCGGCGCCGCCATGATCATTGCCGGTCTCGCCGCCGTGGGACACACGGAAGTCGAGAACGTCATCTTCATCGACCGCGGCTACGAGAATGTCGTTGAGAAATTCTCGGCTCTGGGCGCAGACATTTCCCGCGAACCCATTCTGGACCATCCTGACAAGATCCAGAACGCGGGCTGAACAAACGACAGGGGGGTGCGTTCCGAACGCACCCCTTCTTTTATTCTGAGAAGAGGAGGAGTCCGATGAGCGGAGAAGTCTTCGGGACCCTGTATTCCGGCAGCAGCGGAAACTCCACCTACATCGGGGACCGCACCGGCGGCATCCTGGTGGACGTGGGCAAGAACGCCAAACAGACGACACTGGCGCTGCAGGAGATGGGTCTGTCGCCCGAGCAGATCCATGCCATCTTTGTGACCCATGAGCACACCGACCACATTTGCGGGCTCCGGGTCTTCGCGAACCGGTACCACATCCCGGTCTACGCGTCTCTCGGGACGCTGGAGGCGCTCGATGAGAAGGGCCATCTGAGAGGCGATTTCCCGGTGTTTCAGATGACCGATACAGCCGACATCGGCGACTTCCACGTACAGTGTTTCCACACGTCCCACGACTGCGCGGAGGGCATGGGCTATTCCGTCACGCTTCCCGGCGGGCAGCGGGTCTCGGTGGCCACGGACCTCGGCATCATGACAGAGGAAGTGAAACGCGCCATCCTCGGGAGCCGGGCGGTCCTGCTCGAGTCGAACCACGACATCGGGATGCTGTTCAACGGCCCGTACCCCTATGTGCTGAAGCAGCGTATCAACTCCGAGTTCGGCCACCTCAACAATGACGACGCGGCGGACACCGCGCTGGAGCTCGTTCGTTCCGGGACGACACAGCTGATCCTCGGCCACCTGAGTTCGGAGAACAATCTGCCGGACCTCGCGTACCAGACCACCGCTTCCATGCTGCTGACCGGCGGCGCGCGAGTCGGCGACGACTGTCTTCTCGACGTGGCGCCCCGGCACCGGACCCTGCTGACGGAGGTGACCTCATGCTGAATGTCACCGTCATCGTTCCCGGGAAACTCAAGGAGAAGTATCTCGAGGCGGCACAGGACGAATACAGGAAGCGATTGACCGCCTTTTGCAAATTGAATATAATAGAGGTTAGCGTGGAACGTCTGCCCTCGGAGCCTTCGGACGCGGAGATCGCCGCGGCGCTGGAGAAAGAGGGGAAGCGGATCCTCGCATCGGTCCCCGGTCAGTCCTACACGTATGCCCTCTGCATCGAGGGGAAACAGCGTACGTCGGTCGAGTTCAGCAAAGAGCTGGACCGGCTGGCAGTGAGCGGGAACAGCCATGTCACTCTGATCATTGGCAGTTCCTACGGACTGTCGGAAGAAGTCAAACAGTTCGCAGATGCGTCTCTTTCCATGTCGGAGATGACCTTTCCTCATCAGCTGGCCCGCATCATGCTCCTTGAGCAGCTCTACCGCGCGTTCCAGATCCGTTCCGGCGGAAAGTACCACAAGTGACATTAGGAGGACTTATGGCACGGCGTAAAGATAAATACGATGTCGATCCCGATCTCATCCGTTCCCTGGAAGAAGATCCCGACGACTACGATTACGATGAAGACGAATACGACTATGAGGACGAGTCCTTATCATCCGGCCGGGTGAAATGGGCCTGGATCTTCCTGTTCCTTGCGCTGGGCGTTCTGATCGGCTCTCTGGTCTTCTCGCTCGTCAGCAAAAACCAGGCGAAGAACGAGGTTTCCACTACCACTACGACCAGCATCGTCTCGACCGAGAATGAACTGCTGACCCCGACGGAGATCACTTCGGGCGAGGTGTCCGCAAGCACCGAAGAGGGCGACACCACGACGAAGGCATCCATCGTTCGCACGACCTATTATGTGGTCCCGAACACGACCAAGCGGATCACGACCCGGACCGCAAGAACGACAGCGAGCACGACCAACAGTTCGTCCAGTGCCTCTTCTTCGGCAACACAACCGTCTACGGAGAAACCGACGGAACCGTCGACCGAGAAACCGACTCAGCCGTCGACCGAAGCAACTTCGAACTCTGGCGAGTAGATCGCCCCAGATAGAGACAACACAAACACAAACACACAGCAAAACGATATCGCTCAACGAAAGGAGCGCGTAGCAACATGGCAATGAAAGACATCCTCGACCGGTTCAAGAGAGAGCCGGAAGAAGAGTTCATCCCCGAGGAAGAGTACGTTCCGGAAGTGGCACCCGCAGAGGAGAAGCCCAGCTTCGTCTTTACCGACATCAATTCGGAACCGATCGACCCCGCGGCAGCAGAACCGGTCCCGGAGGCTCCGGCCCACAACGGTCCCGTCAAAGTCGGGTCCTCGGACAACGACCGCATCCAGATGTTCGAGATCGACCTCGGCGGCAGCAAGGTGAAACTGCCCGAAGAGCCGGTCGTCGAAGCGACCCCGGTCGTGGAAGAACCGGTTTATGAGACTTACGCCCCGATGCCTGCTTACACTCCGGCTCCGGAACCGGAAGTGGAAGACACCATCGTTGTGGCACCCACTCCGGAGACCGCGGGGGCAGAAGACGACTACGAAGTCGACTTTGGTTACTCCGCTCCCGGCGCCCTCGACGACGTGACCTACACCACCGACCCGGCCGCCATGCCGAAACCGGCGGAACCGGAACCGGTCGTCTACAGCCGTTCGGAAGCACCTGCCGACAACGACGAGGAGTACTACGACAGCTACGAGCCCATGTTCGAAGAGTCCTACGGCCCCGGCTCCTACTTTGCCGGCGAGGGGAATCCCGCTGCCGAAGTGTTTGACGCTCCGGCGGACGAGGCACCGGAAGTGGCAGAGCCGGTCGAAGAGGTCCGCGAGCCCGAAGCGCTCCCGACCTACACGGACGACCGGCCCCGGTATGAGAATTACCGTAAATCGCGGAACAAGGCCCGCTATCACGACGAACCCCGTTCCTATGAGAACAACATCGATGACAGCGTGTTCCTGCCCGATGAGGGCGATGCACCGGTCTTCAGCCGCAGGAACCGTCGCCGTCTGACCGTCGCCATCCTGGCCGTTCTGGTCGCTCTGCTGTTCGTTCTCGGCGGAGTCCTCATCTCGCACTTCACCCGATCCGGCAAAGAGGCCGAGACGGCAACGACCGCCAAGGTGAAGACCACGGCGTTCGAACGGAGCGTCTCCAACAACGCGTCCGCGACCGAGACCACGACGGTCGAAGAGATCACGGCACAGTACGATGAGAACGGTGAGATCACCGAGTCCACCGCCACGACCACCTACAGCACCAGCCGCCGGACCTCGACCACGCGCTCGACGACCCGCTCGACCACGCGCTCGACCACACGCTCCACGACCCGGAGCACGACCGCTTCGACGACGCAGCCGTCGACCGCGGCACCCACGACGACACCGTCGACTGCCGTCCCTTCGACCGAGCCGTCGACCAACCCGCCGACACAGGCGCCCAGCCCCTGGGATCAGATCAACCGCTGATCACCCGGCCATAAAATAGAAACCGGACAGCTCATTGAAGTGAACCCCTTTTGTTAGACAAGATCTAACGAAAGGGGTTTCTATTATGCCTAATAGAATTTACTCTGATGAATTCCGCCTGCAAGTTGTAGAAGATTACTTATCTGGACAGAATGGAGGAAGCAGATCACTCTCGA
>JAFRHS010000043.1 GCA_017433225.1 Clostridia bacterium
GCCCTCCTTCGTGTCGACGACCGCGCCGACTTTCGGCGTGATCTTGAGGAGGTGTTCGTAAGACTCCTGCTCGTACTTGAGGCAGCACATGAGGCGGCCGCAGGTGCCGGAGATCTTCGTCGGGTTCAGGGACAGGCCCTGCTCCTTTGCCATCTTGATGGAGACGGGCTGGAAGTCGCAGAGATGGCTCGAACAGCAGAGCGGTCTGCCGCAGATGCCGAGACCTCCGACCATTTTCGCTTCATCGCGCACGCCGATCTGTCTCAGTTCGATGCGGGTCTTGAAGACGGCGGCGAGGTCCTTGACCAGGTCGCGGAAATCGACTCGTCCGTCGGCGGTAAAGTAGAAGAGGATCTTCTTGTTGTCGAAGGTGTACTCCACGTCGATGAGCTTCATGTCGAGCTCATGGGCGCGGATCTTCTCTTCGCAGATCTTGTATGCTTTTTTCTCGCGCGCGGCGTTGTCCTGCACCCGTTTGAGGTCTGCGTCCGTCGCAGCCCGCACGATGGGTTTCAGGGGAGCGACGAGTTTGTCTTCCGCCACTTCGTGGTTCGTGTCGATGACCGTTCCGCACTCGAGGCCCCGCGCCGTTTCGACGATGACCGGGGTCCCCTTGGCGAACTGCTGACCGACGGGGTCGAAGGTGTAGACCTTGCCGACCTCCTTGAACCGGACGCCAATTACTTCTGTCATAGTTTCCCTCTGTGTTTCTTACATTCCCGCCGCCAGCCGGGAGACCAGCCGCGAGAGAGTCAGGTTTTTGTTCGCGTGGAGCGCGAGGGCTGTAGTGATGTCCTCGACGGCTTCCACCATGGTGAGGAGCTGGGCGTTGGAGTAGCGGGCCGACAGGCTTCCGGCACTCTTCCCCGCTCCGGAGATCATCTGCTCTCCGCCGCTGCCGGCGACCAGCGCGTCTCTCAGGATGAGGCCGAGCTGTTCGAGGACCGGGGGCAGGAGCTCATATTTCTTTTCAAAGGCGGACGTGGATGCCAGCAGCGACGTCTCGCTTCCGGAGGCCAGCGCTTTTGCCAGTTCCACAGCAAGGCCCTTCGCCTCTTCCAGCTGTCCGTCGCTCTGGTCCGCTCCGACGACGGGAGCCAGGCTGTACACCGCCGTCCGGGACAGGACGGTCGGGAGCAGAGACGCCTTCGTCGTGCAGAGGAGCAGGAACGTTGCGTAGGTCGGCGGTTCCTCCAGGATCTTGAGCAGCGCGTTCTGCGCGTAGTCCTGCATGGTGTCCGCCGGGTCGATGATGTAGACCTTGCGGTCCGCCTCGTTCGGGAGAACGTAAGCGTTGTCCCGCATGTTCCGGACCGTTTCGACCGAGATGGTCTTCCGTCCGTTTTCGGGGCCCACATACAGGATGTCCGGGTGGTTCCCGCTGTCCGCTTTCCGGCACGCGTCACAGGTGTTGCAGGGGCGGTCGACACCGCTCTTACAGACCAGTGCCTTCGCGAGGTCCTTCGCCAGCGCCATCCGCTCTTCTGCGGTGCCGCTCTCGAGGACACAGGCGTGGGGCAGGCGGTCCAGCGCCACCAGGCCGAGAAGCTTTTCTCTCATGTCTTATTCCTTGTCTGTGACAACGAAGTGTTCGCCGTCATCGTCGGAGACCGGTTTCCAGAAGGACTCGCCCTTCCCCGGTTTCGGAGCGTCGACGTCGACTTCATCGACACCGGCTCCGGTATCTTCAAAGGGGTTCTCGAGGATGCCGTCCTCGCCTCTGGCTGCTTCCGCAGCGGCGAGGTACGCTCTCTCCTGAGCAGCCTCTGCTTTGAGTCTTGCCTTTTCCCGGGCTCTCTCTTCCCGGCTCAGTTTCTCGGCCTTTTTCCTGTTCTTACGGCCGAGTGCGGTATTTTCGAAGCCCTCCGGAAGTTCCGGCGCCTCTTCCTCTTTGAACTCGTCGCGGGAGTTGATGCCGACGGTCTTCGGCATGGCGTTGAAGAGCGCGCAGGTGGCGAAGATGGCGAATGCCAGGTCGACGAACTGCATGGGACGGCTCGGCGGGATGAGGTGGCCCTGTCCGGTGATGAGAAGGATGAAGGGGGCCAGCGCACAGACATAACCGAGGAATGCCGCGGTGATGCCGCCGAAGAAGAAGAGCCACATGCTGGAGTCGGGGTTGACCCCGGAGGCGATCCGCGCGAAGGCGAACCAGAAGATCATCGCGAAGACGACCAGAAGGATCTCCAGGAGAAGCTGGGAAACGTTCTTGTAGCTGATGGGTTCCACGAAGTGGACGAGGAGGCGGAAGACGCCCCAGACGACCGGGCTCAGAGCCAGGACTTTATGATTCTCATACAGCGTGGTGCCGGTCAGTTTCGAGATGCCGAAGAAGAGGAGCGAGACGACGCTCAGCACCGCGAAGAGCACCTGTCCGAACCGGGCAAGAGTGCCGCTCGAAATGAGCTGGTAGGCCATGCTCAGCTCTTCGTTCTCGCCGAGACCGGCATAGGTGGCGATGGCGATCCGCACACTGGCGAATGCATCCCAGGCGAAACCGAGGGCCATGAGCAGGGCGGAGAACCCGAGGGGGATGTCCTTCTGCTTCGAGAACTCCGGTTTCGGCATGATGCCGGAAAACAGGCTGATGAAGAAGGCGAAGGCTGCCACCCCGATAACGAGGGCATACAGCACCGGGACCGTTACATCGCGCACCGTCCAGAACCCGGTCTCCGGGTCCAGGCAGTTGAGAAACTGGAAGGTGCGAAGCGGCACCGCGAACAGCGTGAACACGGCCGCCAGGATGATGGCCCCATTGGGGGACAGCGAAGCTGCTTTCAGTTTATTCATAACGTACTCTCCTAGAGGACTGAAAGACGCAATGCGTCTAGTTTATAAAATTATCCGTAATATTATATTACATCTTAAGAGAACCGTCAATAAAAGAACAGGCCTCCCAAACCAGGGAAGCCTGTCGTCGTTCCTATCGGAAATGTACGTGGTTACTGTTCTTCGACAGCGTAGACACTGACCTTTTTACGGTCTTTGCCCATACGCTCGAACTTGACGGTACCGTCGATCAGAGCGAAGAGGGTGTCGTCAGAACCTTTGCCGACGTTGTTGCCGGGATGGATGTGGGTACCACGCTGTCTGACAAGGATGTTGCCTGCCAGGACGAACTGACCGTCAGCGCGTTTCACGCCAAGTCTTTTCGATTCGGAGTCACGACCGTTTCGGGTCGAACCCATTCCTTTCTTATGTGCCATTCTGGATTACACCTCTCTTTATGCTTTGATGTCGGTGATGGAGACCTTGGTGTAAGGCTGTCTGTGACCCATCTTCCGTTTCTCGTTCTTCTTCGGTTTGTAAGTGAAAACGGTGACTTTCTTGGCCTTGCCGTTCTTGATGACTTTGGCATTGACCTTGGCGCCCTTCACATAGGGAGAACCGACTTTGATGCCGTCGTCTCCGCCGACTGCGAGGACCTTGTCAAAGACGACTTTGTCGTCTGCTTCCACGTTGAGCTTCTCGATGTAGAGCTCCTGGCCGGCTTCGACTTTGTACTGTTTTCCGCCGGTTTCAATGACTGCGTACATTGTGTGATCATCCTTTGTTATAGACTCGCTACGACGGGCGGGTTTCCCACTTGCGAAGGCGATGTACAGACCTTCACCCGTAATATGCGGCTTATGAATTATAACTGAAAAGAAACGTCCCGTCAACAAAAACCTTGACGGGACGCGAAAAATTTTCGGTTATCTTCTGCCGAGCTCTCTTCTCTTGTACTTTTTGGCCTCTTTGGAATGGAACGCTCTCCAGGTCTTCATGCTGAAAATGCAGAAGCAGAGGAGGAAGAGGCGTTTTCTGCGTTTTTTCTTTTTGGCCGCTTCGAGGTCCTTGCGATAGCACTCGACGCGCTCTTCGAATCTCGCTTTGACCAGCTTTTTCTTTTCCTTGTCGAGGCCTTTGTAAGTGGGCTCGTTCTTCTTGATATATTTCTTGACTTTTTTCTTGATCTTTGCCATCGAAGGACACTCCTTTTCGTCATTTCACTTCCGAACTATCTCTTATTATATCGAGAGATCGGCGTGTTATCAAGCATCAGATGGTTTCATCCGGCCCGTGCACGACGGACAGGGCGCTGTATTCCTCGAGCATCTGCCGGCCCAGCTGTTCGTTCGCGTCCTCCACGGTGATCTCCCGGTAGAGGTCTAGCTCTTCAAAGAGTTCGGCACCGCTCATGTAGGCGCCCACAAGGCCGTTGGCCAGGCCGTCGATGTCGTTGTAGCTCATGACCGTTTTGCCGTAATTCATCTTCCGGAGACGGTCGAACACGACGGGGTCGACGCCGGTCCCGCGCAGCTTGCGGATCTCGGCTTTGATGGCATCTGCCACTTTTTCCGGGTCGCGGGAACGGCCTTCGAAAATGACAGTCGCGTAACCGGGGCCGGTGAAGTACTCATATCCGAAGCCCGTGTCGATGAGGCCTTCCTGGAGAAGGCGCTCGTACAGTTCGCTGGTCTCCCCCGCCACGACGTCCATCAGGATGTCGGTGAGGATCCGCTCCTTCATGTTCCGGACCGGGGTCTCGTGCGTCTCCTTGAACCCCAGCGCGAAGGTGGGGATGGTGACGGCGAATTCCTGGGCGATGGACGGCCCCACGATTTCCGCGGGTTCCCCCTTGTCGGGCCGCTCCACGAGGACTTCCGGAGTCTTCTGAAGCGCGCCGTCGCAGATGGCGAGGACTTCGTCCACGGTCACGTTGCCGGCGCAGGCCAGCACCATGTTGTTCAGATTGTAAAAGCTCTCGTAGCATTCGTAGAGCAGGTCGGCCGTAATGTGGGAGATGGACTCCTCCGTGCCGGCGATGTCGACTTTGACCGGGTGCCTGTGGTACAGGCACTTGAGCAGGTTGAAGAGGACCTGCCAGCCCGGCTCGTCGAGGTACATGCGGATCTCCTGTCCGATGATGCCCTGTTCCTTCTCCACCGTCTGCTGGGTGAAGTACGGGTGCTGGACAAAGTCGAGGAGGATCTCGAGGTTCTTCCGGAAGTTGGAAGAACAGGAGAACAAGTAACAGGTGCGGTCGAAGGTCGTGTAGGCGTTGGCGCTGGCGCCGGTCTCCGCGAACCGTTCGAAGGCATCCAGTTCTTCACTTTCAAAGAGTTTGTGTTCGAGGAAGTGGGCCGTGCCCCAGGGCAGGACCTTTTCTTCCCCGCCTTTGACCTTCAGCGCGTCGTCGATGGACCCGTAGTTGGTCCCGATGACCGCGTAGGAGGTCGAATAACCGGCTTTCGGGTAGACCAGGATGGTGAGGCCGGTCTCGTGGCGGACCTCGTAATAGGCGTCGCCCAGAAGCTCATTTCTGTGTTCGATGACGTTTGCCATGTCAGTCCACCTCCCCGTCGTCGCCGGTCCCGTTGCCCTTCAGAAGGAACACCGTGTCGAGCGAGATGTTGTTCGCCATCTCGACGACCTGCTCCACCGTGACTTCTTTCATGTCCGCCACGAGGTCTTCCGGGGTCTGGAACTCGTCGTCGGTGACCTGGCTGAAGAGCCAGCCGTCGAGTTCTTCCGGCGTGTCGAAGACAGACAGGAAGAAGTCCTCCATGGAACGTTTGGACTTTTCGAGGTCTTCGACGGTGACGCCGCCGGCCTTCATCTCGTCGAGCTGTTTCAGGATCTCTTTCTCGGCCCGCTCCGCGTTCCCGGTCTCCACACCGCTCTGGACGGTGAGGATGCCCTTGGCGGCGGTCAGCCGGGCGGCGCAGTAGTAACAGAGGCTCTGCTTTTCCCGGACGTTCATGAAGAGACGGGAGTAGGTCCCGCCGCCGAAGAGGTCCGTGAAGGTCCGCATGGCCGCGTAGTTTTCAAAGGGTTCGTGCATGCCGCAGCGGAAGCCCATGACGAGCTTGCTCTGCGCGATGTCCTGCTCCTCTTCGCCGCGCTTCACAGACTCAGCAAAGGGGATGACGACGGTCTCGCCCCGGACGACGTGCCGGTCTTCGACCCTGTCGAAGTATTCGCGGAAGAGGGCCGTGATGGGCTCGACCTCTAAATCGCCCACGACCTGCAGCTGGACAAAGGCCGTTTTCAGAAGGTCCTGCCAGGAGGCGTACAGCTGTTCCGGCGTGAGGACGGGGATGTCTTCCTCTTCGCCGAGGACAGACAGAGAGTATGCTTCGTCGGCGCACATGAGTTCGAGCATCTGCTTCTGGGCATACGCCCGTTTGCTGCTCTTCAGCGCTTCGATGCGGTCGAGGCGGATGCGCTTTTCACGCGCCACTTCATCCGGCCGGAACGCGCCGTTTTCAACGTTCGGCTCAAAGAGCGCCTTGCAGAGCAGCCGCGCGCATTCGACCGAGATGCTCTCGCCGTCGAGGGCAAAGCGGTCGCCGATCATGGTCATCGTGATGCGCAGCACGAGGTTCTCGCCGTGCTTCGAGGCGGACGGAGTGAGTTCGGCCCCGTAGAGTTCGGCCAGTTTCCGGTTCAGGGACAGGAGGTCCGGGTACTCCGCGCAGGAGGCGCAGAGCAGCGAGGGCAGGAGCGATTTCTCCGCCACGTTCCCCGCGAGCGGGACCACCAGGTTCACGGACAGGATGCCCGTCTTGAACCGGTCGGTATGGTAGGAGCAGACCCGGAAGCCGGGCTCTGCGTCATGGATCACGAAGGTGTTGTCCAACGAGGTCCCTTCTTTCTGCTTGAGACTATTTTTTGTATTTTACCATAACCCGGACCTGTGGTAAAATCATTCTACCCGATCCCACTGGAGGCAAGATTATGAACTATATCCCCGTTGGTCAGCGCGACGACACCTACGACCTGTTCGCGCTGGTCAAACGCATTGAAGTGAAGACTTCTTCCAAAGGACAGAAGTACATGGACCTGACCCTTGGGGACAAGGACGGCGACGTCGACGCCAAGTACTGGGACTACCAGGAGGGCGTCACCCCCATGTTCGAGGTCAACTCCATCGTCAAGGTCCGCGGACAGCTGCAGGAGTTCCGGGGCGCGCCCCAGTTCCGCGTCAGCAACATCCGCGCCACGGTCCCCTCGGACAATGTGAGAGCCGAGGACTACATCGCCACCGCCGAATACCAGCCTGAGGCGATGTACCGCGCCATCCTCGAACTGACGGACGGTTTTCAGGACCGGGACCTCGCGGAGCTTCTGAAAGCGGTCTTCGAAAAATACAAAAAAGAACTGCTCCTCTACCCTGCCGCGGTGCGTCTGCACCACGCCATGCAGGGCGGGCTCCTCTACCATACCCTGTCCATCCTGCGGCTCTGCCAGCAGGTGGCGAAGCTCTACCCCACGGTCGATGAGGACCTGCTCATCACCGGCGCGGCGCTCCATGACATCGGCAAGATCGTCGAGATGGACGCAAACGAGCTGGGCCTCGCGAGCCAGTACACCACGGAGGGCAACCTCCTCGGCCACCTCGTCGTCGGCGCCATGATGGTCCGCGACGTCGCAAAAGAACTCGGCACGCCGGAGGACAAGGTCGTCCTCGTCGAGCACATGCTCATCTCCCACCACGGCAAGCCGGAGTTCGGCGCCGCCGTGCCCCCGAAGTTCTTAGAGGCCATCATCCTCTCGCATCTCGATGAGCTGGATGCCACCATCTATGAAGTCTGCGACACCTACACGAACGTGAACGCCGGCGAGTTCTCCGCCCGGCTCTGGAACTTCGACAATGTCGCGCTGTACAACCCCGGACGGGCGGAACACCCCGAACCCGTCGCGAAGCTGTTCGACACGGAGGACTGACCATGGATAAAGAGACCGGCCTTCCGGAAGGCGCCAGCACCTACTCCGCCGGCACCAGCACCGACCCCTGGACCGAAGTCCGCATCGAGGTCCCCGCGGAGCGCATCGACGCCGCCGGAGACATCGCCCACATGACGGTGCCCTACGGCATCTACCTCGAGGACTACCGGTTCCTGGAAGAGGAGATCGACGAGATCGCGCACATCGACCTCATCGACGAAGCGCTCAAAGACAAGGACCGCTCCAAAGGCGTCGTCCACATCTACCTGGAACCCGGCGAGAACCCGGCGGAAGCCGTCGCGTTCCTGCAGGAACAGTACGCGGCCGCCGGCATCCCGACGGAACTCACCGTCGTCCCCTGCCGCAATGAGGACTGGCAGGACAACTGGAAGCAGTTTTTCAAGCCGACGGAAGTCGGGCAGAAGCTGCTCATCCAGCCGATCTGGGAGGTCGAAGGTTCAACGAGAGTTGAACCGACGTCCGAGCGTAAAACACTCTATCTCGAGCCCGGCCTCGCCTTCGGCACCGGCACCCACGAGACCACCCGTCTCTGTCTGCAGACCCTCGAAGAGACCATAGAGGGCGGCGAGACCGTTCTGGACCTCGGCTGCGGCAGCGGCATCCTGTCCATCGCGGCCCTGCTGTTCGGCGCGTCGAGAGCCGAGGGCGTCGACATCGACGAACTCGCCGTCAAGACGGCTGTCGAGAACGGGAAACGAAACGGGTTCGAGGCGCCCGTCCTCACCTACCACTGCGGAGACATGGCAAAGCAGGTCTCCGGCACATTCGACATCGTCGTCGCGAACATCGTGGCAGACATCATCGTCCTCTTCTGCGAGACGGCCCGGAACTTCATGAAAGACGGTTCTGTGTTCATCGTCTCCGGCATCCTGAACACCCGGGAGCAGGACGTGCTCGACGCGTTCGCCGCAAACGGCTTCACGGTCATCTCCCGCAAAGCGGACGGCGAGTGGCTGTGCTTCACGGTGCGGTAAATCGCCCCGGAACCTATGAAAAACAAAAACAGACTCCGAAACGGAGTCTGTTTTTTATGTCGTTTACAGGCTTTCGAGGAACCGGATGAGGGCTCTCCGGATGCGGCCCAGCACGTGGCGGATCTTCGTCTTGAGTTTCCGCTCTTCGGCCTCGATGGCGGCCAGCCGTTCTGCCTCTTTGCGGGCTTTTTCTTCTTCGATGGCGCGGATGCGTTCCTCTTCGGCGATGCGCACCGCTTCCTGCCGGTCGAACAGGGCCTTCGAGCGTTCCGCCAGTTCCTCTTCCGTGAGGAGCGGTTTGTGGTCGTGGGTCTCAAGGTACGCGAGGGCGTTCAGGACGAAGTCCGCACCTTCCTTCGCGAAGGCTTCCAGCTTCCGGTCGACCGCGTCATAGTCGATGTCCGGGATGTCTTCGAGGTCCGCCACATCGTCCGAATGGATCTTGCGGAACCCGAGGTCGAACATGTTGAGGACGTTGTCCACCTTGTCTCCTCCCCGGAATCCGGAGATGAAATCCTGGTGGCAGATCATCGACAGGCAGCAGGCGTGGAACGAGTTCGTGAAGTTGATCTTCGAATGGAGCAGGTACCAGAGCCATTCGTCCGGCCCGATGTCGTAGATGACTTTGTGCTGCGTGCCCTCCGGGATGTTCGCGTCGTCCGGGTACTCGCTTAGCTCGATGAGTTCCAGGCCGTGCTTCTCGGCGTAGTCCGAAGCGAGCTTCACGAGCTTGTTGTTCTGGTTCATCGCGAGATAGATGACGACGAAGTCTTTTTCCGGCACGTAGTCCGGCTGCTTCGCGAGGTCTTCATAGAAGTCCTTCCCCATCAGAAAAATGGGGTCGCAGAGGACCGGCACCTCCTTGTCGAGGAGCTCTTCGAGGTACTCTTTGAAGCTGGTCTCCCGGACCGAGATGAAGTCGAAATCGGCGAGACGTTCGAGGAGCGTCTGCTCCCGCTCGGGGTGGTACTTCTGAGCGCCGCGGCTCGCGGTGTAGGCGATTTTCTTTTTGCCGTCCATACACTTCGACGCGAGCGTGAACCCCTTGTCGAACCCGTTGACGGGGTTGTCCTTCCAGATGATGTCGGTCACGCACAGGTAGCAGTCGAACCCGGGGTCTTCTTCATCAAGGAGCGTCGGGTCGTAGCACTTGTCGGTCTGGATATAGTGGGTGTCGACGAACTCCTTGAACTTGTCGAAGCGCACCTTGCGGTCTTCGTAGAGGAGCGACCAGCGGCGCAGATCTTCGGCGTGTTTTTTGAGGTCTTCACCGGGGCGCCGTGCCCGCCAGAGGAGCGGTTCGCGCACGGCGACATCGGAACTGCCGTAGTAGACCGGCTTGTAGTCGATGATGGTGCTGTCATACCCGTTTTTCTTCAAAAACTGCTGGAACACATAGGAATGGAGCGGCGATGCAGGGTTCAGCACTTTGGTATGACTGTTGATGGAAATGATCCCAAGTTTCATGGGCCCTCTCCTTTCCTGTTCGTATAACTGTACTCTTTTATTATACACATTTTGGCGGTCCAAACATCAACAAAGTGAAAAAACCGCAGAGAAGGATGCTTCTCTGCGGTCTGTGTTTTTTCGGCGGATCGCCGGGCGGCTGTTATGCGCGTTCCGCGATCTCTTTCAGGACCTTCTCGGTGAACGCGTCGAGGCTCATGGTCTCGGTCTCGCCGGCACGGTTCCGGACAGAGACTTCGCCGGTCTCGGACTCTTTCGGGCCGAGGATGAGCATGTAGGGGACGCGGTCGACCTGCTGGGCCTCACGGATCTTGTAGCCGATCTTCTCGCCGCGGTCGTCGAGGACCACGCGGATGCCCTTGTCGCGGAGCGCCGCGAACACCTGCTGGGAGTACTCCATGGTCTTCTCGGAGACGGGCAGGACCTTGACCTGCGTCGGAGCGAGCCAGGTCGGGAACTTGCCGGCGTACTGCTCGGTGAGCATACCGATGAAGCGTTCGAAGGAACCGAAGCCGGCACGGTGGATCATGATCGGGCGTTTCTTCTCGCCGTCGCGGTCGGTGTATTCCAGTTCAAAGTTCAGCGGCAGCTGGAAGTCGAGCTGGATGGTACCGCACTGCCAGGTACGGCCGAGGCAGTCGGTCAGATGGAAGTCGATCTTCGGACCGTAGAACGCGCCGTCGCCTTCGTTGACGGTGTATTCCATGCCCATGGAGTCGAGGGCCACGCGAAGGCCTTCGGTCGCGAGCTCCCAGTCCTCATCGGAACCCATAGAGTCCTCGGGACGGGTGGAGAGTTCCACCTTGAACGGGAAGCCGAACTGCTTGTAGTAGTCGGTGATGAGCTGTGTGGTCTTTGTGACCTCTTCCGTGATCTGGTCGGGGCGGACATAGAGGTGCGCATCGTCCTGCGTGAAGGCACGGACACGGAACAGGCCGTGCAGAGCGCCTCTCAGCTCGTGACGGTGGTCGTGGCCGGCCTCGGCGAGACGGAGCGGTAGATCGCGATAACTTCTCGGCTGGCTCTTGTAGACAAGGCACGCGCCGGGGCAGTTCATCGGCTTGACCGCGAAGTCCTCATCGTCGATGAGGGTCGTGTACATGTTGTCTTTATAGTGCTCCCAGTGGCCGCTGGTCTCCCAGAGTTTCCGGGACAGGATGGTCGGGGTCTCGATGGTGTGATAACCGTACTCGGCCTGTTTCTCTCTCCAGTATTCCATGAGGGAGTTCTTGAGGAGCATGCCGTTCGGCAGCCAGAACGGGAAACCGGGGCCTTCGTCGACCATCATGTAGAGCTGCATCTCTTTGCCAATGCGTCTGTGGTCTCTCTTTTCGGCTTCGGCGATGAGCCGCTCATACTCGGCAAGTTCGTCTTTCGTCTTGAACGCGACGCCGTAGATACGGGTGAGCATCTTGTTGTTCTTGTCCGCTCTCCAGTACGCGCCGGACTGAGAGGTCACCTTGAAGGCTTTGAGGGCCTTGGTGTAGGTGAGGTGCGGGCCGGTGCACATGTCGATGTAATCGCCCTGCTGGAAGAAGCTGATCTCCTCATCTTCCGCAAAGTCGTCGATGTGCTCGAGTTTGTATTTCGCGTTCCGTTCCGCCATCAGAGCCTTGGCCTCGTCGTGGGGCAGGATGAAGGATTTGAACGGGAGGTTCTCCTTGACGATCTTCCGCATCTCGTCTTCGATGCGCTGCAGGTCCTCGTCTGTCAGCTTGGTCTCACCCAGGTCGACATCATAATAGAAGCCTTTGTCAGTGGCGGGACCGAAAGCGAAGTCCGCTTCCGGCCAGAGGCGCTGGATGGCCTGTGCCATGATGTGGGCCGCCGAGTGGCGGATGACTTCCAGTTCTTCCTCGGGCGGGCAGACGACGGTCTCGCTGTGGGAATTGATGATTTTCATAGAGTCTGACTCCTTTTCCAAAATACGAATCAAAAAAGCACCCCTGAACAGGACGCTTGTCCTTTTCAAGGGTGCCAAAAGTCTTGACACGGTTCCACCTTGAGTTTCACTCATTGAGCCCTTCTAACGGAGGCCAGTCCGGCGGCGCTTGTTTCGCGCCGCTGCTCGGGAGTGGTGTTCCTCTCACCTCTGCAGTTCGTCTCTTCCAGCCATGGAGACCTTCTCTGTTCTGCACGATCGGTAAGACTACTGTCTCCTTCATCGCAACTATGCTAGGATTCTACACCGAACGGGAGAGGAATGTCAACCTTTCTCCTTCTGCCGGCGGAGCATGGCGTAAAAGCCCTCTTCCATACAGGTGCGAAGCGCTCCTGCCATCTCATACAGTTCCTCGTCGTCATAGTCTCCCGAGATGAGGTCGGAAACGGCGGTGAAATACATGTTGGTAAGGATGCTGACGAGTTTCGGGTCCACGTCGACACCGCCGACGGTCTTGGCATAGTACGCCATCAGCCGTTCGACATGCAGGTGGACCTTCTGGGCATAGTCTTCGTATCTGGAGCCCTTCGCGCGGGCCATCAGGAGACGGACCCCGTCCTTGTTGTCGACAAGGAAGCGGAAGATGAAGTCATTGAACCGGTTCGCGTCGAAGTTCTTTCCTTTTTCTTTCAGCACCTTCTGTTCAAGGTCGTCGAGCACGGCATCCATTTTCTGAAGGGTCGGGCCGATCAGGGCGTCGAACAGCGCTTCCTTGTTCGCAAAGGAGAAGTAGAGCGCACCTGTCGTAACGCCCGCAGAGGAGCAGATCTTCCGAAGAGATGCTTTCTCGTAGCCGTTCTCCAGAAAATGAGTCTTGGCAGACGCCAGCAGATCGTTGACGACACTCCGGTCAAATTTGGTTTCCTTCGTCATATTAACCCCACTCACTGTTCCTGTCATTTCGATTTTTTACATGTGGGATTATAGTACATATTGTCAGGTAAATGCAATGGACACATTTTTACTCCTGTTCCCTGCGCAGGAAGAAGAGAACGCCCAGAGCGCCTGCCGCCACGGCCATGACCAGCGCCCACAGCATCGTCTTCGATTCGTCTCCGGTATTGACCGGCGCGCTGCGCCGGGTCGTCGGCCGTGTGGTGGTCGTCGTGGGTCGGACGACAGTCGAAGACGGCCGGACGGTCGTCGTAGTCGTCTTGGTCGTAGTCGTCAGCTTTGTGGTGTTCTGTGACTTCGGCTGGGTGACCGGCTCGGTCTTTGGTTCTGTTTTGGGCTCTGTTTTCGGTTCCGTTGACGGCTCCGTCTTGGGCTCGGTCTTCGGCTCGGTCTTGGGTTCCGTTGACGGTTCGGTCTTCGGTTCTGTCTTGGGCTCTGTCGACGGTTCGGTCTTGGGCTCGGTTTTGGGTTCCGTCTTCGGCTCTGTCGACGGTTCTGTTTTCGGCTCGGTCTTGGGTTCTGTCGACGGTTCCGTCTTCGGCTCAGTCTTCGGCTCAGTCTTCGGCTCGGTCTTCGGCTCGGTCGACGGTTCTGTCTTCGGTTCCGTCTTCGGTTCGGTCGACGGCTCGGTCTTCGGCTCGGTCTTCGGCTCGGTCGACGGTTCGGTCTTCGGTTCCGTCTTCGGCTCCGTCGACGGTTCCGTCACCGGAGGCTTCGTCGTACTCTTCTCGTTGAGGAAGGCGCGGCTCTCGGCATCGTTGTAGACGACGACCGTCTCCCCTGCCTTCGTGATCTCCGCATAATGCGCGGACGTGTCCCGCAGGAACCCTTCCGGCGTCTTCGTCTCGACGACCAGATATGCCCCGACGGGGAGTTCCGCCATCTCATAGACACCCTTCTCGACTTCCTTCATGGTCCCGAGTTTTTTGCACTTCGACTCGTCCAGCGTTTTGAGTTTCTCCGGGTTGTCATAAACCGTGAACTCGCCGCCGGTCAGTTTATTTTCCGGGTAGTCCTTGTCGACCTTGGTCAGCGTGAGTTTGCCGACCGGCATAGCTTCGGTCTTTGCCTTGGCATAAGCCGTAAAGTCCTCACTGAGGTTCTGCCCGTAGGCGACCAGGTCCTGCTTCCCGCTCCCGGTCTTGCTGATGGTGCCGTCGCTCCACACGACCATGGCGGAGGTCGGGACGTTGTGGTCCGCCCGGAACTCGACCGTCCCGTTGACGGGTTTTGCCGCGGTGATGGTCAGGTCGTTCCCGTTTTTGGTGAACGTCAGTCCATCGCCCTTGAAATCCCATTTCGAGAGGACGCCGTTCCTGTCGGTCACCGTCGTCTTGTACTGTTTGGAGGCGGTGTCATATTTCAGCGTGAACGTCTCCGCAAGACCGCCGTTCTGGTTCACGAAAGACGGGCAGAGCAGTTCCGCTTTCACCTTCTTCTCGATATCCGCCATCTGGTTGTAGATGTCCGAGCGGATAGGGTTCCCGTTCGTCACGAACCCGTCGACCGACACGTAACCGTTCGGCACAGGCAGCCGGTTGAAGTTCGGGTCCCGCTCCCCGATGATGGACTCCCAGATGAGGAGCTGGGTCGCCCAGTACTTGGCGAGCTGTGCCCGGCCGCCGCTGTTCTGCGTGACCCAGGTGTTCAGGTTGCAGGTGCCGTGGTAGCCGTGGTACAGGATGGCGGCGATGAGTTTTCTCTGCCACTCACCGCTGAGTGTTCCGTTCCAGGGGAACTTGCTTCGGAAGAAGTTCACGGTGTCCCCCTGCTGGGACAGGGTATCTCCCGTATGCAGGCTGGACGGCGGTTCCAGACAGTAGACGGCGTTGCCGGTGTCATAGTCGTCGAGGATCTTGACCGTGAAATACGTCTCCACATGGACGGTCCACCCGTTCATGAGTTTCAGTTCGGGATGGCCCCAGCTCGAGTTGGAATATGTGTTGTCGGAGCCGCGCGGGATATTGGCGATCTGCACCGTGACGGTCTGGGCCGCCAGTGCAGTCAGCCCGGCCACGCCGGTCCCGATGACCAGCACGACCGCGAGCAGCGCGGCGAGGACCCGGGTCCTCAGATGGTTTGTTTTCAATAGAGTCTCCTTCTTTCTGTTTCTCCCCATGCCGGCTCTGCAGCAGAGCCGAAACAACGTGGTCCATGTTTTTTTGATCTTTTCTGTAATGCGTCTTACTTGCCGGAGTGTAATGGTGTCTACAGAATCGACCGGTTCGGCTCCGCGGCAGAAACGGCACAGGGGTCATGTTGCGGCCGGCCGCCCTGTCAGCCGATGAGTTCGATCTTATCCGCGACGATCTTGAAGTGGGTGCGCTTCTGGCCGTCTTTTTCATAGGCCTCGTTGTGCGGGATGCCGGTCAGCAGGATGCGGTTTCCTTTCTTCAGGTATTGTTGCCCCCAGATGGCGAGCTGGTCCCAGCAGACGACATCGAAGAACTCAGGGTCCTTCTCTTTCCCGTTGTCGTTGTTGGCAACGCCGAACGTCAGCCGTTTGAGTTTGACACTCTCGTCCGCCTTGGAGGTCAGTTCTTTCAGTTCCGGGTCCCTCGTCAGGCGGCAGGTCATGGTAATGCGTCTCATCGTGTCATCCTTCCTTTCTGTTGTTGTGATCAGACAGCGTTTCGAACGTTCGTCATTGTAGCGCAAAAAAACGCCCCCGACGGGTTTCCCCGTGGGAGCGGTCGAAAAAAGCATGCGAACGGTCGTTATGTTGAAAATAATCCAAACATAACGACCGTTCGGTGGTTACAAGTGTTTACAAAGGGACGTTAATCGCCCTCAGCCTTACATCAGGTCGCAGATGAGGTTCGAGAACCGGACCGGGTCTTCCACCGGCAGGCCTTCGATGAGCAGCGCCTGGTCGTAAAGGAGTTCGGCGTAGTCAAAGATCTTCGTGGGGTCGTCCGTGTAGAGCGCCTGCAGCTTTTCAAAGATGGGGTGCTCTGTGTTGACTTCAAGGACTTTCTGTGCCTTGACACGGTTGTCCGCGTTCATCTGCTGGGAGAGGACCTTCTCCATCTCGATGGAGATGCCGCCCTCGGAGGACAGGCAGACCGGATGGCTCTTGAGACGGTTGGATGCCTTGACGGCAGTGACCTTTCCGCCGAGCGCTTCCTTCATCGCCTGGAAGAGGTTCTTGTTCTCCTCATCCTTCTTCTGGAGCGCTTCCTTGTCTTCCTCGGTCTCGAGGCCCAGGTCGTCATCGGAGACGGAGCGGAACTCCTTCTCGTCGTATACGAACAGAGTCCGGACGCAGAACTCGTCAACGTCTTCGGTCAGATAGAGGATCTCGTAGCCCTTGTCGGCGACCAGTTCGGTCTGAGGCAGCTGCGCGATCTTCTCGGGCGTCTCGCCGCAGGCATAGTAGATGTACTTCTGGTCTTCCTTCATCCGGCTGACATAGTCGTCGAGGGTCGTGTACTTGCCGTCCTCGAAGCTGGAACGGAACAGGACCAGGTCGCTGAGTTCCCGGCCGTGCATGCCGTAGTCCGCGTATGTACCGTACTTGATCTGGATGCCGAAAGCGTCCCAGAACTGCTCGTACTTCTCACGGTCCTTACGGAGCATGGTCTTCAGTTCGTCGTGGATCTTCTTCTCGAGTCTCTTCTCGATGACCTGGAGCTGGCGGTCCTGCTGCAGCATCTCACGGGAGATGTTGAGGGACAGGTCCTCCGAGTCGACGAGACCGCGGACGAAGCGGAACCACTCCGGCAGGAGTTCCTTGCAGTTCTCCATGATCATGACGCCGGAGGCATAGAGCTTCAGACCGACCTCATAGTCCTTCGAATAGAAGTTCATCGGGGCTTTTGCCGGGACGAACAGGAGCGCGGTATAGGTCGCCGCGCCTTCGGTCGAGGAGCGGATGGTGAGCAGCGGGTCGTTGGCATCGTAGAAGGTGTCCTTATAGAAGTTCGCGTACTCCTCATCGGTGACTTCGGACTTCTGCTTCTTCCAGATGGGGCTCATGGTGTTGAGCACCTTGACCTCTTTGTATTTCTCGTACTCGTCCTCCGTGCCCTCTTTGAGCTTCGCTTCGGTGCACTCCATGCGGATCGGGTAACGGATGTAATCGGAGTACCGCTTGACGAGACGGCGGAGCTCGAACTCATCGAGGTACCGGGAGTAGCGCTCGTCGTCGGTATCCTCCTTCAGCGTCATGGTGATGGTGGTTCCGTGTCCGTCGCGCTCCGCCTCTTTGATGGTGTAGCCGTCCGCGCCGGTGGAGGTCCAGAGCCATGCCTGGTCTTCTCCGAAGGCTTTCGACAGGACTTCGACTTTCTGCGAGACCATGAAGGCCGAGTAGAAGCCGACGCCGAACTGACCGATGATGTCGATGTCCTCTGCCGCCTTCTCGTCGTCCGCGTCCGCCTTGAAGAGGCCGGAACCGGACTTGGCGATGGTGCCGAGGTTGTCCGCTAGTTCGTCCTTCGTCATACCGATGCCGTTGTCGGAGATGGTCAGGGTCCGGGCGTCCTCGTCCACCGAGATCTCAATGGAGAAGTCCGTCCGGGACAGACCGGTGATGTTGTCCGTGAGGGACTTGTAGTAGAGCTTGTCCATGGCGTCGCTCGCGTTCGAGATGAGCTCACGCAGGAAGATCTCCTTATTGGTATAGATGGAGTTGATCATAAGGTCCAGAAGACGCTTGGACTCTGCTTTGAATTGTCGTTTTGCCATTATGTGTTACTTCCTTTGTTCCGGGGCGATGAACCCCTTGCATGTGTTTAGCACTCTTTTTGTGAGAGTGCTAATCCATCTAGTATTATATCTCTTTATAAGAAAAAAGCAAGGGCTTTGCGAAAGGTTTTTCGCAAAGCCCTGTGGTTTTTGGGACATTTCTCAGGCAAGGGTCGCCTCGAGCACGACCGGGTTGTGATCCGAATACCGGAAGCCCTCATCGAGCGTCTTCAGAGAACGGACTTTGACGTTCCCGGAGACGATGAAGCCGTCGATCATGTAGTACTGGAAGGCCTCTTTGTCGGCGCCCTTGTAAGGCTTGTCCAGACTCCGGCAGGTCGGGACGGACGGGTCCATGAGGAGCGAGAACTCCGGTTCAAAGACCTTCGCGTCCACCATGCCGACTTTCCACATGCCCTCCTGATAGGGGTACATGGAGTCGTCCACGTTGGAGAACCGCTGGTTGAAGTCGCCCGCGGCGATGACATAGTTGCCTTTCTTCGCTTCGCTCCGGAGCACGTCCAGAAGCATTTTTGTCTGGGCCTCTTTCCCCTCTCCGGAGTCGTATGCCTCCATGTGCAGATCGACGAAGACCAGTTCTTTGTCACTGTCCTTCAACGGGACCCGGCTGACCAGCAGACAGCGCTTCAGATTGGCGGTCCGCATCGGCCAGGAGAATGGGACGGGCAGCTGGATCCGTGTCGCGGTCTCGATGCCGAACCGGGACAGGGTCATGAGGTTCATATGCACCTCTTTGAGAGGAGGAAGCGGGTACGGTACGAAGGGCGATGCGTGGTAGAGACTCTCCACTTCGGTATCGTCGGAAAACACCGCCGACATGACGTCCGTCTCGTCCACGTGGTGGCTGCGGGAGGAGTCCGAGTCGACTTCCTGGAGCAGGGCGACGTCCGGGTCCACCTTCCGGATGAGGTCCGTGATCCCCTTCAGGTTTTTCTGAAGCCGTTCTTCCGTGGCGGTCGTGACCATCTCTCCGCCGTCCATAAAGAAATCGGCATTGTCGCCGAGCGCACCGTAGCCGATGTTCCAGCTCAGCACTTTCAGCGGATCGCCCTCCGAGACAGAGGCGGTCTCTTCCGCGCCGCAGAGGACCATCTCTTCCCGGTCGGCCGGTTTGTATTCGGTGACGGTCAGGAACACCAGACCGGCCGCCAGTAGCAGGGCGACGGTCAGAAGGATGGCGAGCAGAACACGCAGGATCCGACCCGCGACGGGACGTTTCGTTTTCATGTCGGGACCTCCTTTTTCAACAGTTCTGTTCCCAGTATAGCACAAAAGACTCCCCTGCCGCGGGCAGGAGAGTCTTATCTTTATTTACGCGTTGTAGCCGAGGCGGAACGCTTTGAGGTTCTGGTCGAGGAACTTCTCGGGGACGGTGTTCCGGATGGTCTCTTCCCAGACGGACTGTTCGATGTCCGTGTTCTTCGCGACGACACCGATGAGCGCGACGTTCGCGGCTTTCGGCGTGCCGGCTTCTACGGCGAGACTCAGTGCGTCCACGGGCTGGACATCGACACCGAGGTCTTCGAGCTGACCGAGGACGTTCTCGGGGTAGACCGCCGCGCCGGTGATGACCGGCATCGGGTCCATCTGCTGCGTGTTGACGATGATGCTGCCTCCCTTTTTGAGGTACGGGAGCCAGCGGGCCGCTTCGAGTTCTTCAAAGCTCATGATGATGTCCGCTTCGCCTTTCTCCACGATGGGAGATGCGACCTTGTCGCCGTAACGGACGTACGTGACGACGGAGCCGCCGCGCTGGGACATCCCGTGGACTTCGGAGATCTTGACATCATAGCCTTTGGCGAGGAGGGTCCGGCCGAGAAGGCGGGACGCGAGGAGCGTGCCCTGGCCGCCGACGCCGACGATGAGAATACTTCTGGTCATGGTCAGTCTCCCTCCTTGATGGCGTCAAATTTACACAAGGGTTTGCACATGCCGCAGCCGACGCACTGGGTGAAGTCGAAGACGGACTTCTTGTCCTTCATGCTGATAGCCGGGCAGCCGATCTTCATACAGGCCTTGCATCCAATGCACTTGTCGGGGTCCACATAGAACGGTTTGCGCTGTTTCGCGCGGACCTCTTTGAGAAGGACGCACGGTCTTCTCGAGATGATGACCGACGGGGCATCGACTTCCAGTTCGGCTTTGATGGCTTCTCTGGTGGCGGCGATGTCATACGGGTCGACGACGAGGACGCGGTCGATGCCGACCGAGTGCGCCAGGGCCTCGATGTCGATGGCCGTGGTCGGTTCGCCGTCGATGCGCTTGCCGGTCGTCGGGTTCTGCTGGTGACCGGTCATGCCGGTGATGGAGTTGTCGAGGATGATGATCTTCGAGTTGCTCTGGTTGTACGCCGCGTTGATCATGCCGGTAATCCCGGAATGGACGAACGTGGAGTCACCGATGACGGCGACCGACTTCTTCGCTTCGTCCGGACGGATCTTGTTGCGGCCGTGGAGGGCACTGACAGAGGCGCCCATGCAGATGGTGGTGTCCATCATGCTGAGGGGCGGCAGCGCGCCGAGGGTGTAACAGCCGATGTCGCCGCTGACCATGACGTCGAGCGGTTTCAGAGCACTGAAGAGACCGCGGTGCGGGCAGCCCGGGCAGAGTGCCGGCGGCCGGGGCGGGATCTCCATGTCGGTGGTGAGGTATTCGGCCTCTTCCCCGAGGATGACCTTCTTGATCATCGCCTGGGAGTACTCGCCCTTCAGGTCAAAGAGTTCCTTGCCTTTGCAGTCGATGCCGAGGACACGGACATGTTCTTCGATGACCGGGTCGAGCTGTTCGAGGACATAGAGGGTGTCGACCCCGTCCGCGAACTCTTGGATAAGTTTCTTCGGCAGCGGGTTCACACAGCCGAGTTTGAGGTACGAGACCTTCTCACCCAGCGCCTCTTTGGCGTACTGGTAAGTGATGCCGGCGGCGATGACGCCGATCTTCTTATCGTTCCATTCGATCGCGTTGACGGAAGCGGTCTCCGCCCACTCCTGTTCCGCCAGCTGACGCTCTTCGACCACGACGTGGCGTTTGATGGCGTTCGCCGGGAGCATGGAGTACTTCGGCATGTTCTTGACATATTCTTTGACCGGAACGTCGTCGCGGTCAGTGAGTTCGACGATGCTGCTCGAGTGAGCCACGCGGGTCGTGAGGCGAAGGATGACCGGAGTGTCGAACTTCTCAGAGAGTTCGAAGCCGAGCTTCGTGAACTCCTTGCACTCCGCGGAGTCCGAGGGTTCGAGCATCATGACCTTGGCGGCCTTCGCATAGTGGCGGGAGTCCTGCTCGTTCTGAGAGGAGAACATGCCCGGGTCGTCCGCGACCGCGATGACCAGCCCGCCGTTGACGCCGGTATAGGCGACGGTGAAGAGCGGGTCGGCAGCCACGTTCAGGCCGACATGCTTCTGCGCGCAGAACGCGCGTCCGCCGGCGATGGAGGCACCGATGGCGGTCTCCATGGCCACTTTTTCATTGGGGGCCCATTCACACCAGATGTCGTCGCTGTATTTGACGGCGTTCTCGGTGATCTCGGTACTGGGCGTCCCGGGATAACTGGAGACCAGACGGCAGCCGGCTTCATAGAGTCCGCGGGCCACTGCCTCGTTTCCGAGTAACAACTGCTTCATAATATACCTTCCTTCAGGGGTCGCTTACTTTTTGGTCTGCTGTTCGACCAGGTTCGCGCCGGCATAGAGTTCACGAAGTTTCGGTTTTTCGATCTTGCCGGTGGGGTTCCGCGGGACGTCCGCGAAGATGATCTTCCGGGGACGTTTGTACCGGGGCATGCCCTTGCAGAAGTCGTTGACTTCCTGCTCGCTCAGATGGCAGTCTTCCTTGACGGAGATGATGGCCGTGGCGATCTCACCGAGGCGTTCGTCCGGAAGACCGATGACCGCGACGTCCTTGATGGCTTCATGCTTGCGGAGGAAGTCTTCGATCTGGACCGGGTAGAGGTTCTCACCGCCGGTGATGATGACATCCTTCTTGCGGTCAACGATGTAGATGAACCCGTCGGGGTCTTTGTAGGCCATATCGCCCGTGCAGAGCCAGCCGTCTTTCAGGGACTCGGCCGTCGCCGCCTTGTCGCGGTAGTAGCACTTCATGACGCCGGGGCCCTTGACGCGGATCTCGCCGACTTCGTTCGGACCCATTTCGTTGCCGTCCTGGTCGCAGATCTTGGCCTCCCAGCCGTAGCCGGGGATGCCGATGGCGCCCACGTGGTCGATGTTCTCGACGCCGAGGTGGATGCAGCCGGGACCGATGGACTCGGACAGGCCGTAGTTCGTGTCGTACTGATGGTTCGGGAACCGTTTCATCCAGCGTTCGATAAGGCTGTGCGGGACCGGCTGCGCGCCGATGTGCATGAGCCGCCACTGGTCGAGGATATGGTCGGAGAGGTCGATGTCTCCGCGGTCGATGGCATCGAGGATATCCTGCGCCCACGGGACGAGGAGCCAGACGATGGTGCAGCGCTCGGTGGAGACGGCGCGGAGGATCCACTCGGGGCGGATGCCCTTCAGGAGGACCGCTTTGCCGCCGACCACAAGGGAGCCGAACCAGTGCATCTTCGCGCCGGTGTGGTACAGGGGCGGGATGCAGAGAAAGACATCGTCATGGGTCTGACCGTGATGTTTCTGTTCACAGACGGCCGCATGCTCGAGGCTTCTGTGCGTGTGCAGGATGGCTTTCGGGAAACCCGTCGTGCCCGACGAATAGTAGATCGCGGCGTTGTCGTCGATGGTGATCTCGACGTCCGGTTTTTCCTTCGAGCAGAATTTGATGAGTTCTTCGGCGCTGTCCGCGAAACTCGGGCAGTCTTCCCCGACATAGAACAGGTGCTCGACGTCCGGGATGTCGTCGACGATCTCTTCGACACGGCCGACGAACTCCGGTCCGAAGACCAGCATGGAGCAGTCCGCCTTCTCGAGGCAGTACTTGATCTCCTTGGCGTCATAGCGGTAGTTGAGCGGCACCGCGACAGCGCCGGTCTTGAGGATGCCGAAATACATGGGCAGCCATTCGATGGAGTTCATGAGGAGGATGGCCACCTTCTCCCCTTTCCGGATGCCCCGGGTAAAGAGGAGGTTCGCAAACATGTTGGCGCGCTCGTCGAAGGTCTTCCAGGTCATCTCCCGGCGGAACTCTTTGCCCGGCACGGGCTGGACCAGAGAGTAGTCCTTCCAGGTGATCCGGCTCTTCTCGTCGAACTTCGGAGAGACTTCGACCAGGGCCACTTCGTCCGGATATAACCGGGCATTCTGTTCCAGATACTCAAAAATCAGCAAATGCTTCACCTTTTTTCTGAATAGTTTTGGCGATGTACGTCTCGCTATAGTTAACAGGTATTATACACGCTTTTACAGTTTAAAGCAATAGAGACCGGCAAAAGCCGGTCTCTGATCGGTGCTGATATGGTCAGTCGAAAAAGCGGCGCTTTTTCTTTTTGTTCGACGCTCTGTAGGCAGAGGCGCCGGTCCCGTCGTTGACGGGCTTGTCGATGTACTCCTTGTCGAATTCGGCGAGGAGCTCCTTCTGGTGCTCGGTGACCTTCTTCGGGACGTCGACGATGACCGTGACGTACTGGTCGCCCTTGCCGGCGGCGTGGGTCGGGTCGATGCCGCGGCCTCTCAGGCGGAACTTCGTTCCGGGCTGGGTGCCGGCGGGCATGTTGTACTTGACCTTGCCGTCGAGGGTGGGTACGTAGATCTCGGCGCCGAGAACGGCCTGCGAGTAGGTGACGACGACGTCGCAGAAGACATCGTAGCCCTCACGCGTGAAGATCTCGTGGGGTTCGATGACACATTCCACGTAGAGGTCGCCCTGGGGGCCGCCGTTCGGGCCGAAGTTGCCCTGTCCGCGGACCGCGAACGCCTGGTGGTTGTCGATGCCGGCGGGGACGTCGACGTCGATCTCCACGGTGCGGCGGATCATGCCGAGACCGTTGCAGCGGTCGCAGGGGTCCTTGATGGTCTTGCCCCGGCCGTGACAGGTGGGGCATTCCGCAGTGGACTGGAACATGCCGAAGGCGGTGCGCTGGGTCTGGGTGACCTGGCCGGTGCCGTTGCACTGGGAACAGGTCTCCGGCTGACCGGTCTTGCACCCGCTGCCGTGGCAGACGTCACAGACTTCGATGCGGGGTGTCCGCACCTTCTTGTGACAGCCTTTGGCCGCCTCGACGAAGGTGATGTTCATGCGGGCATTGATGTCAGACCCTCTGCGGGGCGCGTTGGGGTCCGCGCGGCGACCGCCGCCAAACCCGCCGCCGAAGCCGCCGCCGAAAATGCTCGAGAAGATGTCTCCGATGTCGCCAAAGTCTCCGCCCTCGAAGCCGAAACCGCCGGGGCCGCCGGGGCCGCCGCCGTAGCTCGGATCCACTCCGGCAAAGCCGAAGCGGTCATACCGGGCCTTCTTCTGGTCATCGGACAGCACTTCATAAGCCTCGTTCACTTCCTTGAAGTGGACTTCGGCTTCCTTGTCGTCCGGGTTCAGGTCCGGGTGGTACTTTTTGGCCAGTTTCCGGTAGGCTTTTTTGATGTCGTCGGCGCTGGCGCTTTTGTCGATCCCCAGCACTTCATAATAATCGCGTTTGTCTGGCAAAATAAGCCCTCATTTCGTGAAGGGTCGCCGTGCTCCGGAAGGAGCACAGCGAACCCGTGGTTTTAGATTAGTCGACGTCGGTGAAGTCGACGTCTGCCGCGCCGTCGTCCGGCTGACCGCCGAAGCCTGCGTCGCCGCCGAAACCGGCTGCCGCGTTCGGGTCAAAGCCTGCCGCGGACGGATCGCCCTGCGGAGCGTTGGCCTGGTAGAGTTTTGCGGAGACTTCATAGAACTTCGCCTGAAGTGCGTCCTGTTTCGACTTGATGAGGTTGGTGTCGGTGCCTTTCAGCGCCTCTTTCAGCTCATCGATGGCGCTCTGGAGAGCATCCTTGTCGGCCTGTTCGAACTTGTCGCCCTCGTCTTCGAGGATCCGCTCGGACTGGAAGACCATCTGGTCCGCGCCGTTGCGAAGGTCGACCTCTTCCTTGCGGGCCTTGTCTTCGGCGGCATACTGCTCCGCGTCACGGACTGCCTTGTCGATGTCCTCTTTGGACATGTTGGAGGAAGCGGTGATGGAGATGTGCTGCTCTTTGCCGGTGCCAAGGTCTTTCGCGGAGACGTTGACGATGCCGTTCGCGTCGATGTCGAAGGTGACTTCGATCTGCGGGGTGCCGCGGCGTGCGGGAAGGATGCCGTCGAGGTGGAAGACGCCGAGGGACTTGTTGTCTCTTGCGAATTCACGCTCGCCCTGAAGGACGTTGACTTCGACGGACGTCTGGTTGTCCGCAGCGGTGGAGAAGATCTGGCTCTTCTTGGTCGGGATGGTGGTGTTTCTGTCGATGATCTTGGTGCAGACACCGCCGAGGGTCTCGATACCAAGGGACAGCGGGGTGACGTCGAGAAGCAGGAGGCCCTTGACGTCGCCGCCGAGAACGCCGCCCTGAAGGGCTGCGCCCATGGCGACACATTCATCGGGGTTGATGCCCTTGAAGGGCTCTTTGCCGATGTACTTCTGGACCGCTTCCTGGACCGCCGGGATACGGGAAGAACCGCCGACCATGAGGACTTTGTCGATCTCGGAAGTCTTGAGGCCGGAGTCTGCGAGGACCTGACGGACCGGACCCATCGTCGCTTCGACGAGGTCGGCGGTCAGTTCGTTGAACTTCGCTCTGGAGAGAGAGGTCTCAAGGTGTTTCGGACCCGTTGCATCTGCGGTGATAAACGGAAGGGAGATGGTGGAATTGGTGACACCGGAGAGTTCGATCTTCGCCTTTTCCGCAGCTTCCTTCAGACGCTGCATCGCCATCTTGTCGGAGCGGAGGTCGATGCCTTCGTTTTTCTTGAACTCGTCTGCGAGCCAGTCGATGATGCGCTGGTCGAAGTCGTCGCCGCCGAGACGGTTGTTACCGGCCGTGGCAAGGACTTCCTGGACACCGTCGCCCATCTCGATGAGAGAGACGTCGAAGGTGCCGCCGCCAAGGTCGTAGACCATGATCTTCTGATCGGTCTCTTTGTCGATGCCGTATGCGAGAGCCGCAGCGGTCGGCTCGTTGATGATACGTTTGACCTCGAGGCCGGCGATCTTACCGGCGTCTTTGGTCGCCTGACGCTGCGCGTCGGTGAAGTATGCGGGGACCGTGATGACGGCTTCGGTGACTTTGTCGCCGAGGTAAGCCTCTGCGTCGGTCTTCAGCTTCTGCAGGATCATCGCGGAGATCTCCTGCGGAGTGAACTTCTTGTCGTCAATGGTGACCCTGTAGTCGGAACCCATCTGTCTCTTGATGGACGCGACCGTTCTGTCGGGGTTGGTGATGGCCTGACGCTTGGCGACCTGACCGACCATTCTCTCGCCGTCTTTGCCAAAAGCAACGACAGACGGGGTGGTGCGGGCGCCTTCCGCGTTTGTGATGACGACGGGCTCGCCGCCTTCGATGACCGCCACACAGGAGTTGGTAGTACCTAAGTCAATACCTACGATTTTTGCCATAGTGAATTCCTCCGTCTTTTCAATAAAGACCATTTATTGAAAGTGTATTTTTAACAGTTTTATATGGAATCGGGCGATGGACTGCCCGTGGTTCCCTAATTCGCGACGACGACCATGGCGTGCCGGAGCACTTTGTCGCCGAGTTTGTAGCCTTTCTGGAAGACCTGTGCCAGGACGTTCTCACCCTGTTCCGGATCTTCGATGTGGCTGACCGCATTGTGGATGTTCGGGTCGAAGGGTTCACCGGCTTCGCCGTACGCTTCGACACCCGCTTTCTCGAAGACTGCCAGGATCTGATCCCGGGTCATCTCGATGCCCTTGCGGAAATCTTCAGGCGATGCATCTTCGTTTTCGATTGCCCGGTCGAAATTGTCGAGGACCGGAAGCAGGCTCGTGAAGGTGTCTGCTTTCGCATCGGCGTAGATGCCGTCCTTTTCTCTGGCAGAGCGTTTGCGGAAGTTGTCGTACTCCGCCATCAGGCGCAGGTAACGATTCTGTTCTTCCTCGAGCGCTTTCTGCAGGTTGGCGAGGTCGTCGGAAGGTTCTTCCGCCGGTTCTTCGACCGGTTCCTCGACGTCTTCGGCCGCTTCAGCGGCTTCCGTGTCGACGGTCTCCTCTTCCAGGACTTCTTCCTGCTCGAGTTCCTCATCAAGAGGTTTCTTCGTCTGTTTGCTCATGGATCGGTGTATCCTCCTCGTAAACTTCCGACAGGACCTTCGAGATGATGTCTGTCAGATATTGGATGCGCGGGATGAGTTTGGAATAGTTCATCCGGGTGGGGCCGATGATGCCGATGGCACCGGTGGCTCCGTCTCCGATCTGGTATCGGGAGATGATGGTGGTCGAGTTCGAGAGTTCGGAGAACCGGTTCTCGGAACCGATGCGGACCTCGATGCCCGGGCCGCTTGCCTCGCCGGACGAGACCAGCATGGACAGCGGCTCTTCATCGCCGAGGAACTTGAGGAGCGAGGGCAGGTTGTCGCTGTACTCCTTGTACCCGAGCAGGTTGGACTTGCCTTCCAGCCGGATGTCTGCCTGAGAGGCCATTTCGGCGAGGTCGGAGACCGTGGCCAGCAGCGAGGACATGGAGAGCGCTTTCGCTCCCAGAGACGCTGCGAGGGTCTGGATCTTGACCGTGTTGATGTCGGCGAGCGGTGTTCCCCGGAACTGTTCCTCGACCAGCTGGTCGAAGGTCTGTTTGATGTCCGTCGTCAGTGTGACATCCATGCGGCAGGGTTTGCTCTTCAGGATGCCGGTGGAGGTCAGGAGGACCACCATGGCGACTTTCGGACTGACCGGGACCATTTCGATGTTTTTGATGAACGCGTGCTCGTCGGACGGTGTCGTCGAGAGGGCCGCAAAGTTCGTGAAGTTCACGAGCGCCTCGCCGGCTTTCGTCAGGAGAGCTTCCGGGTCTCCGGAGCGTTCATCGACCCCGGCCTCGATGCGCCGGCGGTCGGTCTCTTCCAGCTCCTCCATCTTCATCAGGTGATCGACATAATACCGATAACCGCTCTGGGTCGGGATGCGGCCCGCGGAGGTGTGGGGCTGGTAGATGAGTCCCTGCGCAGTCAGGGCCGCCATATCGTTTCGGATGGTAGCAGAAGAAACATTGATGTCGAGCTTCGACAACAGCGCTTTGGAACCGACCGGTTCGCCGGTCTCGATGTACTGTTCGACAATTGCCGCCAGAATCTGCTGTCTTCGCGTCGGTAGCATCGTTTCTCATCCTTTCTGCGTTAGCACTCGGTTTAGCACTCAAAACTTTGGAGTGCTAATTGCAGTAATAAGATACCACCCGCTCCCCCAAAAGTCAACACCTTTTGACCAAGTTTTTTCACTTTCTTGTCGAGAGTGCTAAATTGTGCCGATTTTTGGCTTAAACAAGCCATTTTTTGTTTTTTCTTTTTCGATTTTTCGCCGGGTTCAATCGAGGTTTTCCCAGTAATCCCGCACGATTCGGCGCCAGGGCTTGGACGGTCCGCGCCGTTTAGCACTCGCGCTGGCACTCTCCTTCTCTGCCTCTTTGTTTTCTTCTGCGGTCTGCCTCATTTTTCCGTAGATCGCCGACACCAGGACCTCGTATTCTTCCAGAGAAAGGGACAGGTCGCGCGCCAGCGGCGTCGGGAGCACCGGCAGCACCGGGTCGCCGGTCTCCGGGCGCAGCCAGGTCCACTCCGGCCGGAGCACGAGTTCTTCCGGAGGGATCATATAGTCCCGCAGGGAATCCTGTATGGCTCTGACCTTTGTAAAGAAATTGATTTCAGTAAAGATATTTACTACAATATCACCAGACAAAAAGGGGACCAGCCCCGCGACCGGAAGGAGCAGGAAGTCTCCCTCCTCCCCGGTCTCCCGTCCGAGAAGCAGGACCCCGTCCGGTTTGTTCTGCCGGAGGACTTCCATCGTGAATCCGTCGACCGGTTCTCCCGGAAGCAGTTCATACCGGAGGAGACCGGCTCCCTGTGCAGTGTCATGAAACATCGTTTCCACCTCCGATCCACAGGGTAACAGATATTGGCGCAAAAAAACGGAAAGATAACAACTTTTCGATGAACGGTAGTTATTAACTGCCGAACGGTCGTTATGGTGACGGAAAACCGGCACTTAGTTGCCACCGGTCCGTCTCAGCGTTACGATGGCTCTATCCGAAACGGATCTGATCGATAACAGCAAAAACTCTTTAGAAACAGGAGGGGATGAAATGAAAATCTACATCCTCAGTAACGAGCCCAAAACCGTCCGGTTCCTGACCGGCGCCATCAAGACCTACGGAGAACAGAAATATGTGGAGGTCGAGACCAGAGTGTTCCGCCGGATGCGGGACTACCTCCAGGAATTCGACAAGCCGGACCTCATCATCATCGATGACAACTTTGAGATGAAGCCGTCTGTGGAGAACGCCAGAGTCGTCCGTACCCGGGACGGGAAGGCGGCGATCGTGCTGCTGTCCTCGAACCCGGAGCGCGTCTTCGAAGCCTTTTCCGTCAGGGCCCACCGGTTCCTCACGAAGCCGGTCACCCAGTCCGACATTTTCGACGCCCTGGACGCCTACCGCAAGGAGCTCTTCGCGGACCGGGTCATCATCGTGAAAGTGGAGAACGCGTTCCGTGTCTTCACGTCCGAAGACATCTATGCGGTCATCGCCGATGTCAACCACACGACGATCATGACAAAGAACGAGATGGTCGAGACCCTCACCAAGTTCATCCGCATCGAGACCCAGCTGCCGGAGGAGTACTTCTACAAATGCCACCGGTCGTATATCGTCAACATGAAGCATGTCGCGAAGTTCACCTCGGAGCAGATCGAGATGGCAAACCATGCCATCATACCCATCAGCCGCCGCAAACGGCTCGATTTCCACCTGACCTATTCCGCATTCGTGAAAGGTCACACCTTTCGTGAGTAAATCGCCACAGCTGTGCCGTCCGGATGTCCCATGTCCGTCCCTGGACCACAGTGACCTAATTTAAATCGTTCCGATCCTGAAAACCGGATAGAGCCTCTTCTCCTGTTTGACAGTCCTCCTTATGAAAAGGTATACTTTGTAATAAGAAATGGAAAAAGGAGTGACACCTCATGGCTTCCCCCAAGACCCGTCAGCCCGGTTCCACCTCCATGGTACGGAAACTGACCACCACCGCCGTCATGGCAGCCATCGCCACCATCCTCATGTACATCGAGTTCCCCATCCCCATCATGCCCGGCTTCATCAAGCTCGACTTCTCGGAACTCCCCGCCCTCCTGACCTCGTTCGCTCTGGGCCCCTGGTACGGCGCGCTGGTCTGCCTGCTCAAGAACCTCATCCATCTGCCGGTCACCTCTTCGTCCGGTGTCGGCGAGCTGGCAAACTTCCTCATCGGCATCTGCTTCGTCATCCCCGCCGGCGCTTTCTATCAGCTCCACAAAAGCCGCAAGGGCGCACTCGCCGGTTCTCTCTTCGGCGCATTCATCATGGCGGCCGTCAGCTACCCCATCAACTACTTCATCGTCTATCCGTTCTACACGAACTTCATGCCGATGGAAGCCATCATCGGTGCCTACCAGGCCATCCTGCCCTCCATCAAGGGACTCTCTGACGCGTTGCTCATCTTCAACGTGCCCTTCACCTTCGTAAAAGGCATGATCGACGTCGTCATCACCTTCCTCGTTTACAAGCGTCTGTCCCCCATCATCAAGGGTACAAACTCAAAAAAACAGACGCCTGACACCTGACCGTTCTCCGGGGTTGACAAAGCGCCCCGCGGTCAGTACAATAAGTGCAAATCAATATACTACTTATCCAGAGTGACGTAAGGGAACAGGCCCATCGACGTCCGGCAACCTGCCGCAAGGTAAGGTGCCAATTCCTGCGGTGCAAACCGAAAGATAAGACGACGTTCGCCCTTCGGTTTTGCCGGAGGGCGTTTTTGGCGATGTACCTCCCCTGTCGCACCATTGCAACTAGAAAGGAACCACTATGCATCATCTCTTTACTTCTGAATCGGTCACCAAAGGCCATCCCGACAAGATCTGCGACCAGATCTCCGACGCCGTCCTCGACGCCATCATGGCGCAGGACCCGAACGGCCGCGTCGCCTGTGAGACCACCGTCACCACCGGTCAGGTCATGATCATGGGCGAGATCTCCACGTCCTGTTATGTGGACATTCCGAAGATCGCCCGCGAGACCATCAACGAGATCGGCTACAACAACGCCGTCTACGGGTTCGACGGCAACAGCTGCGCCGTCCTCACCTGCATCGACGAGCAGAGCCCCGACATCGCCCTCGGTGTCGACCACTCGCAGGAGAACAAGGCGAGCGACATCGACCCCTACGACCTGAACGGCGCCGGCGACCAGGGCATGATGTTCGGCTATGCCACGAGAGAGACTCCGGAGCTCATGCCGCTCGCCATCTCCCTCGCCCACAAACTTGCCCTGAAGCTGACAGAAGTCCGCGAGGACGGCACCCTTCCCTATCTCCGCCCGGACGGCAAGAGCCAGGTCACGGTCGAGTATGATGAAGAGGACAAGCCGGTCCGGATCGAGGCCGTCGTCGTCTCTTCCCAGCACTCCGCGGATGTCACGCTGGCGCAGATCCGCGAAGACATCATCGAGCACGTCATCAAACCGGTCATCCCGGCCGATCTCCTCGATGACGACACAAAGATCTACGTGAACCCCACCGGCCGTTTCGTCATCGGCGGCCCCGTCGGCGACTCCGGTCTCACCGGCCGGAAGATCATCGTCGACACCTACGGCGGCGCCTGCGGCCACGGCGGCGGCTGCTTCAGCGGCAAGGATCCGACCAAGGTAGACCGCAGCGCGGCC
>JAFRHS010000044.1 GCA_017433225.1 Clostridia bacterium
CCGCACCTCCGCAAGACTGGGCGGCGAAGACGTCCAGATGTTCTGCCTCGAGTCCCGCGAGACCATGCCTGCTTCCGACGAAGAAGTCGAAGAGACCCTCGCTGAGAACATCGCCATCAACAATGGCTGGGGCCCGAAGGAATTCCTGAAGGACAAGAACGGCAAAGTCACCGGCGTCGTCTTCAAGAAGTGCCTCTCCGTCTTCGACGAGAACCACAAGTTCGCTCCGAAGTATGACGAGAACGACACCATCACGGTCGAAGCCGACTATGTCATCACCTCCATCGGTCAGTGCATCGACTGGGGCGGCCTGCTTGACGGCGAAGACATGGAATTCGTCCATGGCAATTACCCGAAGGCAGATCCGTTCACCTATCAGACCTCCGTACCCGACATCTTCGTCGGCGGCGACGTCTACCACGGCCCGTCCTTCGTTGTCAACGCCATCGGTGAAGGCCATGAAGCGGCAGAATCCCTGCACCGTTTCGTCCGCCCGACCTGTGACTCCCTGACCCTTGGCCGTGAGCACAGACACTTCTTCGAGTTCGACAAGAACAACATCTCCGTTGAGTCTTACGACAACTCCAAGAGACAGAAACCCGAACTGGTCACCGGTATCGACACTGCGAAGACCTTCGAAGAGTACAAGAAGTGCTTCACCGAAGAGCAGGTCAAGATCGAGACGGCCCGCTGCCTGAGCTGCGGCGCCTCCGTCGTCGACCCGGTCGCCTGCATCGGCTGCGGTGTCTGCACCACGAAGTGCGCATTCGACGCCATCCATCTCGAGAGAACGCATCCGAATCGTTCCAACATGGCGACTGCTGAAGACAGTGACAAGCTCATCGTCCTCCAGAACGCTCCGAAGCGTCTTGCACACATCGCCGGCCTCAACATCAAAAAGGTCTTTGGCAAAACCAACGGTTAACCGCTTGTGACAACGATCCCGCAGATCTCCGGATCTGCGGGGTCTTTTTTGTACTTGATTTGTCCGTACAGCTTAGTGTATTATCAATGGTGAATTGGTTTGTCTTTTTATGAGAAAGGAGAGAGATTCATGAACAAGACAGCACATAAGCTTGTCAGCATCCTGATCCTCCTCGCCAGCATCTTCGGACTTCTGGCGGGCGCGTTCGGTGTCAGAGATGCTCTGGCAGTCAAAACGTTCCTTCAGGGCGATGGCTCCGGTGACGATCCTGTCGCAATGCTCACCGACGGTATTTCTCAGCTCAAAGAGAACGAGAAAGCCTACAACGACGGCATCATCCAGTACAAAGACGGTCTCGTCCAGCTGGAAGACGGCGCTGTCCAGCTTGCCGACGGTGAAGTCCAGCTCGCCGACGGTAAAAAGCAGCTGAAAGACGGCGAAGCTCAGCTCGCGCAGGGCTACAAGGATTATGCTGCCGGTAAGAAGCAGCTTGCCGACGGCCAGAGACAGATCGACGAGAACACCGCGGCCTATAAAGAAGGCAAAGCGACCCTCGCCAAGATCGAGCCGATCATCCCTTATCTCAACCAGTACATCGCCTTCCGTGACGGCACCATCGCAAAGCTCCCGGGCTTTGAGACCGCACAGGAATGGTTCATGTCTGTCGTCCGTCCTTTGATGAAGAAGCTCGGCCTCTTCGACATCCCGAAGGATGTCAGAGACCTTCCCGTCTATGTCACCACGATGGTCAAGGACGGCAAAGCCCAGCTCAAACAGTATGAAGACGGTCTGAAACAGCTTGCCGAAGGTAAGAAAGCGCTTGCCGCCGGTAAGAAACAGCTCCAGGACGGTGAGAGACAGCTCGCTGACGGCCGCAAGCAGGTCGCACAGGGCGAGAAAGATCTTGCCAAAGGCTATGCTGACTACGACGACGGTAAGAAGCAGCTGAAAGAAGGCCGTGCCCAGCTCAAACAGTTCGAAGACGGTATGGGCCAGCTCTCCGCCGGTCTCGACGAAGTCCTCGCGCAGAAGACCTACACCCGCAAGGACGGTACGGTCGTAGTCACGTCTCCTGCCGACAAACTCGGCAAGGACTTCGACTATGCGAAGTACGACAAGGACGGCAAAAAGATCGAGATGCTCGACAAGACCAAGACCTATGTCGACCTCGACCAGGCCACCAAGGTCCGTGACACCCTCGCGACTTATGTCGACGATGTCACCAACGCAGCAACGCCTGAGATTCTGAGCCGTGTGGTCCTGTCCGGGATCCTCGCGCTGGCATCTCTTGCCGGTATCGTTGCCGGTCTCCGCGGGCTTCTGAAGACCAAGGGATTCGTCCCCGGCGTCATTGCCGCACTGGGCGGTCTCGGCACCCTCATCGGCGGCATTGCCACGAAGTTCAACGACTACGCGTTCCTCGGTGAGAACGGCACCTGCAACGGCAAGCTGCAGATGGTCGCCATCATCCTGTTCGCGCTCATCGCGACCTGCTTCGCAGTTGTCACGTACTTCACCCGCGACAAGTCCAAAAAGGTCAAAGTCGAAGGGGAAGACGTCCCGGTCGCCAAAGACTGAGACACCGCATAACGGTTGAAAAGACCGGTCCGTTCGGACCGGTCTTTTTTACATTTCGGACAATTCGTCAAAATGACGAAAAACCCCTAACGGATTTTGGCACATCGAACTATGTAAAACATGTTATACTGTTACTGGTAATTTATACGCGGACAGTTTTGTCAAAAGTATAACAAGAAAACAAAGGGAGATCGATCTTATGAGAAAGTCCAACAATTATCCGTTCGTTCTGGTCCACGGCTATCTTTGCTGGGGCAACGATGACCGCATCAACGACATCTGCCCGACCTTCGGTATGTGGAACGGCAGCGCGAAGACGACCCTGCAGGATGCCGGCTACATCGCGGACACACCGTCCGTCGGTATGTTCACCGGGATGTGGGACAGAGCCTGTGAGCTCTATGCATACATCAAGGGCGGCCGTGTCGACTATGGCAAGGTCCATTCCGAACGCAACGGTCATCAGAGATACGGCAAGACCTATCCCGGCTATGTCCCGAACTGGGGCGAGCTCGATGAGAACGGCAAGATCCAGAAGATCAACCTCATCGGTCACAGCTTCGGCGGTCCCACGGTCCGCACCCTGATCCACCTTCTGGCGGAAGGCAGTGAAGAGGAACGCAACGGGACCCCTGCGGATGAACTCAGCCCGCTGTTCGAAGGCGGAAAAGTGAAATGGGTCCACAGCTGCACGACACTTGCCGGCGTCCACAACGGTGTCACGCTTCCCGAGCAGATCCAGCCGATCATCAAACCGCTGGCGTTCACCATCTTCTCCCTGGCTCCTCTGACCTCCGGCACCTGGTTCTCTAAAGTATACGGCTTCCATCTGGACCGCTTCGGCATCTCCAGCCAGACCAAACACGTCGGCTGGGACCCGACGCTCCTGCTCCACTATGTCAACCTGAAGGAAGACAACATCCACTGGGAGCTGAGCCGGGAAGGCGCACAGGAACTCACGAAGAACTACACCGTTTACGACAACATCTACTACTTCGCATACTACGGTGTCCGCACCGCCCAGAACAAGAAGGGCGGCCAGTCCGGCACGAAAGACATGTGGCTCCCGATGCGGCCGTTTGCCTGGATGTCCGGCAACATCAAACGCAAAACGATCGGCGACGAATGGATGCCGACTGACGGTCTCGTCAACATCCCCGCCGCACATCATCCGTTCAAGGAC
The DNA here is from genome assembly GCA_017433225.1 of Clostridia bacterium. Classification (GTDB taxonomy): domain Bacteria; phylum Bacillota; class Clostridia; order Oscillospirales; family Acutalibacteraceae; genus RUG420. Next base: position 3,687 of record JAFRHS010000044.1, read on the forward strand.
CCGTGGCAGGATTTCGACCCCGCCAACATCAAACCGGGCATCTGGAACGTCATGCCGCAGGAGTACAAGGACCACACCTCTTACATGGGCGTTCTCGAGAAGAAGGAAGACTACGCGAATTTCTTCCTCGACATCGCCGACCGTGTCACCGATCTCCCGGTCATCGAATAAGTTTTCCGCAAACCGTCAAAGGGACTGGCGTCAGCCGGTCCCTTTTCGTATAATAGGGGTACATCGCCAAAGGGAGACAGGACACATGCTGAACACGACGCTCATCTACATCGAACGGGACGGGAAGTACCTGATGCTGCACCGGACCAAGAAGGAGAACGACCTGAACCACGACAAGTGGATCGGGGTAGGGGGCAAGTGCGAAGAGGACGAGAGCCCCGAAGAGTGCGCCCGCCGCGAAGCCTATGAGGAGACCGGTCTCATACTGCGCGATCTGCGGTACTGCGGCATCGTCACATTCGTCTCCGATGAGTATGAAGGGGAGTACATGCATCTTTTTACCTGCACCGACTGGGAGGGTCAGGTCAGAGAGTGCCCCGAAGGCGACCTCGTGTGGGTCCCGAAAGAAGAAGTGCCGGACCTTCCGAGCTGGGAAGGGGACCGGATCTTCCTGCGCCTCATGGCCAAACCGCACCCGTTTTTCTCCCTGAAACTCTGTTACGTTGGCGATGTACTGGCGTCCAGTGATCTCCATTTTTACGGCGGTTGATTAATTTCGGAAAAAGGGTATTTTTGGGTTGACTTTGGATAGCTTTCTCAATATAATATCAAAGTAGCTTTTGGGGCCGGGCGCTCCGAAGATCGCTTATGGACCATTAGCTCAGTTGGTTAGAGCAACCGGCTCATAACCGGTGGGTCCGGGGTTCGAGTCCCTGATGGTCCACCAAGACTTTTTATATAGGGGTATAGCTCAGTTGGTAGAGCAGCGGTCTCCAAAACCGCGTGCCGAGGGTTCAAGTCCTTCTGCCCCTGCCATTTATGCTGATATAGCTCAGTCGGTAGAGCGCATCCTTGGTAAGGATGAGGTCACCGGTTCAAATCCGGTTATCAGCTCCATAAAAACCGTTCAACTCTGGTTGAACGGTTTTTTGTTTTTGTTGAGCAGATTCTGTTTATTGTGTCAATATTTTTTTTACAGTGATACGAACAACGATTTAAGGATTGTTTAAGAGTATCCCTATAAACTGATATGGATATGATTAACATGTGTTTACTTATAGATTAACAGTTAATAAACAAGCTTATGGATCAATGTTAAACCAGAAAGGGAGAGTTATGAGAAAAGCTATCGCGGCACTGCTGTCGCTGTGCCTGTTTGTCGCCCTGCTCGCCGTTCCGGCATTTGCCGCCGAAAAGCAGGCGGAAGCGGAACAGGATCCCGGAGTCCTGGCCGATGTCCTCGGCGTGCTGGATTCCGCCTATGTCGGTTCCAATATCAAGCTTTATGTCCCTGCGGACAAGTCTGCAGGCCTTCAGACAAAGACCAAGGTCAAGTTCCATTACAACGACCTGAACGGCGCCGTCTATTTCCCCGGCAATGTGGACCCGTCCGGCATGTGTTTCTCCTGGAACGATCCGGACCTCACGCTCTCGAAAGGCGGGAAGACCTATAAGAGCGGCAAGGCGCCGATCGCCCCGGTGGGACAGTCTGTCACGTACCAGGCGAACAGCGGCGGCGTGGTGACGCTGCTGACCATCAAGACCGTTCGCGGCTCCTCGGAAGTGGGCGCGCTGTTCCTCACGGTCGATGAGAAAAAGGGCACCATCAAAGCCATGAACAACGATCCCGACCATGAGCATTCCTGCTACGGCAAGGCCATGTTCGACGGGAAAACGAAATATATGAGCATCAAGGGCCGCGGGAACTCCACCTGGGTCTTCCCGAAAAAGCCCTACAACATCACCTTCTACGATGACGCCACCTATGACGGAAAAGACGGCGTCAAGATGGTCAAAGGGGTCAAGGCGAAGAAGTGGTCGCTGGTCGCGAACCACCTCGATAATTCCCTGCTTCGCAACAAGATCGCGATGGATCTTGCCGACGACCTCGGCATCGGGATGAAGACCCGGTTCATGGACGTCTGGCTGAACGGCACGTTCCTCGGCAACTACCTCGTGACTCCCAAGAACGATTACAATACCCCGGATGACGGTTATGCGCTCGAGAACGACAACTATATCGACGCCGACTCGTTCATGCTGCCCGGCATGTTTGAGATCGGGACCATCCCCGGCGTCACGGTCCTCGGCAGCGGTTACAACAACCGGATTGCCATCAAGGACGTGGGGGACACGGCCAAAGCGAACGGCCTGACCAACAAAGATATCGAGAAACACTTCCTGAAGGCATGGGCCGCGGTGGAAGATTTCAGTTCGGAAGAGTACCAGCAGTATTTTGACATGGACTCCTGGGCCAAACTCTATCTCATGTATGAGATGGGCAAGTCCTATGACTGCTATGCCGGCAGCCTTCTCATGCATCGCGACGGGCTGTCTGAGAGTGACAAGCTCATCGCCGGCCCCGCATGGGACTATGACATCGCGTTCGGCCGTACGCTCCACAAGTTCTTCGTCGGCATCAGCGAGCCGATGCAGATCAATGCGGAGGGTTGGTATGTCGACCACATCGGCGCCGATCTGTCGAACCAGCCGATCAGTCTCATGCAGGAACTGCATAAACATCAGAGCTTCCGCGACCATGTCGCGAAGATCTACAACGAGTACGAATGGGCCTTCAAGGACTGCGCGGCCAATGTGGACCGCCAGAAAGCCCTGCTCCGGGATTCCGCGCTCATGAACAACGAGCGCTGGCTGACCAACAACCTGTGCGCCGACTACGTGGTCGCCCCCAATACGATGCGTGCGATCGGCACCGGGAAGTACAGGCTCAATTATCAGATCACGACAACCTGGGATGACTATGTCGCAAATCTGAAAGAATGGTGTACCAAGCGGACGATGTGGCTGTCTGATCACACCTGAACTGCATAAAATCGAATGGTTACAAGGAGGAAATCGCAATGAAACGTACGATGAAACTGATCACGTCCCTTTGCCTCAGCGTCCTGCTGATCCTCAGCACGCTCGGCATCAGCGCTTTTGCAGCCACTCCGAAACCCCACAAGAACCTGAAGTACAAGCAGTACTGCTACCTCGGAGACAGCATCCCCTTTGGCTACGGCCTCGTCTCCCAGGCGGAGAGTTCCGACCCCTTCAGCGTCGGTGTCCGCGTCCAGAACTCTTACCCCGACCTCGTGGGCGATGTACTGGAAGCGTCCGCAAAGACAAAGATCCAGCCCGCCGCTTCTTCCGGCAGCCGGGTGTGTGACTACCGGATCCTCTTTGAACGGGGAATGGGTTACAAAAATCCCTACGGCCGCCAGAATGACTGGTACGGCATGAGAAAACCCGAACGGACCGCCCGTCTCCGCGCAATGGGCCCGGAGATCTGCAAATGGCTCTCCGACTCGGACCTCGTCACCTTCCAGTGTGGACTGAATGACATCACGGCATGCCTGATCAACGCCGCCTATGCGACAGGGATCATCGACCTCGACGCCATCCAGTCTCTGGACGGGCTGAACGATGTACTTGCTTACCTGTCGTTTGCCCTCGGCAACCTGCAGAACGATCCGATCATCATCGACAATTTCCTGAGTGTGTTCGCGAAAGAAGTCGTAGAGCTTCGGCAGAACATCCGGATCGTGATGAAGGAACTCGTCAAGATCGCTCCCGATGATGCAGACATCCTGGTCGTTGGTTATCACAAGGCCGTCCAGGGGATCCGTGTCATTCCCGGCACCGATCGTTCCTTCCTCTTCGACGTGGTCGATGAAGTCCTGATGTCGTTCAACAGCTACTACAGGACCGTGTCGAACCTGTATGACAACGTCTACTATGTCGACGCGCCCGATGCGGCTGTCGTCTACCCGAAGGGTACGACCGTCGCCGAATGGCTGAGCGATACGAGCTTCGTTCTCATGGGTGTCCACCCCAGCGCGAAGGGACATAAGTATATCGCCAAACAGGTCATCAACAAACTGGACGAGATCAATTCCTGAACAGGCACAGGAAAGAATGGAGAGAGTCATGAAAGCGACACAGTGGTCGTTTCGGCGGGTCGAAAAGAAATATCTGCTGAACATGGAACAGTATGAACGGCTCCGTGTTGCTCTCCGCGACTACATTGAACCGGATGCCTACCCAAAGAGCACGATCTGCAACGTCTACTATGACACCCCGGACTATCTTCTGATCAGCCGTTCGCTGGAAAAACCGGTCTATAAAGAAAAATTCCGGTTGCGAAGTTACGGCGTGCCGGAGGAGACCGGAAAGGTCTTTCTGGAGATCAAGAAGAAGTATGACGGAGTCGTTTACAAGCGAAGGGTGAGAGCGCCCGAAGCGGAGGCCGTCGACTATCTGAACGGCGGTCCCATGCCGGATGTGAAGAAACAGCAGATCATGAATGAGATCGACTGGTTCATCCACTCGTACAAAGGCCTTCGACCGGGCATGTTCCTCGCATATGACCGGCTGGCGTTCCGGGGAAAGGAAGACCCGAACCTTCGGATCACCTTTGACTGGAACATCCGCTACCGGATGGACAACATGGACCTCATTTGCGGGGACTACGGACGGCGCCTGTTCGACGAGGAATACACGATCATGGAGATCAAGATCCCCGGAGCCGCGCCGCTCTGGCTGACCGATCTGCTGAGTCAGCAGCACATCTACTCGACGCCCTTCTCAAAGTACGGGCGCTGCTATGAGCAGATGATGAGAGAAAAAGAAACCAACAAACAGGAGGCAGCTACCTATGCTGGATAGTATCACCTATTCCGATAAAGTCTTTAGCATGTCGATCCCCATGTTCCTCGCCAGTATCTTCCTGGCGCTGGCACTCGGCATCGGCACGGCGCTGGTCTTCCAGTTCCGGACGAAACACACCGCCTCTATGGCGACCACACTGGCCATCATGCCGCCGGCGATCGCACTCGTGATCATGCTGGTCAACGGCAATATCGGCGCCGGTGTTGCCGTCGCAGGCGCGTTTGCCCTCGTCCGTTTCCGCAGCCTGCCCGGCACGGCGAAAGAGATCGCCGCCATTTTCGTGGCGATGGCCGTCGGCCTGGCCTGCGGTATGACACAGCTCCTGCTGGCCGTCATTTTCTTTGCCATCATGTCCGTCACGGTCATCGTTCTGACCCTGATCGGCTTTGGCGATAAATCGGCGAAGATGCGCCAGCTGCGGGTCACCATTCCGGAGGACCTCGACTACTATGAGCTCTTCGACGACCTCATGGAGAAATACACGACCGAATGGGAGCTCTCCCGCGTGAAGACCACCAACATGGGTACGCTCTACGAACTCTGGTTCGACGTCATTCTGAAAGATGAAAAACAGGCGAAGGAATTCATGGACGCGGTCCGCTGCCGCAACGGCAACCTGCGGGTCATGATGGGACGCATCGCCGAGAAACCGACTCTGTAAAAAGACGTAGATAAAACGGTTGGAATTGAGCATTCCAACCGTTTTTGTTATCTGTTATAATACAACTGTTTAGGGAAACAATCATTCACAGGGAGGTACTACTATGTCCTGCAACTGCAAGAAACCCGGGACCGGCGGCGAACGCTATGTCCCTGTCGAAGAACGTACCGGCGGCACTTCTGTCGTCTATTTCACGAGAGACCTTTCTCCGGAAGGGCTTCTGATGATCTATGACAAAGTCTCCGACGGTCTGACCGGCAAAGTGGCGGTCAAACTCCACACCGGAGAAAAAGACGGCCCGAACATCATCCCGCGCCCCTGGGTGAAGGAACTCTTCGCTCAGAAGCTCGACGAGAACGCGGCCATCATCGAGACCAACACCTTCTATGAAGGCGACCGCGACACGACCGAGAAGCACAGAGAGACCATCGCCCACAACGGCTGGACCTTCGCTCCGGTCGACATCACGGACGAAGACGAACACGCGCTGCTGCCGGTCAAAGGCGGCAAATGGTTCGAAAATATGTCGGTCGGCAAAAACATGCTGAACTACGACTCGTTCCTGGCACTGACCCATTTCAAAGGCCATGTGATGGGCGGCTTCGGCGGCTCCAACAAGAACATCGGTATCGGCTGCGCGTCCGGCACCGAGGGCAAGAAGTGGATCCACCAGAGAGAGGGTTCCGACGACATGTGGTCCATCGCCGAAGAGGAACTGATGGAGCGCATGGCGGAGTCCACCAAAGCGACCATCGACTACTTCGAAGGCCACATCTCTTACATCAACGTGCTTCGAAACATGTCCGTCTCCTGTGACTGTGAAGGCACGGCGGCTCAGCCGGTCGTCACACCGAACATCGGCATCGTCGCGTCGAAGGACATCGTCGCCGTCGACAACGCGTCGGTCGACCTCGTCTATGCTCTGACCGAAGAGGACCACCACGACCTCGTCGAGCGCATGGAGACCCGTCACGGCCACCGCCAGCTCACTTACATGAAGGAACTCGGCATGGGCAACGACAAGTACGTGCTCATCGATCTCGACAACGACGGGCAGGAGATCACTCCCGCGTTCGCCGTCAAGGACGTCGTTCCCTTCGAGGGCTGAACGACCGCCAAACAGACAACGAAAAAAGACTTCTGCAGAAATGCAGAAGTCTTTTTGTTTTGCAGAAGAGCTCATCAATACCTGACTCTGTCGTTGACCGACTTGACGAAGTTCCGGTCCATCTTGTCGACGCGGCGGTCGTACGTGATGAGCCCGTTGATCTCGCCCTCGACGTCGGAGAGCTGGGTGAAGACGCAGGCGGAGAGGCCGCGGGGGATGTTCGCGATGATCCGCTTCTCGTACGTCTTCTTGTAGGCCCGCTGCAGCCGCCATTTCGTGAAGTACATGCGGTAGCCGAACGGGATGGCGTCGCTCAGCATGTTGCCCTGGATGGGACGGGAGAAGCCGCCGAACTCCGAGAGGAGATAGCAGCGCTCGTCCTTCGGGACCCAGATGGGTGTGAAGTAGATGTGCTTCGAGACGAAGTCGCCGGTATGCTGGTCGTGCCAGCCGCTCGTGCGGTCGATGGTCCGGGTGGGGTCTTTCTTCGCGATGAGTTCCGAGATGCGGTCGGAGTCGAACTGGCCCCAGCCCTCGTTGAACGGCACCCACATGGCGAGGGAGACGACGTTCTTGAGGTAGTCGACGGTCTCCAGGGCCTCGCGCTCGAACTCTGCCCTGCCCGCAGCGTCGCCCCGGCTGAAGAGCTTGTAAGCGGTCTTCGTGTTGTCTTTGAACATGATGTTCAGGAAGGGGAGGACGGCGATCATCAGCGGGTTGTACTTCCCGCCGCCGTTGACCATGTCCTGCCAGACCAGGATGCCCATCCTGTCGCAGTAGTAGTACCAGCGCAGGGGCTCGATCTTGATGTGCTTCCGGACCATCGTGAAGCCCATGTCCTTGAGGAGCTGGATGTCGTCGACCATGGCTTTGTCGGTCGGCGGGGTCAGAAGCCCGTCCGGGTAGTAACCCTGGTCGAGGACGCCGTTGTGGAAATAGGGCTCATTGTTGAGCCAGAGCCGCGAGATGCCGTCCTTGTCTTTGCCGACCGAGAACTTCCGCATACCGAAGTAGGAGGTCACCGTATCGGCGATGAGCCCGTTCGAGTTGATGGCTGTGATGCGCAGGTCATAGAGGTTCGGTTCCTCCGGCGACCAGAGTTTTGCATCCGGCATCGGGATGGTCAGCGGGGTGTTCGTTTTTCCCTTGGCTTCCCGGATGACTTTGCCGTTCTCCAGGACTTCGACGGAGACAGTGGGGGAGTCGGAGGTGACCGTGATCGACACCTGCTCCGCGTCGATGTCAGGGACGATGTGGAGGTCTTTCACATAGCCCTTCGTCACGCTCTCGAGCCAGACGGTGCCCCAGATGCCGGACTGTCCCGGGTACCAGATGTTCCCCGGTTTCGAGACCTGTTTTCCTCTGGCGATGTACGACGTGTCCGTCGGATCGAGGACTTTCAGGGTCAGGACGTTCTTACCCTCCTTCAGTGCCTTCGAGACGTCGAAGGTGAAGGGGAGGAAGCCTCCTTTGTGGGAACCGAGGCTCTGCCCGTTCAGGCTGACTTCACAGTAGTAGTCGACCGCTGTGAAGTGCAGGAACGTGATGTCCTTGAAGAAGGACTGCTCGATACAGAATTCTTTCTTGTAGTACAGCGCGTCCTGTTCCGTGACCTGCTGTTCCACACCGGAAAGCTGCGTCTCAGGGGAGAAGGGGACGAGGATGTCGCCCTGGTACTCCGTGAGCCTTTCGAACTCCGGCAGGATGGCGTACTGCCACGTGCCGTTGAGGCAGCGGTAACTGTCGCGGCGCATCTGCGGGCGGGGGTATTCGGCCAGCGGCATCGCATCGACGTCCTTGGTGTATTTTGAGTCGAGTCTCATTGCTTTTCTCCTTTCGAAGAGTTAAGGAACGGTTCGAGCGGAGGCTTCCCAACCTTATATAAACATGAGGCAAGGGGAGTTTTTCGGAACGTTTTTGTGCAGGGGGGAGCGACGCGATGTTTTAAAGGCGCGCGGGGGTATGGGTTGGCAAGCAAAAACGGACGGAAAAACGGAACCGATTACGGAAGCCGCCGCGAAGACATTTTTCACTTATCATTGTAACTGAATTCCCATAAATCGCAAATAAAAACGAAAGTACTCAAAATTGGGGGTTGTATTTTCCGGGGAAAGCTCTATAATAGGTTTAGCACTCCGAAGAAAAGAGTGCTAACACCGTTTTAAATTTAGTTTCATATATGGAGGAATCAGTTATGACGATCAAGCCTGTAGCAGACAGAGTGCTCATCAAGACAGTGGAAGCGGAAGAGACCACCCAGAGTGGCATCCTGCTGGCCGCTGCCGCCCAGGAGAAGCCGCAGATCGCGGAGGTCATCGCCGTCGGTCCCGGCGGAATGATCGAAGGCGTCGAAGTGGCCATGTTCCTGAAGCCCGGTGACAAAGTCATCGTTGGCAAGTACAGCGGCACTCAGGTCAAGGTCGGCTCGGAAGAGTATACGATCGTCCGCCAGTCCGACGTCCTTGCGATCGTCAAGGACTGAGCACGCTTCAGAAGAAATCAAACAAAAGAGGTAATACACAATGGCAAAACAGATCATTTACGGTGAAGAGGCCCGCAAGGCCCTTCAGACCGGTATCGACAAACTTTCCAACACTGTCAAGATCACGCTCGGCCCGAAGGGCAGAAACGTCGTTCTCGACCGCAAATACGGCGCACCGCTGATCACCAACGACGGTGTCACCATCGCGAAGGAAGTCGAGCTCGAAGACGCGTTCGAGAACATGGGCGCGCAGCTCGTCAAAGAAGTCGCCACCAAGACGAACGACATCGCCGGCGACGGTACCACCACCGCGACACTGCTTGCGCAGGCCCTCGTCCGCGAAGGCATGAAGAACGTTGCCGCCGGTGCCAACCCGATGGTCGTCAAGAAGGGCATCCAGGCTGCGGTCGATGCCGCCATCGAGGCTGTCAAGGCCAATGCCAAACCGGTCTCCAGCTCGGCCGACATCGCCAGAGTCGCGACCGTCTCTTCCGCCGATGAATATGTCGGTCAGCTGATCGCCGACGCCATGGACAAAGTATCTGCTGACGGCGTCATCACCGTCGAGGAGTCCAAGACTGCGGAAACCACCTGCGACGTCGTCGAAGGCATGCAGTTCGACCGCGGTTACCTGTCTCCGTACATGGCCACCGATACCGAGAAGATGATCGCCGAGATCGAAGACGCGCTCATCCTCATCACCGATAAGAAGATCACCAACATCCAGGAGATCCTTCCGCTGCTCGAGACCATCGTCAAGACCGGTCAGAAGCTCGTCATCATCGCCGAGGACATCGAAGGCGAAGCGCTCGCCACGCTGCTCCTCAACAAGATCCGCGGCACCTTTACCTGTGTTGCCGTCAAGGCCCCGGGCTTCGGTGACAGACGCAAGGAGATGCTCCAGGATATCGCCATCCTCACCGGCGGCACCGTCATCACTTCCGACCTCGGTCTGGAACTGAACACCGCAACGGTCGACCAGCTCGGCCGTGCCGCCCAGGTCAAGATCTCCAAGGACGAGACCATCATCGTCAAGGGCGCCGGCGCCAAAGACCAGATCGCTGCCCGCGTCGAGCAGATCAAGGCTCAGATCGAGACCTCGACCTCTGACTACGACAAAGAGAAACTCCAGGAACGTCTCGCCAAACTCGCCGGCGGCGTCGCCGTCATCCATGTCGGTGCTGCCACCGAGACCGAGATGAAGGAGAAGAAACTCCGCATCGAAGATGCTTTGGCCGCTACCAAGGCAGCTGTCGAAGAAGGCACCGTCGCAGGCGGTGGTACCGCTCTCATCAACGCCATCCCGGCCGTCGCCGCTCTCCTCGAGAAGGAAGAGGACGCCGACATGGCCACCGGCATCAAGATCGTCCTGAAGGCCATCGAAGAGCCGGTCCGCCAGATCGCAAAGAACGCCGGTCTCGAAGGCTCCGTCATCATCGACGCCATCAAGAAGTCCGACAAAGTCGGTTACGGCTTCGACTTCGCGACCGAACAGTATGTCGACATGTTCGACGCCGGCATCCTGGACCCGGCCAAGGTCACCCGTTCCGCTCTGCAGAACGCCGCATCCGTCGCTGCCATGGTCCTGACCACCGAGTCCCTTGTCGCGGACAAGCCGGACCCCGCTGCTGACGCCGCGCAGGCCGCCGCTATGGCCGCTGCTGCTCAGGGCGGCATGTACTAAATCGCCAAAAAACACCAAAGCAGCCTTCCATGAAGGCTGCTTTTTTGGTATCATGTGTTAATGTAATAAAGACACTGCGAGGTCTTGCATTGTACTCTTTAATGCTTTATAGTGTTAAAGTGAATACAATTAGACCCCAGGAGGAGATGCCATCATGATCTGGAACCCGTCCAAAGAGTGCATGGATCGCGATACACTGCACGAACTGCAGAGCGCCCGTCTGCGCAAGATCGTCGAACATGTCTACTACGGCAACGAGTACTATCGCAACAAAATGCAGGAAGTGGGCCTGGAGCCTACTGACATCAACGGGATCGAGGACCTGTCCAAGCTTCCGTTCACCACCTATGAAGACCTTCGCGCCACGTATCCGTTCGGCATGAAGTCCGTCCCGCTGTCCCAGTGCGTCCGTCTGCAGTCTTCCTCCGGCACGACCGGCAAACCGAAGATCGCGCTCTATACCCGCAAGGATATCGATATCTGGTCCGAGGGCGTGGCCCGTTCCATGGCCATGGCAGGCGTCACCGCAGACGACGTCGTTCTGGTCTCTTACGGCTACGGCCTGTTCACCGGCGGCCTCGGCGCTCACTACGGTGCCGAGAAACTCGGCGCTCTGGTCATCCCGATGGGTACCGGCAACACCAAGAAACTCATCGACATGCTGATCGACTGCAAAGCGACCGTCATCTGCTGTACACCGTCCTATCTGCTGCACATCGCGGAAGAACTCGAGGCGACCGGCCGCATCAACGAGATCTCTCTGAAATGCTCCATCAACGGTGCCGAACCCTGGTCCGACGAGATGCGCGAGCAGATCGAGAGACGTCTCAACATCAAAGCCTACGACATTTACGGCCTGACGGAGATCTCCGGTCCCGGCGTTGCCACGGACTGCGATTTCCACAGAGGCCTCCACATCTGGGAAGACCACTTCCTGCCGGAAGTCATCAACCCGGAGACCGGCGAGCAGCTTCCGGAGGGCTCCGAAGGCGAACTCGTCATCACCTGTCTTACCAAAGAGGGCCAGCCCCTCATCCGTTACCGGACGAGAGACATCACCCGTCTCGAGTATGAGAAATGCGAATGCGGCCGCACCATGGCCCGCATCCAGCGCTTCAAGGGACGTTCCGATGACATGCTCATCATCAAGGGCGTCAACGTGTTCCCGTCCCAGGTCGAAGCGGCTCTGCTCAACGTCGACGGCGTCACACCGAACTACTTCATGACCGTCGACCGTGTCGGCAACTCCGATACCCTTGAAGTCGCCGTCGAAGTCGAAGACCGTTTCTTCTCCGACGACATGGCCGAACTCGAAAAACTCAGCGCGAAGGTCAAGAACCAGCTGAAGTCCGCGATCGGCCTCAACGCCAAGATCAGACTCGTCGAGCCCAACGGCCTCGAACACAGCCAGGGCAAGACGGTCCACGTACTCGACAAGAGAAAACTCTACGATTAAGGAGGAACCACCATGACCGTCAAACAGTTATCCGTCTTTCTGGAGAACCGGGAAGGCCGTCTGCAGCAGATCTTCAACATTCTGAAAGAAGCCAACGTCAATGTGGTCTCTGTCTCCATCGCGGAGACCTCCGACTACGGCATCGTCCGTATGATCGTCTCTGACGTCGACGGTGCTCTGGCCGCTCTGAAGGCCCAGAACATCACGGCGAAGGTCGTCGACGTGCTCGCCGTCAACATCTCCCACGAGGTCGGCAGCCTGTCGAAGTTCCTGAACGCCATTGCCGACGCCGGCATCAACATCAAGTACATGTACGGCCTTTCGACCGGAGATACCGGTGCGTCCATCGCCTTCAAGACCGATGACCTCGAGGGGACCGAAAAAGCCCTCGAATCGCTCGACGTCCAGTATTACACGCCCGAGTCTCTCGAAAACGTCGAATAACCCTCACGACTATGAGCGCTCCGCATCCGCGGGGCGCTTATTGACTTTTGGGGCGCTTTGTCTTATATTTGCTATGATTAAACATCCTTTTATTAATAAAGAGGAACTAAGTTATGTCCAACGTCATTTCGCAACTGCGCAACACGACAGACTCCTCGAAGCTCTACAAACTGCGCAGGTTTTTTGCCAGCGACTATTTCTGCGCACTGATCGTGCTCTACTCCGTCGCTGTCATCTGCTTCAACTGGATCATTCCCGGCGCCTTCCTGCTGGCGGTCATCACGGGTTTTGTGTTCATCCTGTCGGATGACATCGTCTCCGTGTTCCTGCCGATCATGCTCATCGCGTCCTTCGGCATCCAGGCGAACGACTCCCTCTGGGACTATATGGCACTGGCACCGGTCGCGGCGTTCCCGATCTTCGCCATCCTGTTCCACCACATCTTCTACCGGGAACGGGACAAGTCGAAGGTGAAGAGACCGGGTGCTCTGCTCCTGCCGATGATCCTCGTGTCCATCACGAACTTCCTCGGCGGCATCGGCACCATCCCGGTGAAGTCCTACTTCAGCCCGACGTCGCTCATCTATATGTTCGCCCTCGGCTTCATGATCGTCATGGTGTATTTCCTCAACTACAACCATCTCGGGGCGGGGAAGAACTACACGACACGCATCGACAAGCGCATCGCCAAGATCGCCTGCTGGCTCATGCTGTTCCTCATCCTGGCGACGCTGGAAGGCTATGTTGAGCGCTGGGCCAAGTTCATCGAAGACCCGGGCATCCTGTACTTCCAGTGGCGGAACAACGCGAGTACGCTCATCATGATGGCGATGCCCTTCGCGTTCTACATGTCCGCGCGGAAGTTCTGGTATATCCTGCTGCCCTTTTTCTCTTACGGCGCCATGATCATGCTCGGTTCCCGCGGCGGTCTCATCCTCGGCGGCTTTGAGCTCCTGATCCTCATCATCGTCGACCTCATCCTCGACAAACGGCACCGGAAGTATATCGGCGCCATCCTCGCCGTCATTTTCCTGAGTTTCCTCTTCATGTTCCCGCAGATCGAGCAGCTCATGGAGTATACGCTGAACCGTATGACGGCGGCGGACCAGTACAGCATCCGTCTCGGCCTCTGGCGCCGTTCCGTGGAAGACTTCCACCGCAACCCCATCTTCGGTATGGGCCTCGGCTACATGGGCAACCGGGACATCCACCCGTCCAAGGCGGCATCTCTCTGCTGGTACCATTCCTCACTTCCGCAGGTCTGGGGCAGCTTTGGCCTCGTCGGTCTTCTGACCTATGGCTATCAGATGATCGTCCGTTGGAAATTCCTCATGTCGAAGCATTCCATGTTCGCGTTCACGGTGACGGCGTCCTTCCTGGCGCTGGAGCTCATGTCTCTCGTGAACCCCGGCATCTTCGCCATGTTCTATCTCCTCATCATCTCGATGGAGTTCTTCATTATTGAAAAGTACCACTTCCCGGAGATCCACATGAAACTGGAACTCGAACTGGGAGCCGGCACACAGTTCACGTTCTCGGAGGACGAGTTCTCAGAGGACGAGCTCGAAACAGAAATAGAAAACACGCCGACCGAGGCGTGATCAAACGGAGTTGATATTCACAATATGGGCAGTACCGGTATGATCATTGTCCTAGTCATTTTTGTCATCCTTTCCGGATTCTTTTCCGCGTCGGAGACCGCGTTCTCCAGCGCCAATGAGATCCGCCTGAAAGCCAAAGAGCAGGAAGGCAATAAAGCCGCCACCCGCGCTCTGAAGATCATCGACGACTACGATGCCATGCTGTCGACCATCCTGATCGGCAACAACATCGTGAACATCGGCGCGTCGGCGATCGCCACCGTCCTCTTCGTGCGGGCGATGGGCGACATCGGCGCCACATGGTCGACCATCGTCATGACGGTCGTCATCCTCATCTTTTCCGAAGTCACCCCGAAGTCCATCGCCAAAGAGATGCCGGAGCAGTTCGGTATGGCAGTGGCTCCCGTCCTGCGGGCACTCATGGTGCTGTTTTACCCCTTCAACAAGCTGTTCGGCTGGTGGAAGGCGTTCATCGCGAAACTGTTCGGCGTCAAGGCGACCGAAGAGATCACCGAAGGCGAGTTCCTGACCATGGTCGAGGAAGCGGAAAGCGGCGGCGGGATCGAGAAGGAGGATTCGGAGCTCATCCACAGCGTGCTCGAGTTCAACGACATCGAGGTCGCGGACATCTTCACGCCTCGCGTCGACGTGGTGGCTGTGTCCCTGCGCGCGCAGAAGGAGGAACTGGCGAAGGTCTTCCGGGAGCATGAGTACTCCCGCATCCCGGTGTACGATGAAGACATCGACGACATCGTCGGCTTCCTGCACCAGAGGGACTTCTATGACCAGATCTATTTCGGCGATCGACGGCTGGAAGACGTCATCACGCCCGCCATTTACGTGGCGCCCAGCATGAAGATCGCCAAGGCGCTGACGCTCCTGCAGCAGAAGCATACCCACATGGCGGTCGTCTCCGACGAGTTCGGCGGCACCGACGGCATCGTGACCATGGAGGACATCCTGGAAGAGCTGGTCGGCGAGATCTACGACGAACACGACGACGTCGAGAAAGACATCGTCAAGACCGGCAGAGACAGCTACATCGTCCGCTGCAATACGGAGCTCGAGGACATGTTCGAGTACTTCGGAAAGGAAGTGCCCGAGTCCGAGTCCAACACCGTGGCCGGCTGGGTCATGGAACTCTTCGGTGAGATCCCGAAGCGGGACGACGAAATGATGTATGAAAACCTGCTGATCTCCGTCCTGAAGACGGACAACCGCAGAGTCGAACAGATCCGTGTGAGGGTTTTACCGAATGAAACAGCTGACCATAGGGAAGAATGATGCGGGCCAGCGCCTCGACAAGTTCCTGCAAAAGAACCTGCCGAACCTGCCGCAGTCTCTTCTTTACAAGTACATCCGGAAAAAGCGAATCAAAGTCAACGGGAAACGGGCGGAGATCTCCACCCGTCTTTCTGTGGGCGATGTACTGGACCTGTACATCAACGATGAGTTCTTTGAAAAGCCGGAACCGACGTACGATTTCCTGCATGCCGGGACGAACCTCCACATCCTCTATGAGGATGAAAACGTCCTCGTGTTAGACAAGCCGGTCGGCTTGCTGGCACATCCCGACGACCGGGAATATGTCGACACCCTCATCGGCCGGGTCAAACGGTACCTCTATGAAAAAGGGGAGTACGACCCGGACGCGGAGCAGTCCTTTACACCGGCGCTCGTCAACCGCATCGACCGGAACACCGGCGGCATCGTCCTGGCGGCCAAGACCGCTGAGGCGTTGCGTGTCCTGAACCAGAAGATGAAGGACCGGGAGATCCACAAGTTCTATCTGTGTGCCGTCCACGGCACGCCTCAGCCGTCCGCAGGGGTCCTCAAAGGATATCTGTGGAAGGACGAGAAGAAGAACCGGGTCTATGTCTACAAAGACTCCCGACCGGGCGCCAAGACCATCGAGACGAAGTACCGGGTCCTCAAGTCCGCGGAGAACATGTCTCTCGTGGAAGTGGAACTCCTGACCGGACGGACGCATCAGATCCGCGCGCACTTTGCCAGCATCGGCTGCCCGCTGGTGGGCGACGGCAAGTACGGCAACAACCAGAACAACCGCAAACAGGGGGGACGTCGGAAACAGTTCCTGTACTCCTACAAGACGGTGTTCGACTTCACGACCGATGCCGGTGCTCTGGAGAGCCTGAACGGCATGACCTTCGAAGTGCCGAACGTCTGGTTCGCGGAACAGTTCCCGCATTATCAGTAAAACAGCAAAGCCGCGGTTTTTCCGCGGCGTTCTTTTGATTGGAAATCAGAACATTTGTTTTGCTATTTACATTAAAAAATGGTATCATTACAATAGGTGTATCTCAAGAAGAGGAAGCGACGTTATGACGACGAAAATCTTAGGACACAGAGGGGCCAATCGCCGGGCTCCGCAGAACACCATCCCGGCGTTTCAGGCGGCCATCGACCACGGCGCGGACGGCGTCGAATTCGACGTTCAGATGAGCTCTGACGGCGTGCTGGTCATCTGCCACAATTTCACGGTCGACGAGACCTCGGACGGCACCGGGTACGTCAATGAGCACACGTTCGAAGAACTGCGGGCCATGGACTTCGGGTCCTGGTTCGGCGAGGAGTTCCGGGGCACGAAGATCCCGACTCTGGAAGAGACCCTCGACTGTGTCAAAGACATGGAGATCCTCAACGTCGAGATCAAACATCCGTCGAAACACAAGGTGGAAGTCGTCCAGAAGACCTATGACATGGTCCGGGAGAAAGGCCTGCTCGACAAGGTCATCTTCTCGAGCTTCGACTTCGATGTCATCAGTATTTTGAAGCACATCGACCCGGACTGCACCTGCGGTCTGCTTTACGACCCGGTGCCGGAGGAACTCTTCGACAAGCGCCTTCTCCGCAACGAATACCTGACGGTCGCGTCCGACTACAAAGCGGACGCGCTGCATCCGTATTTCAAACTCGTCAACTATCCGAAAGCCTACATCCGCAAGTGCCACGAGGCCGGCCTCATGGTCAACGTCTGGGGCATCTCGAAAGAGAGCGAACTTGAGAAGTATAAAAACCGAAAGCTCGACATCATCATCACCGACTGCATTTAAGGAAGGAGGGTCGCTGTGGACCATTTTGAACTGGTATCGCCTTACAAGCCCACGGGCGACCAGCCGGAAGCCATCGCCGCCCTGGTGGACGGCCTGAACAAGGGCTACAAAGAACAGTCTCTAAAGGGCGTCACGGGCTCCGGCAAGACCTTCACGATGGCGAACATCATCGCCCAGGCGAACCGTCCTACGCTCGTCCTGGCGCACAACAAGACCCTCGCGGGACAGCTCTGCTCCGAGTTCAAGGAGATGTTCCCGAACAATGCGGTCGAATACTTCGTCTCCTACTACGATTACTACCAGCCGGAGGCGTATGTCGCGTCGACCGACACCTACATCGAAAAAGACTCGTCCATCAACGACGAGATCGATAAAATGCGCCACTCCGCCACGCTTGCTCTGAGTGAGCGGAGAGACGTCATCATCGTGGCATCGGTGTCCTGCATCTATTCCATCGGATCGCCCATCGACTACAAAAACATGGTCATCTCGCTGCGGCCCGGTCAGGAGTACCCGCGGGACGCACTGCTCCGAAAGCTGGTCGAGCTCAACTATGAGCGAAACGACGTCAACTTCGTCCGCACCAAGTTCCGGGTCCGGGGCGATACCGTAGAGATCTTCACCGCGGGTGAGACCCAGTACGCCATCCGCGTCGAGTACTTTGGCGATGAGATCGACCGTATCTGTGAGATCAACGCCCTGACCGGAGAGGTCAACGGCATCCTGCAGCACGCTGCCATTTACCCGGCCACCCACTATGTCGTCGACCCGGAAGTCATGGACGCCGCCATCGAGGAGATCCTCGCAGAAATGAGAGATCAGGTGAAGTTTTTCGAGAGCCAGGGCAAACTCATCGAGGCACAGCGTATCCAGCAGCGGACCGAGTACGACATGGAGATGCTCCGTGAGACCGGCTTCTGCTCCGGCATCGAGAACTATTCGAGAGTCCTGTCCCGCCGGAAACCCGGTTCCACGCCATATACTCTGATGGCCTACTTCCCGGACGACTTCCTGCTGTTCGTCGACGAGTCCCACGTCACCATCCCGCAGGTCCGCGGCATGTACGGCGGAGACCGCGCGCGAAAGCAGTCTCTCGTCGAGTTCGGGTTCCGTCTCCCGAGCGCGTTCGACAACCGTCCTCTGAATTTTGATGAGTTCTACTCTCACGTGAACCAGGTCATCTTCACGTCGGCCACTCCGGGCGACTTCGAACGGGAGCGCAGCGCGCAGATCGTCGAACAGATCATCCGCCCGACCGGCCTGCTCGACCCGATGATCACGGTCAAACCGGTCGACGGCCAGATCGACGACCTCATTTCCCAGATCAACATGCGGGCCGAACGGGGCGAACGCGTCCTCGTCACGACCCTCACCAAAAAGATGGCCGAAGACCTCACCGAGTTCTTCGAGACCAACGGCATCAAGGTCCGCTACATGCACCACGATGTCGACACCATCGAGCGGATGCAGATCATTCGCGATCTGCGGCTCGGGGAGTTCGACGTCCTCATCGGCATCAACCTTCTGCGCGAAGGGCTCGACATCCCGGAAGTGTCTCTCGTCGCCATCCTCGATGCCGACAAGGAAGGCTTCCTCCGTTCCGAGACCTCGCTTGTCCAGACCATCGGCCGCGCCGCGCGAAACGCGAACGGCGAAGTCATCATGTATGCGGACAGCGTCACGCCCTCCATGGAACGGGCCATCACCGAGACGTTCCGCCGCAGAGAGATCCAGGAGAAGTACAACGAAGATCACGGCGTCACGCCGAAGACCATCGTCAAAGATATCCGCAACGTCATCGAGATCACCTCGAAGGTGGAGACCGAAGCGTCCGGCGGAAAACGCCTGACCAGGGCGCAGAGAGAAGACCTCATCCGCAAGATGACCAAAGAGATGCAGGCCGCCGCCCGCATCCTCGACTTCGAGACCGCTGCCTACTACCGGGACAAGATCGCAGAGCTCCGCGAAGGTTCCTACGGCGGCTCCAAAGCCGATAAAACAACAAAGAAACGAAAGGGCCCCTAACCGTTATGGCGAACAAAGAAATCCGCATCGTCGGTGCACGGGAACACAACTTAAAGAACCTCAACCTCCACATCCCGCGGGAGAAGATGGTGGTCTTCACCGGGCTTTCGGGCTCCGGTAAGTCCTCGCTTGCCTTCGACACCATTTTTGCCGAGGGCCAGCGCCGCTATATGGAGTCGCTGTCGTCCTACGCCCGTCAGTTCCTCGGCATCATGGACAAGCCCAAAGTCGAGTCCATCGACGGCCTGTCTCCGGCCATTTCCATCGATCAGAAGACGACCTCGAAGAACCCCCGTTCCACGGTCGGCACCCTGACGGAGATCTACGACTACATGCGTCTCATGTACGCCCGCATCGGCGTGCCGCACTGTCCGGTCTGCGGACGGGAGATCCAGCATCAGACCGTCGACCAGATCGTCGACCAGATCATGGAACTGCCCGAAAGCACCCGGATTCAGGTCATGGCGCCCATCGCCCGGGGAAAGAAGGGGACCTTTGCCAAAGCGCTGGAGAGCGCCTCCAAGTCCGGTTTCGTCCGGGCCCGCATCGACGGCGAAGTCCGCGACCTCTCCGAGAACATCAAGCTCGAAAAGACGTTCAAACACAACATCGAAGTCATCGTCGACCGTCTCGTCATCAAGGAGGGCATCGAGAGCCGTCTGACCGACTCGGTCGAGACCGCCACCAAACTGGCGGAGGGCCTCGTCGTGGTCGATGTCATCGGCGGCGAGGAGATGCAGTTCTCCCAGAACTACGCCTGCCCCGAGCACGGCATCTCCATGGACGACCTCGCGCCCCGCATGTTCTCGTTCAACAACCCCTTCGGCGCGTGCCCGAAGTGTACGGGCCTCGGCTCTTACACCATCATCGACGAAGACCTCCTGATGTCCGACAAGTCGCTCAGCATCCGCGAGGGCGCCATCAAGGCCCCCGGCTGGATGAAGACCGACGGCGGCACCATCGCTGAAATGTACTATGAAGGTGTTTCGGAGCACTTCGGCTTCTCCATCGATACACCTGTCAAAGACATGAAGCGGGAGGACCTCGAAAAGATCCTCTACGGCACGGGCGATGAACGGGTCGAATTCCATCGCCGCACAACCTATTCGGACGGAAAATGGCAGGCCCGGTTCGAAGGTGTCGTCAACAACCTTCTGAGAAAATATGAGGAGACCAGTTCGCAGATCTCCCGGCGGCAGATCGAGCAGGTCATGTCGGAACACCCCTGTGAGATGTGCCACGGCAAGCGGCTGAAAGCGGAGAGCCTGGCGGTCACGGTCGGCGGCCTCAATGTCGATGAACTCACGCATCTCTCTATCGAGAAGGAACTGGAGTTTTTCGAGAACCTCAAGCTCTCGGAGAGAGACGCCATCATCTCGGAACTCATCCTCAAAGAGATCAAATCCCGACTGAAGTTCCTGCAGAGCGTCGGTCTGGAATACCTGGACCTGGCCCGCAGTGCCGGCACACTATCCGGCGGCGAGAGCCAGCGCATCCGTCTGGCCACCCAGATCGGCTCGGCGCTGACCGGTGTCCTGTACATCCTCGACGAGCCCAGCATCGGTCTGCACCAGAAGGACAACGACAAGCTGATCGCCACCCTGAAAGACCTTCGGGACCTCGGTAACTCGCTGATCGTCGTCGAACACGACGAAGACACCATGCGCGCGGCCGACTACATCGTCGACATCGGTCCCGGCGCCGGCATCAACGGCGGGGAAGTGGTCTGTGCGGGTACGGTCGATGAGATCATCGCCTGCAAGGAGTCCGTCACCGGTCAGTACCTGAGCGGCGAACGCAAGGTTCCCGTCCCGGCAGAACGCCGGAAGGGCAACGGCAACTTCCTGACCGTCAAAGGCGCCCGGGAGCACAATCTCAAAAACATCGACGTGAACATTCCGCTCGGAACATTCACCTGTGTCACCGGCGTCTCCGGCTCCGGCAAGTCTTCGCTCGTCAACGAGATCCTCTACAAGACCCTGGCGAGAGACCTGAACCGGGCCAAGAGCTTCCCCGGAGACTCCGACGGCGTCGAGGGTCTCGAGGCACTCGACAAGGTCATCGACATCGACCAGTCTCCGATCGGACGGACGCCCCGCTCGAACCCGGCCACCTACACGAACCTGTTCAACGATATCCGTACTCTGTTCGCCGCCACGAGCGACGCCAAGATCCGCGGCTACAGCGCCGGCCGGTTCTCGTTCAACGTCAAGGGAGGCCGCTGTGAGGCCTGTCAGGGCGACGGCATCGTGAAGATCGAGATGCACTTCCTCTCGGACGTCTACGTTCCCTGTGAGGTCTGCGGCGGCAAACGGTACAACCGTGAGACGCTGGAGGTCAAATACAAGGGCAAGAGCATCAGCGATGTCCTCGACATGACCATCGACGAGTCTGTCGAATTCTTCTCCGCCGTCCCGAAGATCTACAACCGCTGCAAGAAGATGCAGGAAGTGGGCCTCGGATACGTCAAACTGGGACAGCCCGCCACTACGCTGTCCGGCGGTGAGGCGCAGCGCGTCAAACTGGCGACGGAACTGTCCAAGCGCTCCACCGGCAAGACCATCTACATCCTCGACGAGCCGACGACCGGTCTCCACAGTGCCGATGTCCACAAACTGATCGACGTCCTGCAGACACTGGTCGACCAGGGGAATACGGTCCTCGTCATCGAGCACAATCTCGACGTCGTCAAGAACGCCGACTACATCATCGACCTCGGCCCGGACGGGGGAGACAACGGCGGGACTATCGTGGCCACCGGTACTCCGGAGCAGGTCGCGAAGACGAAGGGTTCCTACACCGGCGAGTACCTGAAAAGGATGCTGTAAAAAATAAAGAGGATACCCGTTTGGGTATCCTCTTTATTTGGTCCGAGTGGCGAGACTTGACGTGCTTTTGCTTCGCAAAACCACACCGAGCTTCTGCCGCAGCTCCCGTCGCTAAAAACAGTCCACTGGACTGTTTTTTTGACGCTCCAGCTCTGCCGAGTTCAAGTCTCGCTGAGACAAGAGAAAAGAGCATCCGGCAAAAGCCAAATGCTCTTTTCCTGGTCCGAGTGGCGAGACTTGAACTCACGGCCTCTTGACCCCCAGTCAAGACAAAAACAACGTATTTACGCCATTTATTGGCACATTGGTATAACTATTGGTATACCTGTTAAGAACTGATACAGGTCAAGAGGGCCGGGGTTATCCCGCTCCGCGACAGAACAAGGCCCCGGCGATGATGCCAGGGCCTTAATGCGTTATTGCCTTAACGCCTATATGAGGATCCCGCCGGACGGCCTAAAGGCCCGGGCAGTCTTAAAGCTGCGATACTGCAGCCCTGGTAAGGCCGCAGAGCGTCCGCGTGGATCATCAAGCTACTTTGACTTTGTACACTGTGTTGAGTTTGTCCTTAAATGACTTTGGTAAGTCAAACGTGTAGTACTGTTCCAGGTCGGTGTATATGTTGATTGTAACCTGTATATCGCTGTGCCCCAAGTACTGCATCGCCGTAGTAGCCGGGACCCCCTGCAGATATAGCAGCGTTGCAAAGGTATGCCGGAAATAGTGAGACGTAAAAGGCTCAATGACCATTGGCAGATCTCGCTTTCCTGCAGTGTCTTTGATATTCAACGGGGTGCTGAAACCGTACTTGTAATTGAGGACCTTTACATAGCTTTTAATCATATTGTCAAACGATGAAGGCGAATGCATCCGCCCTGCTTTGTTAGGGCATACCAGCATCGAATTGATAGAGGTACTGGCACGGTAAAACTTAATGAAGTCAATCAGCACACTAGGTATAGGAATACGCCTGCGGGCTGCCCTGCTTTTCCCCTGGGGTTTCATAACAAAGGTGCTGTGATCCACAGTGACAAACCGGGTCAAGTCTATATACCCGTTTACCAGGTCGATATCAGACCAGCGGAGCGGGACCAGTTCGCCCCGGCGCAAGCCGGAAAAAATCATAATGACAGCTGCCAGTTGTCCCGGGTGCTCCGTTTCCAGGATCCAGTCTATTTCCTGCTCCGTCAATGCCCTGCGGGTTTTGACTGGAGCATTTTTGTTTATGGACACCTTACTGAACGGTTTAGCCCCTGGGATATCGCTTTCCATCGCAAAGGTCGCTATAGAGTTGTAAACCTTAATGACGTTTTGAATAGATGCCTTACTGGGTGGTTGCCCGGTGGTGGCACTGGGTGTATTTGAGTAGTCATTGATGAACCGTTGGAAATCGGCAAACTTGATTTCTTTAAACTCCACACCGTTGAACCGTTCCCCTAGGTGGGATACCGCGGCGCGATATTGCCCTAGTGTCCCGGGACCTATTCCGCTAGGTTCTTTCAGTTCGGTATACCAGCGGTTTGCCCAGTGGTCAAAGGTCGATACAGAAAACAAGTCTTTCCCCTGGTCCCGCAGCCGTTCGATTTCTCGCTTTTTCTTCCTTAGTTCCTGCTCACTGTTGGCCCTTATATGTTTTTGGATCCTCTTGCCATCTACTGAGCCAATGTATACGGTAGTCTGAAATACTTTTCCCATATCGTTACACCTGCGGAGCGGGACCGAACGACACGGCCCACAGTTCCGGGTATTCCGCCTTTACTGATTTGAAAAACTGCTCCCGCTGCGCCGGGGTCAGCTGGGCAAAAAGGTTGATGACGTTTTGCTTTTTCTGTTCAAGTGTTCTGTTTTCCATTGTCAATCCTTCTTTCCATCGTCAATGTCGTCTTTAAAATCTTCTTTCATTTGGTCATATTCCCAGGGGGCTATCTCACCTTTCTGCAGGCGGTCCGCGTAACGGTCCACCGTTTCGAGATCCCAGGCGGACCCGGGAAGGAACTTCACAGAGCGGAGCGGGTTGTCCCGCTCCCCGTCCTTAACGAACGATACAGCCGCAGCTGGTGAAATACGGGCCACCCCCAGGAATAGTTCACCTGTTGGATCTTCTACAAATGCATCCCGCTCCGTAACGTCCACTATATGCCCGTGGATCAATTCCAGGGACGGGTCATTCAGCAACCCGTTGAGCGGGGCGTTAAAGAGTGAGTGCTTTAGTTCCTGTGCGTCAGCTGGTGAAGTCCGCGCCGTAGTGCGATACAGCCGCCATTTCCGCAGCAGATCCTGTATCGTCTTATCGTTTATAACCAGGGCAAGCCTGTGGGATCCGTCACTCCCCTGAGGTATTCCGGCGGGTTCTGCTACTTCCTCTATTGAGATACACGGCTCAAGATCCTGCAGAAGAACACCCAGGGCCCGCAGTGTCCTATAGGGTTTAGGACTTTTCTTTTCCCTACCAGTTAATAAGAAGTCTGCAGAAACATTAAAGACCTCAGCCAATAATGACAGCGTATCAATCCCAGGGAGCATATCGTCATTACGATACTTTGAAAGAGTGCCCGCTCCAATGCCAATACGCCGCGCTATTTCCGCCTGGGAAATGCCTTTTTCTTTTTGCTTATTCAATTCATTTTTCAACCGCTGGTTAAACTGCCCGCGGTCGAAATTGTAGGTTTCGCCTTTATGGCTCATAGTCGTATCACCGTCCTTAAGGTGTTTCTCAAGGTAATACTACAGCAACAGCAACTATAAGTCAATCAAAGCATATATGCGTGTTTTGGAAATGTTTATTTTCTAAAATTTCTATTCCGTCAATATCGAATGGGCGATACAATGCGAGTGTAAGCAATAACAACAAAAAGCGAATAGAAAGAAGGTGAAACGATGCCAGGAGCAGAAGTAAAGCGGATGATCCTTGACGCAGGCCTGTACCTTTACCAGGTGGCAGATGAATTGGGGGTTACTGACAGCTGGTTCTCCAAAATGCTGCGCCACGACTTCACAGCCGAGGACACGGAGCGGGTCAAGGCTGCCATTGAGAAACTGACCAAGTAAACCAAAAAGCCCACAGCGGACCGCTGAGAGCATTTTAGAGGGGGTGCTTTTATTGTACTTGTATCACGCCACAAACTCCGAAAGCGTCCCGGAAATTCTCGAAAAAGGGTTAATACCTAAAGGGCCTTTTAGCGCAGTGTGCTTTTCAACCAGTATTGCCGGGGCGTTAGGCGGAGCAGAGTTTACGCGGATGTATAAACAAGCAGTTCGCCTTAACAAGATTTATTGTGATCCCTGCAGGGCCGCCGGGAGGAGGCCGCCGGAAATCTATCTATATGTTACGGTTTTTGCTGTTCCTTTTAGTGACATCGCGGAAAGGAAACACAAAAAAGTAGGCACGTATTGGGATGAGTGGCGCAGTTATGAGCCCGTCCCCGTGGCAGATTGTAAAAGGATGGATTATTACTATATCTCTGATCAAGACGGAGTATTCGAGCGGTGGTATAACCCAAAAGATGAAACAAACTGGGCAACAGATATCACGCTTGAGCCCTCAGACTGGACTTCTGAGTAGTGCGTCCATACGGAGCGGGACAAAGAGCGCCCGCGGGTAGGCATTCAGCTGGAACTTCATTTTCTGTTATGGTGTTCTGCCATTTCTCCATAGCAGGGTTACATTCATACAGTTGTTGCCTAAAAGGGAGTTTCATTGTCTCGGTCACAGTCAGCCTTTCTATTGCCCGTCGTGCAATTAATAATCATTCCCGCGGGCGTTCTTTAGCCCGCTCCGTGAAAAAGAAAAGACCCTGGGAAAGCCCAGGGCGTAGTCATTAACAATAGGTCGGACCCGCGGGAAGTGGTCCCCTATCGCCGTGCTTATCATAGCACAGAAAGAGGTATTATGCAAAAAGACAGAACCGTTTCAAACTGGGATAAATTGCCAGTGGTTTTAGATGTCCACACCGTAGCACTTATCTTTGACGTTTCAGATCAGACCGTTAAGACCTGGTTACAAACCGGGAAACTGAAAGCCACAAAGGTTGCCCGCAAATGGGTCATTGACCGCGACTATATCCGTGGAATCGTTCAAGGGGGTGCGACTTTATGAGCGGCACAGGTATTGTAAGAGCCTACTTGGCGATGAACCCGGAAACCAGGAAAAGCGACTACGAATTGGCGCGGCGCGTCTATCACACTGTGGGTTACCGTTACGGTGTCACTAAGGCAGAAGTAGATGCTGCCATCGACACCCTGGAAAAGCTACACCCCACATTTAGGTCCATCATCCGGCTGCGGTCTGTTATCACCAGGAGCCACCCGGAATGGACAGACCCGGAAACGGAGAGAAAACGGAAAAAGAACGAACCAAAATACAGGGCCCGATACAGTAATGGCAAAGAGCCCGCGCCCCCTTATGAGATCCCGGCGGAGATCATAGCGCAAAACCGTGAGATCGAACTAACCAGGGTAATTATGATCCTTCTCACCCTGCAGATGCCCGGCTCCGCAATTAAGGCCGCAGTGGATGCTGTCAACAATGAGCGATGCAGGCCCCCGTTGGATACAGACACTTTGACCCTTTTGTTTGATGGGAGCGGGATAGAATGAGCACTAGCAGATGGGGCGAACACTGGGAAGATGAAGAAAACGAGGAAGGACTATCCCGGGGCCTTTTGGAAAGACGTTTCTTTGACGATGAAATACTGCCCGCATTCGCTGAGGAATACGACATAAACCTATATGACATAGAGGACCCGTCCGACTACTACGAGGATGCTATGGACTGGTACGACGATAATTATTAAAGCAAAGGCGGCGGCTCAGGGCCGCTGCCTATTTTTGAAAGAGGGTTGATGCATTGAGCGATAACAAGATGAGGGACGCGGCCCTGGAATACGCCCAGGCAGGCTATGCGGTATTTCCCATTAAGGCAAAGGGTAAAACTCCGCTCATTAAGGAATGGCAAAAGAGAGCCACCACAGACAAAAACAAAATATCCAGCTGGTGGGACAAATGGCCCCAGGCCAACATCGCTATAGCCTGTGGGCAGATGTCCCGCGGGCTGATCGTCATTGACGTAGATAAGAAATCCGGCGGCTTAGAAACAGTGGCGGACTGGGAGCGGGAAAACGGGACACTAACCAGCTGCCAGCGGAGCATAACAGGCAGTGGCGGATTTCATTATTTTTACACTAGCAGGATATCAGATCAATACACCAATAAGGCGGGAGTATATCAAGGCGTAGACCTTAGAACAGATGGGGGTTATATCATTGCTCCCCCGTCATTACACCCCGGCGGCGGAGTGTATCAATGGGAAATGGATGCTATTACCGATAACAGCCCCATAGAACTGAGCGGAACAGCGGAACAGTTCATAGAACCAGCATTAAAGGACTTTGACGATGGTATGCCCGCTCCGCATTATGAATTTCCGGCGGAGATCGTAGAGGGACAGCGAAACAGTGAACTGTATAAAGCCGCCTGCTCACTATTGGGGCGCGGTCTGAGTGAGACGGCGGCCCGGGCGGCACTTAACGCGGAAAACTTGGAAAAGTGTTCCCCACCTTTAGACGATGCAGAAATAGAACAGCTTTTCAACAGTGCTGTTGCATTCATTAACTCTGATCGGTCCCGCTCCGCCGGGGCGGATCTTTCACGCGCAGCACTGGCAAGTGGCCTTGAACCCAGCGCCGACAAGTCCCCGCTAGATTATTCAGATATCGAACTGGTGTACGTTCTTAATGAAATGAAAGTCAGCACGGACCGAAGGTATAACAGCCTGTCGGACATTGCCGCCGGGGCCCTGTTCAATTCCATATACGGTAAGTATCTGCGTTATAACACTACGGCCCGCGGGTGGTATTGGTACAACGGGATCAACTGGCAGCGGGACCGCACGGAGCGGGCGGAGAAGGCCGCGGAGACGCTTTCTAATGCCTTGTACCATTATGCCGTGGGCCAGGGAGACGCTTATCAGAAACTAGCAGGCAGGCTGCAGGATATCAACAAAAGAGACAAAATGCTGAGGGATGCACAAAAGCACAACCCCATTACCAGCGAAATGCTAGACCAAAAGCCGGACCTGTTCAACTGTAAGTGTGGAACATACAACCTCAAAACTCGCAAATGGAAAGACCACGACCCGGCGGACCTTCTCAGCAAGTGCGCTAATGTCACGGAGCGGGACTGCCAGTATACAGACTTTGAAAAGGTCGTTACGCAAATACTCCCGGACAAGGAAATAAGAGACTATTTCCAAATGGTCATTGGCCTGTGCCTATCTGAGGACACCACCCCGGCAGAGTTTTATATCATCTTGGGTGAAACCACCAGGAACGGAAAGTCAACTCTGTTAAATGCTATAGGGGCAATGATGGGAGACTACCATTTAACCATAGCGCCGGAAACGCTGGAAAAGGCAAACCGAGTAAATAGCAGCGGACCCAGCCCGGACAGATCGCGCTTTCAAGGTGCGCGGATGATCCACGCGGAAGAACCCCGGCGCGGTATGCCGTTAGACAGTGCATTTATCAAGGCTATAACAGGTGGCGATACAATGACCGCAAGGCAGCTACACCAAGAGCCCGTCTCTTTCCGGGTGGTTGGCAAGCTGGTCATTGTTACAAACCACCTGCCAGCCGTTTCCGATACAACCGTCTTTAGTTCGGAGCGGGTGGCAGTGATCCCGTTTGAGCAGCGTTTCATTGGCACGAAAAGAGACTACCACCTGCAGGAGCGAATGCGGAAACAGGAAATGCTTAACCAGTGTTTTTCCTGGGCGTGTGAAGGAAATCAAAAATACAGAAACGCAAAAGACTTCAAAACAAACAGACCAGCTGCCATAACTAAGCGAGTGGATCAATACCAGGCGGACAGCGACTATATAGGCCAGTTTATCAAGGACTGCATAAAGAAAGACCCGGAAGGCTGTATAAGATCCCAGGAATGTTACCACGCGTACAAGTATTGGTGTGAAGAAAACAACTGTAAACCGTTCGGCCCTAGAGCGTTCAATTCAGAATTGCGAGGGCCACAAAGAGGACATTTGTTAAAGGACAGCGCAACAGTAGACGGTAAAACAGTAAGAAATGTTATCCCAGGTTATAGTCTGAAAGACAGTACGGGTTAAGAGACACTGAAAAAGCCGATTTTTCGCCTTTTCCAAAAACCACGTAGTTACGCCATTTGTGCAGTTTGTGCAGTTTAGTATCGTTTTTTCCCGGGAAAACAAAATTAAAAAAAATATAGAATAAAACTGCACAAACTGCACATTTCAGCCTAATGAATATTATTCATTCGCTTATTTGCCGTAAAACAACGGTAAATTGTGTATGAATATGCAAAACAGCGCTTGTTTATGCATATATCCACCCTCTTTTATGCATAACTGCAGCTGGAGCGGGTGGAGAATTATACAAAATACGTCTTTTATCCTAAATGGTTTTAGGCGGCTCAGCTGCTAGCCGCCTGGGGCTGCTTATAGTACAGTGGATCAATCGCCCTGGGGTTCACAATATGATATTATTGCCATAGACCCGTTAGGGTCGTATCAGCCTTTCTGTTTCCCGGTCCTGTATCGCCACAGGGCCGGGATCTCTTTTTAAGTTCGAACATATCGAACCTTTCTTTTTTTAGGGGCGCACCTTCCGCGAGATACTCCCCTTTTTTTGGGGCTGTATTATCTGACGATGCACCCCTTTTTTAGGGGCTCAGAAATGACGGAAAGCTCTTTTTAAGGTGGCAGGTATAGAAGGATGGCATTTCACGTAATGCCTGCCTACGGCCTTATTTGAGGCAATAATACACTTGCCCACTGCCCAGGCGGAATATAGGCAATACTTCAAAATGGGATCAAGTGGTATAACTTTGGTATAACTTTGTATACCAGTTTTTCCAGCACCGACGTAGTTACGCCGTTACCTGGGCTTGATTTTGGTATACATTTTGGTATACACCATAGCGAAAAATAGGGGCAAAGTACGATAAGTTGTACATTTTATTTTCTGATTTGGAAAAATAATATTTATGAAAAAACGCTCAAAAACCACGTAGTTACGCGATTTTTGAGCGTTTCCTCTTGGTCCGAGTGGCGAGACTTGAACTCACGGCCTCTTGACCCCCAGTCAAGCGCGCTACCAACTGCGCCACACCCGGATATGCAATTCGTGCTCAACTATAATAACAGAAAGGGGACCCAGAATCAACACCAATTTTTTGAGTTTACGGGTGGTTCATTGACTTTTGTTGTATATTTCTTTATAGTTTAAAACAGCGGGTCACCCACGGGGTGGCCATCTTTGACTCGGTCTGTAAATCACAGCAATTTACGGTTAAAAAAGGAAGTGCATAAGTGAAAGAGAATGTCATCATCACCCTCAAAGACATTTGCGTGGCCTTTGACGGAGAAACGATCCTGAACAACTTGAACCTCGATATCAAAGACGGGGAATTCGTCACCATCCTCGGCCCCTCGGGCTGCGGAAAAACGACGACGCTGCGCATCATTGCAGGCTTTCAGGAACCGGACTCCGGAGAGGTCATTTTTGATAATCAGGTCATGAATGGTGTCCCGGCCCACAAACGCCGCGTGAACACCATTTTTCAGCGTTATGCACTCTTCCCGCACCTGAACGTATATGAGAACATCGCCTTCGGTCTGCGCCTTCGGAAAATGAAGGAGGACGCCATCCAGGCGAAAGTCAAAGAGATGCTGGCACTCGTCGACCTCAGAGGGTTCGAGCGCCGGTCCATCGACTCTCTGTCCGGCGGCCAGCAGCAAAGGGTCGCTATCGCCCGAGCACTGGCGGTGGACCCGGAAGTGCTCCTGCTCGACGAACCGCTCGGTGCTCTCGACCTCAAACTCCGCAAGGACATGCAGGTCGAACTCAAGAACATCCAGCAGCGCCTCGGCATCACGTTCATCTACGTCACCCATGACCAGGAGGAAGCGCTCTCCATGTCCGACAAGGTCATCGTCATGGACGGCGGTGAGATCCAGCACATCGGCACGCCGGAAGACATCTACAATGAACCGGCCAACGCCTTCGTCGCCGACTTCATCGGCGAGTCCAACATCCTCGACGGCATCATGCTTTCAGACTGTCGTGTCCGCTTCTCCGGCCATGACTTCGACTGCGTGGACAAGGGCTTTGCCCTGAACGAGCCTGTCGACGTCGTCATCCGTCCGGAAGACGTGGACATTTGCGCGCCGGAAGACGGCATGCTGACCGGTGTCATCACGTCGGT
The DNA here is from genome assembly GCA_017433225.1 of Clostridia bacterium. Taxonomy (GTDB): domain Bacteria; phylum Bacillota; class Clostridia; order Oscillospirales; family Acutalibacteraceae; genus RUG420. The sequence goes on from JAFRHS010000044.1 coordinate 35,129, forward strand.
CACGTTCAAAGGCCTACACTACGAGATCATCGTCGACATCAACGACTTCAAGTGGATGATCCAGACGACGGACTTCTCTCCGGAAGGCGCCACCATCGGCATCCTCATCAAACCTGATGAGATCCACATCATGAAGAAATCCAAGTACTCCGGCGAATTCGGCGACTACTCGAGTTTCTCCGACGAGATGGACTACATCTCCAACGCGGAGCTCGATATCACCGACCTCGATGACATCACGGAGGTCGAGGAAGATGAATAACCGCACTTACAACTCCATCACAGCGCCCTACGGCCTGTGGATGGCGGTGTTCATCATCGCGCCGCTCGCCATCGTTGCATACTACGCGCTGACCGACGCCGCCGGGCATTTCAGCTTTGAAAACATCACCCAGCTCACGCTGTATACGGACACCATCTTCCGTTCCATCTGGTTCGGACTGGTGGCGACGGTCCTCTGTCTCGTGACGGCCTATCCGCTGGCGTACATCTTCTCGAAGACCAAAGCCAGTACACAGACGGTCCTCGTCATGCTGATCATGATCCCCATGTGGATGAACTTCATCCTGCGTACCTACGCCATCATGGTCCTGTTTGAAGACACCGGCATCATCAACCACGCGCTGCAGAGCATCGGCCTGTCTCCGCTCCATCTCATCAACACGAGCGGCGCCGTCATCTTCGGCATGGTCTACAACTATGTGCCCTTCATGGTCCTGCCGCTGTACACGACCATGACCAAGCTCGACTACAAGTTCATCGAGGCGGGGAGAGACCTCGGCGCCAACGGCTTCCAGATCTTCAAGGATGTCATGATCCCCCTGACCAAACCCGGCATCATCTCCGGGGTCACGATGGTCTTCGTCCCTTCCGTCAGTACCTTCTACATTTCCCAGAAGCTCGGCGGCGGGCGATACACCCTCATCGGTGACGTCATCGAAATGCAGTTCCAGACCGCCTACAACTACCATCTCGGCGCGTCGATCTCGCTGCTCCTGATGATCTTCATCCTGGTGTGCCTCGCGGTCATGAACCGCTTTGGCGATTCGGAGGAGGGGATGGTCGTATGAAGAAGAAAACCACGGTCCTCGAACGCGTCTATCTCGCTCTGTTCATGATCCTGCTCTACACGCCCATGGTGGTGCTGATGGTCTTCTCCTTCAACTCCTCCAACAGTACGAGCGTCATGGCCGGATTCTCTCTCAAGTGGTACGCGGAACTTTTCAAGGACGGCGCCACCATCGCGGCGTTCCGCAACACGGTGGTCCTTGCCTTCATCTCGGCGATCATCTCGACCCTGTTCGGACTGGTCTCCGCGGTCGGCATCAACTACACGCGTTCGCGCTACTATAAAAAGACACTCCTGACGACGAACAACATCCCGATGATGAACCCGGACATCGTCACGGGTATCTCCATGATGCTCCTGTTCGTCTTTGCCGGCACACTCATGCACCGGCAGGGCGTGCTGGGCTTTGGCACCATGCTCATCGCCCACATCACGTTCCAGCTGCCGTACGTCATCCTGAACATCCTCCCGCGTTTCCGGGCGATGGACGGGTACCTGACCGAAGCCGCCCAGGACCTCGGCTGTACGCCGGTCCAGGCCTTCTTCAAGGTGACACTGCCGCAGATCCGCCCCGGCGTCATCGCCGGTGCCATCATGGCCTTCACGCTGTCGCTCGACGACTTCGTCATCTCGTACTTCGTCAGCGGTCCGGAATTCCAGACCCTGCCGATCCGCATCTATTCGATGACGAAAAAGCGCGTGACGCCTGACATGTATGCGCTGTCCACCATCATCTTCCTCGTCATGCTCATTCTCCTCATCGCGCTGAACGTCATCCAGAGCCGCGCGGAGAACGGCAGTCTGCAGAAAAGAGAGAAGGTGGCGAAATGAGAAAGTACATCGCCACAGGGCTCATGGCACTCGTCATGGTGCTGAGCTCGTGTCTGTTCGCGTTTGCGGTCCCGAGCAGCGCGCCGAACACGGCCAATATCGACAATGAGGACTATTACCGGAACAACCCGTACCGTGGAACGACCCTGAACGTCTACAACTGGGGCGAATACATTTCGGACGGGGGAGAAGGCTCTCTCGACGTCAACAAGAAGTTCGAGGACCTCACCGGCATCAAGGTCAATTACACGAACTTCGACTCGAATGAGGACATGTACGCGAAGCTCAAGAGCGGCGGCGCGAACTACGACCTCGTCTTTCCGTCGGACTACATGATCGAGCGCCTCATCGACGAGGGGCTCCTCGAGAAACTCGACTATTCGAAGATCCCGAACTTCAAGTACATCGACCCGAAATACAAGGGGCTCTACTACGACCCGAAGGATGAGTACACGGTCGCTTACAACGTCGGCTATGTGGCGCTCATCTACAACAAAAAACTGGTCGAGGGGACACCGGACAGCTGGTCTGTCCTCTGGGATAAGAAGTATGAGGGACAGGTCCTCATGTTCAACAACCCGAGGGACTCGTTCGCGATCGCGCAGTCGCTGCTCGGTCAGGATTACAACGACACGGACCCGTCCAAGTGGGCCGCCGCGTACGACAAGCTCCTCGAGCAGAAACCGGTCGTCCGGGCCTACGTCATGGACGAAGTCTACAACATCATGGAGAGCGGCGCGGCCGCCATGGCTCCCTACTATGTGGGCGATTATTTCACCATGGCCGAGAACAACGACGACCTGGCGGTAGCGTTCCCGAAGGAGGGCGCGAACATCTTCGTCGACGCCATGTGCATCCCGACCACGGCGAAGAACAAGGGTGCCGCGGAGCTGTATATCAACTTCATGGAAGAACCGGAAGTGGCTCTGGCGAATGCGGAATACATCGCGTACGCGACCCCCAATACGGAAGTCCTCAAAATGGACGATTACACCTACAAAGGGAACGAGATCCTGTACCCGGATGAGTCGCTCTTCGAGAACTACCAGTACTTCCACAACCTGCCGCCCGAGACCCAGACGCTCATGAGCAATTTCTGGTCCGACCTCAAAGTCGACGGCAGTTCGAACCGGTCGGTCTATGTCGGGCTGATCGCCTTCGTGGCGGTCGTGGCAGGGTATGCGATCTTCCACTTTGCCCGCCGGAAACACCGGGAAAAATACTACGATTAAAAAGTGAAAAAATCCCCGATTATTGGTTGACAAAGACCGGGGTTATCACTATAATAGTCAATGTTGCGTGAGCCGAATACGGCTTGCGAAACACGCGAGAGTGGCGGAATTGGCAGACGCGCACGTTTGAGGGGCGTGTGGAGTGATTCGTACGGGTTCAAGTCCCGTCTCTCGCACCAAAAAATAGCCGACCCGTATGGGTCGGCTGTTTTTTTGTCCTGACGGGACTTGAACCTTTAGGCCGGAGCGTTAAGAAAACAGCACGGTGGGCTGTTTTTAGCGACGGGAGGTGCGGCAGCACCTCGGTGCGGCTTGCGAAGCAAGACGCATCAAGTCCCGTCTCTCTTATTATTTTTATGCTATAATAGTCCCATCATCACGAAAGGAGGCCACCCATGCTCAGTTTCCTGCTGCCGATCATCTACCTGGCATTCATCAGTCTGGGCCTTCCGGACTCGGTCCTCGGTTCTGCCTGGCCGACGATCTACCCGGAATTCGGCGTCCCGGTCTCCTACGCCGGCATCGTCTCGGCGATCATCGCCGTCGGCACCGTCATCTCGAGCCTCCTCAGCGCCCGCCTCATCTCGGTCCTGAAGACCGGAGGCGTCACCGCCATCAGTGTCGCGATGACCGCCGCTGCGCTGTTCGGCTTCTCTCTCTGTCATTCTTTCTGGGCGCTCTGCCTGTGGGCGATCCCGTACGGCCTCGGCGCCGGCAGTGTCGACGCCGCCCTCAACAACTATGTCGCCATCCACTACAAGAGCCACCACATGAGCTGGCTCCATTGCATGTGGGGCGTCGGCGCGACCGCCGGGCCCTATCTCATGGGACGCGTCCTGACCATGGGCCTGCCCTGGACCATGGGCTACCGCATGCTCAGTTTCTTCCAGATGGCGCTCGCTATCGTGCTCATCGTCGTCATCCCGCTGTGGAAAGCCGCCGATGATGAACGGGAAGAGGGAAAAGAGGAGGACTCGGACGAATCGCCCGAAGCTCCCTGGAAACCGCGTCCGCTCAAAGAGATCGTCCGTTTGCCGGGCGTCAAAGAGATCATGGTCGCGTTCTTCTGCTACTGCGGTCTCGAGTCCACCACCGGTCTCTGGACCGGCAGTTACCTGACCCTGCACACCGGTCTCACGAACGAAGCGGCGGCCACGTTCACGAGCCTCGCGTTCCTCGGTATCACGATCGGCCGTGCCCTGAACGGCTTCCTGGCCTTCCGCTATAACGACGACCAGCTCATCCACCTCGGCGAGGGCATCATCGCATTCGGCGTCGCCATGCTGCTCGTCCCGACCGGGACCGAATGGTTCCAGCTGACCGCCATCATGCTCATCGGCCTCGGCTGCGCGCCGATCTACCCCTGCATCATCCATTCGACGCCGGGCCATTTCGGCAAACGGGCATCCCAGGAGATCATCGGCGTCCAGATGGCCAGTGCCTATGTAGGCACCACGGTCCTTCCGCCGCTGTTCGGCCTCATCGCCCAGCACATCAGTATCCGCCTGTGGCCGGTCTACCTGGCCCTGCTGCTGATCCTCATGTTCTTCATGTATGAACGGGTCCGTTCCAGGACCGCCGAACAGTAACTCTTACGAAAGGAGTCCATCGCCATGGTACGCATCCTCGTCGTCGATGACGACCGCAATACCCGGAAACTCTTCTCCGAGATCTTCGCCGCGGAAGGCTATGCAGTCGTGTCCGCCGCGAACGGGGTCGAGGCGCTCGAGTGCATGGATCGCGAACAGGTCCACCTCGCGGTCGTCGATGTCATGATGCCGGAGATGGACGGCCTCGAATTCACGAAAATGCTCCGTCAGGGGAATGAAAACCTGCCGATCCTGATGGTTTCCGCCAAGACCCTGTCTTCAGACGTCAAGGCCGGCCTCCGCGCCGGATCGGACGACTACATGACCAAGCCGATCGACCCCGAAGAGATGGTCCTGCGCGTCAAAGCGCTGCTCCGCCGGTTCCAGATCTCGGTCGAAAAAAAGATCCAGATCGGGGACGTGGTCCTCGATGAAGAAGCGCTCACCGTCAGCCGCGGCGATGAAGTCGTCGAGCTGCCGCAAAAGGAGTTCCAACTCCTGTATCTGCTGCTGTCCTCTCCCGGACGCATCTTCACCCGCATCCAGATCATGGATGCCGTCTGGGGCGAAGACAGCGAGACCGGCTGGGAGACCGTCACGGTCCACATCTCCCGTCTGCGCAAACACTTCGCCGACTGGGACGAATTCAATATCCAGTCCATCCGCGGGCTGGGCTATAAAGCTACGACCAATGTGTGAAAAAGGAGGGAAGACCCATGAGCGACCGCCGGCACGAGATCCTCGAAAAACTGCCGCGCCCGGATGCCGAGACCATCGAAAACCGGAAACGGTACTTCAAACTGACCGCGATGTTTTCTGTCATCGTTGCAGTCGTTCTGCTGGTCACCTCTATCATCATTATCGGAGGGGCCATCCTCCTGCACAAACTGAAGATCCTCAAAAAGCTTCCGGACCTTTCCCTGCGTTCCACCCGATGGGCGGGAGCCCTGGTGGCGCTGTTCTCGATCCTCATCGGGACCGGTCTGTCCGCAGGCGCGATGAGTTTTCCGCTGCGTCTGCTGGAAGAGTACATCGATATGATCGACCGTCTGACCCACGGCAACTTCGACACACGGATCCGGATCCCCGCCGTCCTCCGCCGGTTCCGCCCGTTTCTCGAACTCGAGGAGAGTTTCAACAAACTTGCGGAAGAACTGGGTCGGAATGAAATGCTCCGCACGGACTTCATCCACGACTTCTCCCACGAGTTCAAAACACCGATCGTCTCCATCTCCGGCTTTGCCAAACTGCTCCAGAAGGGCAACCTCTCCGAAGAGCAGGAGAAAGAGTACCTCGAGATCATCCGGACCGAGTCTGAGAAGCTCTCCAATATGGCGATGAACGTCCTCGACATGAACAAACTCGACAACGTCAGCGTCCTCACGGACATCACCCGGTTCAACCTGTCCGAGCAGCTGCGCCACTGTGTGCTCATGCTGGAAAAGAAGTGGACGGAAAAGCGTCAGGAGATCGACATCGATCTCGAAGAGTTCTACCTCTCCGGCAATGAGGACATGCTGTCCGAAGTCTGGATCAATCTCCTCGACAACGCCATCAAGTTCAGTCCCGTCGGCGGAAAGATCATCGTCAAAGTCCGTCCGAAAGACAACTGGCTCGCGGTCGAGGTCCGGAACACCGGAGAAACGATCCCCGACAAAGACAAGTACCGTATCTTCGACAAGTTCTACCAGACGGACCCGTCTCACGCCACAGTTGGCAACGGCCTCGGCCTCTCCATCTGTAAACGCATCGTCGAGTTGCATCACGGCACCATCTCGGTCACATCCACCTTCGGACTGACTGTTTTTACGGTAAATCTGCCCCAAATCTTATAAAAGTTTCGATTCAGTTTAGAATAGTCTGTTAGACTCCCACCTGTAATAGCTAATAATATATTTTTAAAAGGACTACTGGGTGAATCTAATGGCAAACAAAACTACGATCGAACCGAATTTCAGAGAATTCTGCGCCGGCAAAGTCGCGTGGGGTTCTCTTTCTGTTCCCGGACAGAAATTCGAAAAGAAACCGGACGCCACCTTCAAGGCGGTGGCATACGACGACGTCACACTCGCGGCCAAACTCTGGAAGGCTTCGAACGAGAAGCGGATCCTTCTCTGCGTCCACGGCTACGGCTCCGACGGCGTGACCGACTTCAAAGCCCTCATCCCGGGCCTCCTGGAGAACGGCACTTCCGTCTGCACCATGGACCTTCGGAACCATGGCGACAGCGACTGCGGCGAAAAGGCCTTCACCATGTGGGGCGTCAAAGAAAAATTCGATGTCATTGCGGTCCTGTGGGAACTGAACCGCGCCTACAACGGCGCCGGCAGACCCATCTATGTTTACGGTAAGGACCTCGGCGCGACCGCCGCTCTCTATTCCAACATGCGTGCCCTTCCCGGCACGGTCAAGGGTTTCATTTTGGAAGACCCGATCGAAGAGGCGATGGTCTCCATGCCGTACATCTTCAAAAAGACGACGGGCAGGGGCGACCACGATTACAATGCGCTGGAAGACTACCTGAACGACACCTATCGTCAGGACGCCGTCTCCAACAACAGCGATGCCCTGTGGCGGCTCGTCCAGAGACCGGCGCTGTTCCTCCAGTCCATGAAGAACGATCAGTTCCCGAAGAACTGGGTCAGCGACCTCGCGTCTGCCTATCCGAAGAAGAGCACGCTGATGTCCTTCCCGGAGGCGAAACTCGACGGCTGCTATGAAGCCGACCCCGAAAGCTTCCGCGCGGCAGTCGACACGTTCTTTGCCGAAAACGATGGAGCCGTCTATGACGACGAGGTGCACATCGCGTACCCGGACAAGACCATGTACGAGATGTTCAAGATGGCACGCGACCGTCTGCCGGGCAACCCCGCTTACATGTTCCAGGGCGCGTCCACGACGTTCGACACGATGCATGACCACATCCTGTCCATCGCGGCAGCCTTCGAGGCCCACGGCGTGAAGAAGGGCGACACGGTCACTCTCTGCATGCCGAACATCCCGCAGGCCATCGAGACGCTGTATGCGCTCAACCGCATCGGTGTCACGGTCTCCCTGATCCATCCGCTGTCTGCGGAAAAAGAGATCGTCCACTACCTGACTCTCTCCGAGAGCAAAGCGATCCTCGTCCCGGACCTCTTCTACGAGAAGGTCCTCCAGGCGACCGAGGAGATCGACCGCGACATCGACATCATCGTCGCCCGCATGCAGGACTACCTGAACTTCCCGCTGAACGTCGGCTACTGGGCAAAGGACGGCCGCAAGTTCACGAAGTTCCCGCTGAAAGGGAAGGGCACTGCCTGGAAAGACTACATGAAAGCCGGCCGCGGCAAGACTGCCTCCCTGGTGCCCTACGATGAGGGCCGTACGGCGGTCATTCTCTACTCCGGCGGTTCGACCGGTGCTCCCAAGGGCATCCTGCTCTCCGACAAGAACTTCAACGCTCTGGCACTGCAGTGTGCCGTGGCGATCGACTTCGACTTCTTCCGCGACCTGCGGTTCCTGGCCGCCATGCCCGTGTTCCACGGCTTCGGCCTCGGCGTCGGCATCCACACGATCCTCGTCAACGGCGGCTGCGATGTCCTGATCCCGACCGTCAACACGAAGAGCTATTCGGAAGCCATGCAGAAGTTCCACCCGAACCTCATCGCCGGCGTTCCGACTCTGTTCAAGATGCTCATCGAATCCGAATACATGAAAGATGCCGATGTCTCGTACCTCATGGGCATGTTCTCCGGCGGCGACTCCATTCCGGTCCCGCTGAAGCGCGCCGTCGACAAGTACCTCAAAGAACACGGCGCAAGCATCCAGGTCCGCGAGGGCTACGGTCTCACCGAGACCGTCACCGCGTCCTGCCTGACGCCCCGCACCAAGTATAAAGAGGGCTCCATCGGTGTCGGCTATCCGGACACCACGTACCGGATCGTCAGACCCGGTACCGAAGAATTCCTCTCTGCGGGTGAGGAAGGCGAGATCGCCATCCAGGGTCCCTCCGTCATGCTGGGCTACAAAGACCAGCCGGAAGAGACCGCCAAGACGCTCGTACGCCATTCGAACGGGGAAGTCTGGCTCCACACCGGCGACCTCGGCCACATGGACGAGGAGGACTTCGTCTACTTCCATCAGCGCATGAAGCGTATGATCATCACGTCCGGCTACAACGTTTCCCCGGCTCAGGTCGAAAATGCGATCAACGAACTGGACTATGTCGACTACTCCTGTGTCATCGGTGTCCAGGACGACTATAAGATGCAGCGCATCAAGGCGTTCGTCGTCCTCAAAGAGGGTGTCGAAGGCACCGAAGAACTGAAGAAACAGATCGTGGACGCCTGCCGCGCTTCCGTCGCCGGTTACGCGCTCCCGAGAGAGATCGAATTCCGCTCCGAACTTCCGAAGACGCTGGTCGGCAAAGTCGCCTTCCACGCTCTGGAGGAAGAGGAGAATGCCAAGATCGCCGCAGCGAAGAAAGCTGCCGCGGAAGGAGCTAACTGATCATGAAACAGATGCCCAACAACTTCCGGCGCGTCAAGTTCATCTGGAAGTATCTGGCACCCGTCCTGTCTCCGATCTTCTGCAAACTGTTCGGGTTCCACCGCAACGTTTACAAACCCGTCGAAGAGCCGTTCCTGCTGGTCTCGAACCACACGGACGGGGCAGACCCCGGCTTTGTCCTGAGCGACGTCCGGGCATACTTCCGGTTCGTCTCCAGTGACCATGTCATGGAGAACCCGGTCATCCGAAACGTGTTCCGGTTCATCGGCCGCCCGCTCATCAACTATCAGAAGGATTCGAGCGATGTCATTTACAACAATATGCTCGAGACCCTGAAGCGGGGCATCAATGTCCAGCTGATGGCCGAGGCCAGAGTCACGGACACGGGGGAGACCGGCTACATCTCCCGCCGAAATGCGACCCTCGTCAAGGAGGCGGGCTGCGGACTCATCACACACCGCATCACCGGTGGTTACCTGACCATCCCGCGGTGGGCGGACGAGCGCCGCAAGGGCCCTGTCTACGGAGAGGTGGTCCATCATTACACGAAGGCGGAGATCGCTCAGATGAGCGAAGACGAGGTCTATGAGGCGATGTGCCGCGACCTCTATGTCAACGCCTATGAAGAGAACCGTGTGAAGAAACAGAAGTATATCGCCGAGAACCCGGCGCAGAGCGCGGAGTACGTGCTGTACGGCTGTCCGAAGTGCGGGACGGTCGGCAAACTCCACACGAAGCACGACAAACTCTGGTGCGACTGCTGCGACTTCGAGGCCACGGTCGACGACTATGGTTTCTGGCATTCCAAAGACATGGACTGGGACACGATCCCCGAATGGGACAAGTACCAGAAAGAACTCATCTACCAGCTCATCGACAACGCGACCGACCCCGATGAAGTCCTGGTCGAGCACGACGAACAGCTCGTCTCCGTCATGGATGAGAAAGGCGATGTACACCTCGCCGACGAACACGGCGTCATCCGTCTTTACAAGGACAGCATCGAGGTACTGTGGGACGGCAGATCGACCCGGGTGAAGGGGACCGACGTGAAGAAGATCTCCTACTCGTCCAAGGGCACGGTCGGCCTCGTCACGGACGACGTGAACCTGCGCATCAAGACGAAAGAGCCCCGCGCCGCCAATATCTATCTGGTCGGTGTCCGGTACATGAAAGGCCATAAGACAATCTGATAAGATAATATTTTCGTTTGAGTCCTATATAACGTGCGATTTCTTCCAAAAATGAAATTTCACAAAATGAATTTTTCAAAAAGAGTTGACAAATCCTTTTTGCAGGTGTAGACTCTTAGCCAAGATAAGAGCGAAGGCGTTCCGATCCACATCGGAGCGCCTTCTTCTTTTTTATCAATTTTTTGAATCGATGTAATGTCGAGAAGGAGGATCTTATGAGTAAGCTCACAAAAGAACAGATTTTGCAGAGCGCAAAAGAGAATCACGTGGAATTTGTCAGACTTCAGTTCACCGACCTGTTTGGCATCATGAAGAACGTTGCCATCACGGTGTCGCAGCTCGAAAAGGCGCTGGACAATGAGTGCATGTTCGACGGGTCCTCGATCAACGGATTCGTTCGCATCGACGAGAGCGACATGTATCTGCATCCCGATTATGACTCCTGGGCGATCGTTCCCTGGAGAAAGCACGAAGAGATCCAGACCGGCCGTCTGATCTGTTCTGTCTATATGTCCGACAACAAGACCCCGTTTGAAGGCGATCCGCGAAACGTGTTCCAGAAAGTCATCGACGAGGCAAAAGAGATGGGTTACGGTTTCAACGTTGGCCCCGAGTGCGAATTCTTCCTTTTCAAACTGGACGAGGAAGGAAAACCGACTACCGAGGTCGCGGACAAGGCCGGGTATTTCGACCTGAACCCGATCGACCACGGCGAGAACTGCCGGAGAGATATCTGTCTGGCGCTCGAACAGATGGGTTACGTGATCGAGGCATCCCACCACGAAGTCGCGGAAGGACAGCATGAGATCGACTTCCAGTTCGGCGAAGGCCTCATGACCGCCGACCGTGTCATGACCTTCAAACATGTCGTCAAGACCTATGCCACCAAGCACGGCCTGCATGCGACGTTCATGCCGAAACCCATCTACGGCATCAACGGCTCCGGCATGCACACCAATATGAGCCTTTACGAACTCGAGACCGGCAAGAACGTCTTCGACGATCCGGACGGCGACCTCGGTCTTTCCAAAGAGGCCTATGCGTTCATCGCCGGCATCATGGAACACGTCAAAGGCATCGCGGCCTTCTCGAACCCGACCGTCAACTCCTACAAGCGTCTGGTGCCCGGCTATGAGGCTCCGAGCTACCTCGTCTGGAGCACTTCCAACCGCTCCTGCCTGGTCCGGATCCCGGCCAGCCGCGGCAAGGGCACCCGTGTCGAGCTCCGCTGCCCGGACCCGACCTGCAACCCGTACCTGGAGATGGCGCTCTGCCTTGCAGCCGGTCTGGACGGCATCAAAAGAGGACTTGTTCCGAAACCCGCTTATGACGAGAATGTGTTCGTGCTGAGCGATGAGGAACTGGCTGCCAACGGCATCGACTGTCTGCCGGGCACTCTGGAAGAGGCCATTGCCGAAGCCGAAAAAGACCCGTTCGTCCGCGAGACCCTCGGCGCTCATGTATTCGACAATTACATCGCCGGAAAGAAAGCGGAATGGGACGACTACAGAACGAAGATCTCTCAGTGGGAGATCGACCAGTATCTGATCAACTATTAAGGGGAGACACCTATGATCTATCCGATCTATCCGGAAGGATATCACAGTAAACTCAGTCAGAGAGAAACGCAATACGCGATCAAAACGGTCAAAGATACGTTCCAGTTCAAACTCAGCAAAGCGCTGAACCTCGACCGCGTGACCGCGCCGCTCATGGTGACGGAGGCCAGCGGTCTCAACGATGACCTGAACGGTGTGGAGCGAAAAGTCACCTTTACGATGAAGAACATGGAAGGGGAGGGCCAGGTCGTTCAAAGCCTTGCCAAATGGAAGCGCCACGCGCTCTGGTACTATGGCTATGAGCCCGGGACCGGCATCTATACCGACATGAACGCCATCCGCCGGGACGACGATATGGACAACCTGCATTCTCTGTATGTCGACCAGTGGGACTGGTGCCGGGTCATCCGCCGGGAAGACCGCAACCGGGAATTCCTGCATGACATCGTCAAAAAGATCGTCCGTGCGATCGTTGAGACGAACGACGTCGTCAAAGAGACCTATCCGATGCTGGGCTTTGAGATGAGTGACGAAGTCTATTTCGTCACGACCCAGGAACTGGAAGACCGCTGGCCGGAGCTGAGCCCGAGAGAGCGTGAGGACGCCATCGTCAAAGAACACGGGACCGTGTTCATCGAACAGATCGGCGGCGCTCTGAAGAGCGGTCAGAAACATGACGGCCGTGCGCCGGACTATGATGACTGGTCGCTCAACGGCGACATCTTCGCATGGAACGAGCTCCTCGGCTGCGCGTTCGAGATCAGCTCGATGGGCATCCGTGTCGACGCCGAGAGCATGCATCGCCAGCTGGAGATCGAGGGCTGCCTCGACCGGGAGGAACGTCCGTTCCACAAAGGGATCCTGGACGGCACCCTGCCGCTCACCATCGGAGGCGGCATCGGTCAATCGCGCATGTGTATGCTGCTCCTGGAAAAAGCGCACATCGGCGAAGTGCAGTGCGCACTCTGGCCCGATGAGATGCGTGCGGAATGTGCCGAGCACGGCATCATCCTACTGTGAACATGTTGAATAAACTCCATGAAGAGTGCGGCGTCTTCGGCCTGTTCGAACCGACGACCAAGGATGTCGCACACTCGGTTTACCTTGCCCTCTATGCGCTTCAGCACAGAGGGCAGGAAGCTTGTGGGATCGTCGTGAACGACGACGGGGTCTTTTCCCACCACAAGGGCGACGGACTGGTCCATGAGGTGTTCCCGGAAGAACGTCTTTCCGCACTGGGGACGGGGAACATGGCGGTCGGCCATGTCCGCTATTCCACGACCGGCGGCAAGAGCCTCAGCAATATCCAGCCCCTCGTCATCCGTCATATCAAGGGCAATATGGCGCTCGCGCATAACGGGAACCTCGTCAATGCGGCGGAACTGCGCCGGCAGTTCGAACTGTCCGGAGGCATCTTCCACGGGACTTCCGACACGGAGGCGATCGCTTATACGATCGTGTCTCATCGTCTGCATTCCGCCAGTACGGAGGAGGCCATCGAAAAGACGATGGAATCGATCTCCGGCGCGTATTCGTGCATCGTCATGACGGCGACCAAGATGATCGCCTTCCGTGACCCGAACGGCTTCCGTCCGCTCTGTCTGGGGCGGACCGAAGAGGGTGCCTGGGCAGTCAGCAGTGAGTCCTGTGCGCTCGAGTCCATCGGTGCCTCGTTTGTGCGCGATGTACTGCCGGGAGAGATCATCATCCTCTCGAAAGACGGAGTCGGGTCCAACACGAAGCATTGTCTTCCGGCTGCAAAACGCAGTGCCTGTGTCTTTGAATACATCTACTTTGCCCGCCCGGACTCGGTGCTGGACGGCGCCTCGGTCCACCGTGCCCGCATGCGGGCCGGCGCCTTCCTCGCGAAGGAGCACCCGGTGGACGCGGATATCGTCATCGGAGTCCCGGACTCCGGGCTGGACGCGGCGCTGGGCTACGCCAGAGAGAGCGGGATCCCTTACGGGGTCGGTTTCATCAAGAATAAATATATCGGGCGCAGCTTCATCGAACCGAGCCAGGGACAGAGGGAAGACGCGGTCAAGATCAAACTGAACGTGATCCGGGAAACGGTCGCCGGGAAGCGTGTCATCATGATCGACGATTCCATCGTCCGCGGGACGACCTGCGCGCGGATCGTCCGCCTTCTGCGCGAGGCCGGTGCCGCAGAGGTCCATATGCGGGTCTCTTCTCCGCCGTTTCGCCATGAGTGCTTCTTTGGCACCGATGTCGACAGCAGCGACAACCTGATCGCCTGCCGCTATGACACGGTGGAAGAGATCGGGGAGGAGATCGGCGTCGACTCGCTCGGGTACCTGTCGGTCGAGGCGACACACCGTCTGGCGGACACCGCGGCGGTCGGGTTCTGTGACGGCTGTTTTACCGGCTGTTATCCGATCCCGGTGCCGGATGAGATCGAAAAGAACAAGTTCGATCAGAAACTGGGAGCATTCCCTCTGGCAGTGGAATGAGTCCGATAAAAAAGAAAATTTCCCGTTGCATTTGAGCGGTTGCTGTGCTATTATATTCAAGCAGTCAACGCGGGTCTCCCGCTTGACATACATATGCGGACGTGGCGGAATTGGCAGACGCGCTAGATTCAGGTTCTAGTGAATGCAAGTTCATGTGGGTTCAAGTCCCGTCGTCCGCACCAGGAAACAGCGAACACGCTTATGCGTATTCGCTGTTTCTTTTTGCGGACAGGGACTTGAACCGAAGGCCGGAGCGTCAGGAAAACAGTCCGGTGGACTGTTTTTAGCGACGGGAGGTGCGGCAGCACTTCGGTGCAATTTCGCAAAGCGAAATTGCAGTACGGTCAGAAACATAGTCGTCTCGCTCGCTTGGAGCGCGTCGCGATACTCCTTGTTTCTTCCTGTTCGACGACACTGCTTCATCTGCCGCAGGCAGCGCAGTGCCGCGAACCAAGTCCCGTCGTCCGCACGGCGGCAGTCCCGTCGTCGTTTATTTACATCTTGTACACCATACATCCTTGCGTTTTAATCGGGTAATTGGTAGAATTTTACACGGTAAGTTTCTTGCTGATTATGTATGTAAATTTCATGAATGGGAGAGATTTTATGGCTGAAGAAAAAACCAAAGCTCCTGCTTATGAAGCAGGTCAGGCGATCTACGACGCCACCAAACTGGGCACCCCCAGAATGGTCGTCCTGGGTCTCCAGCACATGTTTGCCATGTTTGGCGCCACGGTCCTCGTTCCGCTGATCACCGGACTCGATGTCTCGACGACTCTGCTCTTTGCCGGTCTCGGCACATTGCTGTTCCACTTCATCACGAAGATGAAAGTGCCCGCGTTCCTGGGTTCTTCCTTCGCGTTCCTCGGCGGTTACGCCGCCATCACCGGTCTTACCGATCAATCCATGACGCAGGCCCAGCTCCTGCCGTACGCCTGCTTCGGCGTCGCCTGTGCCGGTCTCGTCTATCTGATCCTTGCGGCGGTCATCCGTGCCTTTGGTACGTCCAAAGTCATGAGATACTTCCCGCCGGTCGTCACCGGTCCCATCATCGTGGCCATCGGTCTCGGCCTGTCCGGTTCCGCAGTCACGAACTGCCAGGAGAACTGGCTCGTCGCGTTCTCCGCACTCATCGTCGTCATCATGTTCAACATCTGGGGCGTCGGTATGATGCGGATCATCCCGATCATCATGGGCGTCATCGTCTCCTACATCGTCGCCATCCTGTGCCACGATGTCGATTTCACACCCATCAAAGAAGCTGCCTGGATCGGCTCTCCGATCCACTGGTCCAGCACCGTCTTCGGCGGCGTGGACTTCGCAAACAGCTCCCTGGTCCTCACGGCCATCATCGCCATCGTCCCGATCGCGCTCGCGACCATGATGGAGCACATCGGCGACATCTCCGCCATCGGCGCTACCGTCGGCAAGAACTACATCGCCGACCCGGGTCTCCACAGAACACTGACCGGTGACGGTCTTGCGACCACCATCGCGTCCCTCTTCGGCGCTCCCGCCAACACCACTTACGGTGAGAACACCGGCGTCCTCGCGCTGACCAAGGTCTACGACCCGAAGGTCATCCGCATTGCAGCGTGCTTCGCGGCGGTCCTGTCCTTCAGCCCGAAGTTCGCGGCCATCATCCACACCATCCCGACCGCGACCATCGGCGGCATCTCCTTCGTCCTTTACGGTATGATCTCCGCTGCCGGTCTCCGCAACATGGTCGAGTCCCATGTCGACTTCTCCAAGAGCCGGAACCTCATCATCGCGGCGGTCATCCTGGTCTGCGCACTCGGCATGACGGACGGTCTGACCTTCCATCTCGGCTCCGTCGCCATCACGCTGTCCGCACTGGCCGTCGGCTCCATCGCCGGCATCCTGCTCAACGCCATCCTTCCGGGCAAAGACTTCACGTTCGATGAGTCCGACCCGAAAGACACCGGCGCCGACCTCTCTCTTGAGAATGTCGCTCTCGAAAAACAGAAGGCTTACGGCGAGAAGAAAGCCAGAGAAAAGGCTGCTGTGAAAAAACTGAAAGCAACGGCGGTAAATTCCGAAGAATGAAATATTTAGTGTTGCAATTTTCATAATATCGTATTATAATAATTGCAACCTGAGTGGCGAAGAAGTCACAGAACGCAGAGGATTCTGCGCTCTGTGACTCTTTTTTTATGCTTCTCACAAACTCCTCTGGGAGGGACTGTCAAGAATGAAAAATGAAACTTTGCAAAACAATCTGCTCTACAGTGAGCAGTTCGAACACGATGCCTGCGGGATCGGGACCGTGGTCTCCATCAAAGGGGAGGCGTCCCGGCGGATCGTCGACAGCGCATTGAAGATCGTCGAGAAACTGGAACACCGGGCCGGAAAAGATGCGGCCGGGGAGACCGGAGACGGTGTCGGCATCATCGTCGCCACCCCGCACGAGTTCTTCAAAGCCAAAGCGGCGGAGTGCGGCATCGAACTGGGCGATGCACGGGAATACGGCATCGGCATGCTGTTCCTGCCGCAGGACAAACTGCGCCGGGCACAGGCCAAGAAGATGCTCGAGATCATCACCGCCAAAGAAGGTCTCCGATTCCTCGGCTGGCGGGTCGTCCCGACCTGTCCCGAGACGCTCGGGCAGAAAGCGATCGACAAGATGCCGTACATCGAGCAGTGTTTCATCGAAAAGCCGGCCGACTGCGCGAAGGGCATCGACTTTGACCGCAAACTCTACGTCATCCGCCGGGTCTTCGAACAGTCCAACGACAACACGTATGTCTGCTCGCTGTCCTCCCGGACCATCGTTTACAAAGGCATGTTTCTCGTCCAGCAGCTGAGAAGCTTCTATCGGGACCTCCAGGAAGAGGACTTCGTCTCGTCCATCGCGATGGTCCACTCCCGATTCTCCACCAACACGAACCCCAGCTGGGAACGGGCGCACCCGAACCGGTTCATCGTCCACAACGGCGAGATCAACACCATCCGCGGCAACGCGGACCGGATGCTCGCCAGAGGCGAGACCATGGAATCGCCGTTCCTGAATGAGAACTACGAAAAGATCCTGCCGGTCGTCGATACCGCCGGGTCCGATTCCGCCATGCTCGACAACACGCTCGAGTTCCTCGTCATGAACGGCATGGACCTGCCGCTCGCGATGATGATCTGTGTCCCGGAACCCTGGAAGTCCGATGACACCATGAGCCGCGAGAAAAAGGACATGTACCACTACTATTCCACGATGATGGAACCCTGGGACGGCCCTGCGGCCCTGCTGTTCACCGACGGCGACCAGGTCGGCGCCTGTCTCGACCGGAACGGTCTGCGGCCCTCCCGCTACTATGTGACCGATGACGACCTGCTCATCCTGTCCTCGGAAGTCGGTGTCCTGCCGCTGGACGACCGGCACATCGTCAAAAAGTCCCGTTTGCAGCCCGGAAAGATGCTGCTCATCGATACGAGAGAGGTACGCATCATCTCCGATGACGAGTGCAAAGAGCGGTACGCACATCGCCACCCTTACGGAGAATGGCTCGACCTGTACCTCAAAACGCTGCACGAACTGCCGATCCCCAATAAGAAAGTGGAGGAGTCCACGCAGGAAGTCCGGGACCGTCTCTACAAGGTCTTCGGCTACACCTATGAGGACATCAATACGTCCATTCTGCCGATGGCGAAAAACGGCTCGGAGCCGATCGCTGCCATGGGCATCGACATCCCGCTGGCCGTCCTCTCCGAAAAGCACCAGCTGCTGTTCAGCTATTTCAAACAGCTGTTCGCGCAGGTGACGAACCCGCCGATCGACGCCATCCGGGAAAAGGTCATCACCGATACCCAGGTCTACGTCGGTTCGGACGGCAACCTTCTGGAGGACAAAGGAGACAACTGCCAGGTCCTCGAGATCAGCCATCCGATCCTGACCAGTGTCGACCTTTTGAAGATCAAAAACATGGATCTGCCCGGCCTGAAAGTGGCGACGGTCAGCATCCTGTATTACAAGAACACGTCCCTCGAAAAGGCGGTCGACCATCTCTATGTGGAGTGCGACAAAGCCTACAAGAAGGGCGCGAACATCATCATCCTGTCGGACCGCGGCGTCGACGAGAACCACGTGGCGATCCCGTCGCTGCTGGCCGTCTCGGCGATGGAGCAGTACCTCATCCGGACCAAGAAGAGGACGGCGATCTCCATCATCCTGGAGAGTGCCGAACCCCGCTGCGTCCACGACTTTGCGACGCTTCTCGGCTACGGCGCCCGGGCGGTCAACCCGTACCTCGCGCACGAGTGCATCGAAGAGTGCATCGAGAAGGGCCTTCTCGACAAGGACCCCCATACGGCGATCGACGACTACAACGAGGCGGTGCTGAACGGCATCGTCAAGATCGCCTCCAAAATGGGGATCTCGACCATCCAGTCTTACCAGTCCGCACAGATCTTCGAGATCGTCGGGATCCGGGAAGACGTCGTCGAGAAATACTTCACCAATACCGTGAGCCGTGTCGGCGGCATCGGCCTTCCGGAGATCGCGGAAGGGGTCGAATACCGGCATGACCACGCCTTTGACCCGCTGGGCCTCGGCACCGACACCACCGTCGACAGTATGGGTTACCACAAGCTGCGCAACGGCGCCGGGAAAGAGGATCATCTCTATGACCCGCGGACCATCATCCACCTGCGCAGAGCGGTCCAGGACGGCGATTATGAGCGGTTCAAAGAGTATTCCGCCATGGTCGACGATGAGAACGTCCCGCATACCTTGCGCGGACTCCTGGCATTCGAATACCCGGAACAGGGCATCCCGCTCGAAGAAGTGGAACCCGCTTCCGAGATCGTCAAACGCTTCAAGACCGGTGCCATGTCCTACGGATCTCTCTCCCGAGAGGCCCACGAATGCATGGCAGTGGCGATGAACCGTCTCGGCGCAAAGTCCAATACCGGTGAGGGCGGCGAACTGCGCGACCGGTTCGGGACCGAGCGCAACAGCGCGATCAAACAGGTCGCGTCCGGCCGCTTCGGCGTCACGAGCGAATACCTCGTCTCGGCCAAAGAGATCCAGATCAAACTGGCGCAGGGCGCGAAACCCGGCGAGGGCGGTCACCTCCCGGGCAAAAAAGTGTATCCCTGGGTCGCGGCGACCCGGTTCTCCACACCCGGCGTTTCGCTGATCTCTCCGCCGCCGCACCACGACATCTATTCCATCGAGGACCTGGCGCAGCTCATCTATGACCTGAAAAACGCCAACCGCGATGCGCGCATCAACGTCAAACTCGTCTCCGAGGCGGGGGTCGGCACCATCGCCTCCGGCGTCGCCAAGGGCGGGGCAGAGGTCATCCTCATCTCCGGCTATGACGGCGGTTCGGGCGCGGCTCCTCTGAGCTCGCTCCACAACGCCGGTCTGCCGCTGGAACTCGGCCTCGCCGAGACGCACCAGACGCTCATCGAGAACGGCCTGCGTACGCGGGTCCGGGTCGAGGCCGACGGCAAACTGATGACCGGCCGCGACGTGGCGATCGCCTGCATGCTGGGCGCCGAAGAGTTCGGCTTTGCCACGACGCCGCTGATCGCCATGGGATGCGTCATGATGCGTGTCTGCAATCAGAACACCTGTCCGGTCGGCATCGCGACCCAGGACCCGCGCCTGCGGGCTCGCTTTGCCGGAAAACCGGAATACGTCATCAACTTCATGATGTACATCGCCGAAGAACTGCGTGAGATCATGGCAAAACTCGGTGTCCGCACCGTCGAGGAACTCGTCGGGCGCACAGACTTCCTGAAAGTGAAAGAGAAGGCGATCACACACCGCGCCGCCATGGTAGACCTTTCGAAGATCCTCGGGAACCACAATGCGGACGGCTGCAACGCAGTCCACCATATCGACGGCGACGAGTTCGATTTCTGTCTGGAAGAGACTCTGGACATGAAAGAACTGGTCCCCGCGTTCCGCAAAGCGCAGAAGGCGGGGAAACCGATGGATCTCGCGCTCGAGGTCACGAGCACGGACCGTTCGTTCGGCACGATCCTCGGTTCGGAAGTGACCAGAGCGTACGGCATCGATGCACCGGAAGACCTGTGCCGTGTCCGCTGCAAAGGCGGCGGCGGTCAGTCGTTCGGAGCGTTCCTGCCAAAGGGCGTCTCCATCCGGCTCGAAGGGGACTGTAACGACTATTTCGGCAAAGGACTCAGCGGAGGGAATCTGGCCGTATATCCGCCGGAAGATGCCGCATTCCGGGCGGAAGAGAACATCATTATCGGCAACGTCGCTCTGTACGGCGCCACCGCCGGCAAGGCATTTGTCCGCGGCATTGCGGGCGAGCGGTTCTGTGTCCGGAATTCCGGCGCGGAAGCCGTCGTCGAAGGCGTCGGAGACCACGGCTGTGAATACATGACCGGAGGTACGGTCGTCGTTCTGGGACGCACCGGAAAGAACTTTGCGGCCGGGATGAGCGGCGGGACCGCCTACGTCCTCGACGAAGAGCATGATCTGTACCGCAGACTCAACAAGGAAATGGTCGAAGTGAGTACGGTCAGCAGCAAGGCGGACATTTCCAAACTGAAGGAGATGCTGGAGGAGCATGTCGCCGCCACCGGCTCTGAACTGGGGCAGAGGATCCTCGACTCGTTCGATGACTATGTCCCGTCCTTCAAGAAGATCATCCCGCACGAGTATGCGGTCATGAAAGACAAGATCTACGAAGAACTCAGCAAAGGCCTGTCGCAGGAGGATGCCGAACTCGAGGCATTCAACGCGCTGATGGGCGCATAAAGGAGGGGAGACAATATGGGTAAAACAACAGGATTCCTGGACTATGACCGGAAGACCAACCCGGCCGTCGCTCCTCTTCAGAGGCTGCAGGACTTTCACGAATTCCACCCGCCGCTGCAGGTGGAGGAACGGCAGGAGCAGGCAGCGCGCTGTATGAACTGCGGCATCCCGTTCTGCCAGTCTGCCGTGGCATTCGGAAAAGGGCCGGCCGTCTCCGGCTGTCCGCTCCACAACCTTATTCCGGAGTGGAACGACGAATTGTATAACGGTCATTACGAGAGCGCAAAAGCCCGTCTTTTGAAGACGGCCAGTTTCCCGGAGTTCACCGGACGTGTCTGCCCGGCCCTCTGTGAGGTGGCCTGCACCTGCGGGCTGAACGGAGACCCTGTCACAGTACGGGAGAATGAACTCTTTCTCATCGAACAGGCCTATGCCACCGGGAACATGAAGCCGCATGCGCCCGCCGTCCGTACCGACAAAACGGTCGCGGTCATCGGTTCCGGACCCTCCGGCCTCGCCACCGCGGATGCCCTCAATAAACGCGGGCACAATGTCACTGTCTTTGAGCGGGAAGACCGCATCGGCGGACTGCTGATGTACGGGATCCCGAATATGAAACTGGAGAAACAGATCATCGAGCGCCGCAGGGCGCTGATGGAGGCCGAAGGTGTCGTGTTCCGAACGGGTTGCAACGTGGGGGCAGACGTCTCTGCAGAAGAGCTTCTGGCGGAATACGATGCCGTGGTCCTCTGCTGCGGCGCCAAACAGGCCCGCACGCTGAATGTCGGAGAAGAACAGGTCGGGAACGTCTTTCCTGCTGTCGACTTTCTGACCCGCCAGACCCGGAACCTGCTCTCCGGAAACGCAATGACGGAGGCAAAAGGGAAAAAGGTCATCATCGTCGGCGGCGGAGACACCGGGAACGACTGTGTCGGCACCTGTCTCCGTGAAGGCTGCGCCTCGGTCACACAGATCGAAATGATGCCGAAACCGCCGGCAGAACGTCCGGCGAGCAATCCCTGGCCCGAATGGCCGGTCCAGCTCAAAACGGACTACGGCCAGGAAGAGGCGATCGCGGTGTTCGGCAAAGATCCGCGCATCTATCAGACCACCATCAAGGAAGTCATCCCGAACAAAAAAGGTCTCATCAAAGCGGTGAAGACCGTGAAACTGGAGTTTGAACGGGACCCGGAGACCGGCCGGATGATGCCTCGGGAAGTCGAAGGTTCCGAAGAGACGCTGGCCTGCGACCTTCTGCTGATCGCAGCCGGATTCACCGGATGTGAAGCCTACACGCCGGGCGCGTTCCATGTGGAATGCGGTCCCCGGAACACCGTTCAGACCTCTGCCGGAAGCTATGCGACCGGTGTGGAGAAAGTCTTTACGGCGGGCGACATGCACCGGGGCCAGTCTCTGGTCGTCTGGGCCATTGCCGAAGGCAGGGCCTGCGCAGTGGAAGTAGACCGATATCTGATGGGTTATACCAACCTTCCGTTGGTGTGATCTGTTGATATATACTCCATTCTTGACAGGAAAAAGCCACCCGAAAGGGTGGCTTTTTCCGTTATGCCGTGATGGCTTATTTCTTCAGGTATTCGTCGTAATCTCTGTAGATCTCTTCGCCGTAGACGTTGTTCTCGTTCGGGCTGTGGTCGATGTACCAGACCTGAGCGAAGAACGGATTCTGCTTGGCGATCTCGTCGTATCTCCAGGGGAACGGATCCTGTGCGGGGGACCAGTGGCCGCCGCGAAGGACGGTGTTCGGGGTCATGTCGAACTGATTGCCTTCGGCATCTTCCCAGGTGACCGGAGTGTACATGTCGACGATCTCGGTGGAGATGAGCTTACCGCCGCGGAATGCAGCCGCTTTCTGAAGATCTTCGATGGTCAGTTCGTCAAAGGGCTTGGTCTCATCGTAACCGTGGTCAAGGAGGACCGGAGTCTTGGACGGGATATGGATGTCAGCCTTGTCCCAGGTGGTGGGAAGGGTCTTGTAATGATCCATACCGGAGGTCTTGGTATCGCCGTAGAACGCGGTCAGACGCTCGGTGTTGTTGTTCTTGACCCAGGTGCGGGTACCGAAACGCTTGTTGAGAGCGATCATGCCGAGGCCTTCACGGGCCAGGGTGGAGATGACCGGAAGTCTGGTCACGATGGACAGCTGATAGAACCACTCGACCTGCTTCGCCATGTTCTTGAAGTAGAGGTCGATCGGGGTGTTGTGACGGAAATGGAGTGCCTCTTCGAGGACATCGCCGTCCGCATACCACTGACCGTGGAAGTTTCTGTCGACGAACCAGTTCGGCTTGAAGACGCGCTTGGTGGCGTCGTGGCCCATGCCGATGGCGTTGAGGAGAAGGTCCTCGAACTGGTAATTGGTGATCCGGTATTCGTCACCGGAACCGATGTTGTAGAATCTTCTGAAGAAGTCATCGGGGATGTTGTCGTTGCAAAGACGCTCCATAAGAGTGGCGGAGTCTTCGACAGTAGCCCATTCCAGAACGCCGTTCAGCGGAACGTGGAACATGATCGGGTCCATGTTCTTCAGGATCTGCGGATAGAGGATACCGGACTGACGGAGGGAGACCCACTTTTTCAGACCGGACTCGGCGAAGACGCGCTCCGCCTTGACCTTGGAAATGGCATAGTGGTCATAAATGGAGATTTTGATCGGGTCTCCGCAACGGCCCCAGTGGAGAGGCTCACAGCGGTTGCCGGTCTCGGCGACGGTACCGATGTAGCAGACAACGATGTCGTCGGGGTTCTTCTGAGCCTTGACGGCTTTGACGATGTTCTCAGCGGCCATGACATTGGTCTTGAGAGTTCTCTTCGGCCAGTAGTCCGCAGCGGGGGAAACCATGCCGCCGATGTGCAGGACGTAGCTGGCGCCGGTGATGCCTTCGAGGATGGCATCGTAGTCGCCGAAGTCGCCCCAGACGATCTTGACACGTTTGTCATTCATGTAGCCTGCGAACAGGTTGCGGTTCTTTTCAGAATCTCTGATCAGGACGACGATGTCGAGGTCGGGTCTGTTCTGATAGATCTCCTGGAACGTCTGCCAGCCCATGTGGCCGGAAGCGCCGGTAATGAATACCTTTTTGTTGGTGGTTGCCATTGGGATCAATCCTCCTTGAATTAACATTTATTCGAACATTCTTATTATACAGAGAAACAGAAAGGCACGCAAATTGTATTTGTACAATAAAACAACAGAACCCCGACAAAATGTCAGAGTTCTGAAGAAATCTTGAAAAATGTACGATTGTGTTTTGATGCTCAAATCGTGAAATCTTCGACGTTGTAATCGCGCCCGAATTTCGGCTGATCTTTCCTCCGGGGTTTCCGGGAGGGGAACAGGATGAGCAGGGCGATGAGCACCAGAGCCAGAGACGCGAGCACCGCGAAATAGTTGATGCGGTGGGTGAGCGCGTACTTCGTCAGTTTGCCAAGGCCGGCGATGCGGTAGACCGCTTTGCCGAGGTACTGGTCGGCGGTGACGTCGTAGGTGGCGCCGGTGTTGTCCGCAGCCACGATGTAGTTCGCGCCGTCTCTCGTTTCGATGGCCTCAACAGAGCCGAAGGAACGGTCTCCGTAAGTGGAGAGGATGACGTTCGAGGGCTGGAGTTTCTCCATGGCGACTTTTTTGACGACGATGACGTCAGTCTGTTTGACATTCGGCGCCATGGCGTCGTTCTGGACGGTGTAACAGCGAAGGCCGCCGATGGTGGCGTCCGGGAAGTTGTGGGCAAACAGTCCGACGATGCCGCTGATGAGCGCCAGCAGAAGGACGAGGGTCAGGAGAGTGGCGAGGATGCCGCGCAGTATTCTGCGTCCCGGAGAGCCCTTGCGGTGAGAGGTGCGAGGCTGCTGGGGAGCCGGCGCGCGTTTGGCGCGGCCCTGATTGGAGTTGCGCATGGCGGGACCGACTTCGGGCTCCTCATCCGGCTCGTCGAGTTTCAGCGCCTTGAAACTGACGGTGTTGCCGGTGCGGGTGGCGTTGGCGAGTTCGGTGTTCTGGATGGTCTCGAGGGACGGGGCGGCGATCTCGTCGGCGAAGAGTTCTTCCTCTTCCGGTCCTGCCGCGGGCTCCAGGACGATCGGGAGCTCGTCCTCGATGTCTTCCAGGGTCTCCTTCAGCTCGTTGGCCTGGGAGACTTCTCTCATATTCTGATTTTCGATGGTCAGCGCGACGATCTGTTCTTTGAGAGCGGCGATCTCTTCCGCGTACTGTGTGTTGAGCTCCTTCAGTCCGTCGACGTCCTCGTCGAGGATGCCGGAGACCTGGATCTTCTTCAGCTTTTTCGCGAACGTGACACAATCTTTGTAAAGTTTCTGGTTTGTGTATTTGAGGTCGGCGATCTCCTCTTCCAGGGAATTGATGCGGCCGTAAAGTCCATCCTGCTCGAGTCTGTTGTCAGGCATGAGTGACCTCCTGTTGTGGTGATAATGGAAAAACGTTCTGTAATAGTTTATAAAATTCTCGGGCGATTTACAATATCTATTCTTTAATTTATCCATTGTATTGAAACAATTTGCCTTCTGATGTAGAATGACGGGAGAACGTTTTTATGGAGGACCTGCCATGAATTATTCTGTATTTCAGCGGATCGAAGACGCATATTACGGTCTGTCGAAAAGCCATAAAAAGATCGCCGACTACATTCTCGAGAACTATGAGAAAGCGGCGTTCCTGACTGCGGCCAAACTGGGCGAGACCACCGGTATCAGTGTGTCTACTGTCGTCCGGTTCGCCACGCAGCTCGGCTATGAAGGCTATCCCGAATTCCAGGATGCTCTCCGGGAGACCATCAAGGGGAAACTGACGTCGACCCAGCGCATCGAAGTGGCCGGCAATCAGATTGCCGACAACGACCTTTTGACCTCCGTTCTCCAGAAAGACCGGGAGATGATCCGCAACACCATGACGGCCGTCTCCAAAGAAGACTTCGAACAGGCGTCCCGCGCCATCAACGGCGCCCGCCGTATCTATATCGTCGGTGTCCGAAGCGCCGCGCCGCTCGCGAACTTCATGTATTTCTATTTCAAGATGATCTACGACGACGTTCGCCTCATCAGCTCGAACAGCTCGAGCGAGATGTTCGAAGAGATCTACCGCATCGAACCGGACGACGTGTGTGTCGCCTTCAGTTTCCCGCGGTATTCCATGCAGGTCCAGAGCGTGGTCCGTTATGCCCACGACAAGGGCGCGAAGACCATCGCCATCACCGATAACGACGATTCGCCCATCGCCGAACTCGCGGACTTCATCCTCGTTGCAAAGAGCAATATGGTGTCCTTCATCGACTCGCTCACGGCTCCGCTGAGCCTCGTCAACGCGCTCATCGTCTCCTCGGCACGGGGCAGACGGAACGCGACCAAGCAGAACCTCGCGGAACTCGAGAAGATCTGGGCGGAATACAATATCTACGAGAAATCGGAGGAAGCCCACAGTGACGAATGATGTCGTGGTCATCGGCGGCGGCGCAGCCGGCGTCATGGCCGCCTGTACGGCAGCGGAACAGGGGCACCGGGTCCTCCTCATCGAAAAGAACGAACGCATTGGAAGAAAAGTGATGATCACCGGAAAAGGGCGATGCAATGTCACCAATGCCACGTACACCGTGGAGGAGCTGCTCGAGAACATACCGGTCAATCCGCGCTTTCTCTACAGTGCGTTCCACTGTTTTATGCCCGTCGATACCATGGAACTGTTCGAGGGCCTCGGCGTGCCTCTGAAGATCGAACGGGGCAACCGGGTGTTCCCGGTCTCGGACAAGGCGGTCGACATCGTCGACGCCATGGACCGGTGGCTGAAACAGACCGGGGTACATCGCCTCCACGACACCGTGAAGCACATTCTGGCGGATGACGGCGTGGTGACCGGCGTAGAAACGGAACAGCACGGGACCATCGATGCTTTTGCAGTCATCCTCGCCACAGGCGGGTGCTCATACCCCCGGACCGGCTCGACCGGCGACGGCTACCGGATGGCGGAGGAAGTGGGGCACACGGTCACCGGGATCGTCCCGTCCCTCGTTCCGATGACGTCCGACGACCGCTCCTGTGCCGACATGCAGGGGCTGTCCCTGCGCAACGTCTCCGTGTCGGTCGTCGAAGTCAAAACGGGGAAGACCGTCTATTGCGACTTTGGGGAGATGCTCTTCACTCACTTCGGCGTGTCCGGGCCGGTCATCCTCAGCGCGAGTTCCCATCTGCACGGCATGCAAAACGGGGAGTATGAACTGCGGATCGACCTCAAACCGGCGCTGTCCGACGAACAGCTGGAAGCCCGTCTTCTCCGGGACTTTGAGGCGAACTCCAACAAAGATTTCCGCAATGCTCTCGGCGATCTGCTGCCCAAGAGCATGATCCCCGTCTTTCTGCGGAAAACCGGGGTGGACCCTTACAAAAAAGTCAATCAGATCACCCGCGAAGAACGGCGGGAGATCTTGCATACCTTACGGGAATTCACCATCCCGCTCTCCGGGTTCCGGCCCGTGGAGGAAGCCATCGTCACGTCGGGCGGTGTGCAGGTGAAGGAAGTGGACCCGAAGACCATGGAGTCGAAACTCGTCGAGGGCCTGTATTTCGCAGGCGAAGTGCTCGATGTCGACGCCTATACGGGCGGGTTCAATCTTCAAATCGCGTTTTCGACCGGTCGTCTGGCCGGCCTCAGCGTCTAGGAGGTACTGTATGTTCAATATTGCGATCGACGGCCCCGCCGGGGCAGGAAAAAGCAGCATCGCCCGCGCGGCGGCAGCCAACCTGGGGTTCCTCTATGTGGACACCGGCGCGCTGTACCGCACAGTGGCGCTCGCCGCCATCCGGAAGGGCCTGAAACCTGACGAACAGGAGGCGATCGTCGCGCTCCTGCCGGACATCAAAGTCACGATGGGCTTCGTCGACGGCGAGCAGAGAGTGTTCCTGAACGGAGATGACGTCTCGGAAGACATCCGGCTCCCGGAGGTCTCCGCCGCCGCTTCCACCGTCTCCGCCATCCCTGAGGTTCGAGGGTTCCTGTTCGACCTCCAGAGAGATATGGCGAAGACCAATGACGTCCTGATGGACGGACGGGACATCGGCACGGTCGTGCTGCCCGATGCCCAGCTCAAGATCTTCCTGACGGCAACGCCGGAAGAGCGCGCGAGACGGCGCTATGAGCAGATCAAAGACAAAAGCGACGTCACCTATGAGGAAGTCCTGAAGGACCTCAACCAGAGAGATTACCAGGACACCCACCGGGAGATCGCCCCGCTGAAACAGGCGGAGGACGCCGTTCTGCTCGACACGACCAATATGAGTTTTGAGGAGGTCGTTCAGGCGATCGAAGACCTCGCGAAGGAGAGACAAGCATGAGTTCCACCAAAGTCAAAAAGATTCCCCTGATCTCGGAAAAACCGTACGATTTCAACTGGGACAAAAAGCTGGTCGACCGTCCGACCTTTTATAAATCCTGGCTGCCGCTGGCACACATCCTGCTGAACCGTGAGTTCGAACAGCTCGATTTCTACGGCACGGAAAACGTCCCGCAGAACGGACCGTTCATCCTGGTCGCGAACCACGTCAACGGGTTCGACCCCATCACCATGGTGTACGGCATCCGTGCCCGCCGCCGCTTCTTCTTCATGGCAAAGGAAGCGTTTTTCCGCACGTTCTATATCCGCTGGCTCCTCGAACCGCTCGGCGGGTTCCCGGTCAAACGCGGCACGGCGGACCGCGACGCCATGAAGTTCGCGCAGCGCGTCTGTGAAGACGGCCGCTTCGGCCTCGTCATCTTCCCGCAGGGCACCAGAGACCGTCAGCGGAAGCGTCCGGAACTGGACACCGCATCCAACGGATTCGTCATGATCGCCCGTGAGAGCAAAGTGCCGGTCGTCCCGGCCTCCATCCATCTGGAGTCCGATCTCGAGAAGAGCCACCCGAAGTGTATCGTCCGGTTCGGCGAGCCGATCTCCTATGAAGAACTCGGTTTCACTCCGGGTTCCCGGAAAAAGAAAGAACTGAACGCCGCAGCGGCGATCATCTGGGGGAAGGTCCAGGAGTTATGGGACAAAGACGAGATGTGAAGATCATTGTCGCCGAACATGCCGGCTTCTGTTTCGGCGTGGAACGGGCGATCGACCAGATCGAAGAGTACCTGAAAACACAGCCCAACGTCTACGCGATGGGCCAGGTGGTACACAATAACGCCGTCAATGAGCGCCTCGAGGGAATGGGACTCCACTTCGAAGAAGATGAGACGAAGATCCCCGACGACGCTCAGGTCGTCCTGCGCACACACGGTGTCCCGAAACGCATCTACGAATACTATGACGAGCGCCACATCCCGTACCTTGATGTCGCCTGTCCGTTCGTAAAACGCATCCACAAGATCGTCGAGGAGCTGGATCCGGACAACGATGTCCTCATCCTCGCCGGGACCGTCGGCCACGCCGAAGTGACCGGCACGCTCGGGTTTGCATCCTGCCCGGCATTCGTGGTCCACGACGCCGATGAGTTGAAAGAGACATACATCGCCCACGAGACCGAATGGGAAGGGAAGAAGATCAATCTCATCGCCCAGACGACATACAGCCTCGAAGAATGGGAAAAGTGCGTAACAACAATAAAATTTTTATGTACAAACTATTCTGTTTTTGGTACAATATGTAAAGCTACCGAAGAACGCCAACATGAAGCTGAAGTACTTTCGAAACAGGTAAACAGAATGATAGTTGTCGGTGGCAGGCACAGTTCGAACACTGTCAAACTGTACAACGTTTGTCAGAAAAACTGTGAGACTTTGCTCGTTCAGGACGCGTCCGAGTTCGACCCGGCGTTCCTTGAGGGAGCCGACACCATTGGTGTCACTGCAGGAGCGTCTACGCCTTCTGCGACAATAAAGGAGGTACTTGAGTCCATGTCCGAAGAAGTAAAAACCATGACCGAAGAAAACGAAGATTTTGAAGCGATGCTCGAAGAGAGCCTCAGCAACATGTCCACCGACGGCCGCGTCGAAGGCACTGTTGTCGGCATCACCTCGACGGAGATCCAGGTCGACATCGGCAGAAAACAGACCGGTTATATCAAGTATGACGAATACAGCTATGACCCGACTGTTGACCCCGCGACCGACGTCAAAGTGGGCGACACCATCAACTGTGTCATCATGAAGACCAACGACGCCGAAGGCACCATCATGCTGTCCAAGAAACGTTTCGACAGCGCCAATGCCTGGAGCGAGCTGGAAACGGCTGCTGAGGAAGGTACCATCATCGAAGGTACCGTCACCGACATCAACAAGGGCGGCGTCATCGCCACCACCGATAAGGGTTCCCGCGTCTTCATCCCCGGTTCTCTTGCCACTGCCAGCAGAGGCGAGCCCCTCGAAGACCTGCGCAACTCCCGCGTCCGTTTCAAGATCATCGAGCTTGCCAAGCCGAGAAAACGTGCTGTTGGTTCCATCAGAGACGTTCTCAAGGAAGAGCGCAAAGCGGCCCGTGAAAAGTTCTGGGAGACTGCTGAAGAAGGTCAGACCTTCACCGGCGTCGTCAAATCCCTCACTTCCTATGGCGCTTTCGTCGACATCGGCGGCATCGACGGCATGATCCACATCTCCGAACTCTCCTGGAAGCGCATCAAGCATCCTTCTGAAGTTCTGAACGTCGGCGACACGGTCGAAGTTTACATCAAATCCCTCGAGAACGAGCGCATCTCTCTTGGTTACAAGAAAGACGAAGACAACCCCTGGGTCGTTCTCTCCAAGACCTATGAAGTCGGCGACGTTGTCGACGCCACCATCGTCGGCATGACCGCGTTCGGTGCATTCGCCAACATCATCCCCGGCATCGACGGCCTCATCCACATTTCTCAGATCGCCAACAAGCGCATCGAGAAACCGGACGATGTCCTGAAGAAGGGCCAGGTCGTCAGCTGCCAGATCACCGACATCGACTACGACAAGAAACGCGTCAGCCTTTCCATCCGTGCTCTTCTCGATGACGAAGAAGACCTGACGGACATCCTCGAGACCGAGGAAGAGGCTCCGGCTGAGGAAGTCGTCGAAGAGGCTCCGGCTGAGGAAGTCGTCGAAGAAGCTCCCGCTGAGGAAGTCGTCGAAGAAGCTCCCGCTGAGGAAGTCGTCGAAGAAGCTCCCGCTGAGGAAGCTGTCGAAGAGGCTCCGGCTGAAGAAGCTGTCGAAGAGGCTCCGGCTGAGGAAGCTGCTGAAGAAGCTCCCGCTGAGGAAGCTGCTGAGGAAGCCGCTGAATAAGCGTCCCATTCTGCGAAAATACCAGACCACCGACTGTTGTCGGTGGTCTTTTTCTGTGGTATAATACGACACGACTATTATATGTATGGAGGTACTGCTTTTGCGCAAACAGGAGCAGATCCTTTCTGTAATAGCGCTTGTCTTACTGGCCGGAATCATACTCTATCATGTTCTCTCTTCACCGCTGCGGTATGAAGTGACGGTGGAAGAGGAGGTCACTACGGAAACTGTTGTCGCGACGACATCGGTTTCTTTGTCTGTCTCAAGTGAATCGCCCACGGCGGCGGAAACACCGGCGGAAACGCCCTCAGAGCCCGTTTCAGAGGCTCCAGCGGCAGCCCCCGGGATCGACGACACCGGGAAAGTGAACCTCAACACAGCGACGCTGGAGGATCTCAAGACCCTGAACGGGGTAGGGGATTCCAAAGCGCAGGCCATCATCGATGACCGGACCGAAAACGGACCGTTCACGAGCGTGGAGGACCTGACCCGCGTCAGCGGGATCGGCCAGAAGACCTTTGAATCTTTGAGAGACCAGATCACGGTTTAGAAGGATGTGTCAACAGCGTGGTCTTTTCCAGTTTATCGTTCTTATATATCTTCCTGCCCATCTGCATCCTCGGCGCCTTCTCGCTGCCGAAACTGCAGTGGAAGAACTACTTTCTCCTGGCAATGTCCCTGTTTTTCTACGCATGGGGCGAGCCCAAGTGGATCATTCTCATGATCATCTCGACCGCAGTCGAGTACGCGGGCGCTCTGGTAGTGGACAAAAACCGGGGGACATGGAAAGCGAAAGCGGCGGTCGGCGTCAGCATCGGTGTCGCTCTGAGCTTTCTCTTCATTTTTAAATATTTAGACTTTTTCACCTTCAACTTCAATACTCTGTTCCACACGCACGCGAAGCTTCTGGAACTGACGCTGCCCATCGGCATCTCGTTCTACACGTTCCAGACCATCACGTACATCGTCGATGTCTACCGGGACAAGGCCCCGGTGCAGAAGAACTTCGGCTACCTGCTGCTCTACGTCAGCATGTTCCCGCAGCTCATCGCCGGACCGATCGTCAAATACGTGGACATCGAGGCGCAGATCCGCAAGCGGACCCTGCATGGAAAAGAGGTTGGGGAAGGTGTTTTGCGCTTTCTTGTGGGTCTGTTCAAGAAGGCTGTCCTCGCGAACGTCGCCGGTGAAGTCGCCGCCACGTTCCTCGACGGAGACCTCTCGAACCTGTCCGTCCTCGGCGCCTGGCTCGGCATCCTGAGCTACACGCTCCAGATCTACTTCGATTTCTCCGCCTACTCCGACATGGCCATCGGCCTCGGCCGCATGTTCGGATTCAAGTACAAGGAGAACTTCAACTACCCATACATCGCCAACAGCATTACAGACTTCTGGCGGCGCTGGCACATCTCGCTGACCACGTTCTTCCGGGAGTACCTCTACATCCCGCTCGGCGGCAACCGGAAACATCAGGTCCTGAACCTGTTCATCGTCTGGGCGCTGACCGGCTTCTGGCACGGCGCTGCCTGGAATTTCGTCGCCTGGGGACTGTACTATTTCGTTCTCATCATGGCGGAAAAGCTGTTCCTCGGCGAAGCGCTCGAGAAGATCCCGCGGGTCTTCGGGCACATCTACGCGCTCCTGTTCGTCATCCTCGGCTGGGGACTCTTCTACTTCGACGACATGACCCGGCTGCGTCAGTTCTTCTCGGTGCTCTTCGGGTTCGGCGCCTCTGCAGGTGCCACCGCAGGCGATGTGTCCATCCTGCTCAACCACCTTCTGTTCTTCCTGTTCGCCATCGTCGCGTGCCTGCCGGTCTCCCGTTACATCAAGGAGCGGTACATCGCCTTTGGCCGCTCCAGCATCCCGAATTCCAAGCTGGCCGACGCAGGACTCGTGGTCTTCGCCGCTGTGCTGCTGTTCCTTAACACGGCCGCCATCGTGGGGTCCACCTACAACCCCTTCCTTTACTTCAGATTCTAAGGAGTTTTTCCCTTGAAACACAGACAAACTGACCCGAACGCGCTGCCGCTGCTGCGCTACTCGCGGGTAGGTGTGACCCTCCTGGCCATGCTGCTCGCCGTGACCATGTTCTTCTTCCTGTTCTCCCTGTTCGACACCGACGCCACCGTCTCGGAACAGGAAAACCGGAAACTGGCCGCGAAACCCGCCTTCTCGGTCTCGAGCCTCCTGGCGGGGGAGTACATCCCGAAAGTGGAGTCGTACTACTCCGACACGTTCCCGATGCGGAACTTCTTCCTGACCGTGAACCAAGGCATTTCGAAAGTGACGAGCCGCATGTCGTTCCGCGCGGATGACGTGGTCGTCGTACAAAACAATCAACCGGACGATTTTGGCGGACAGTCCCTGCAGGATGTGACCTCCACTTCCGACAAAGAAAACGAGGGCTGACCGCATGCAATACATCATCCTGGACCTGGAATGGAACACCGCGTTCGACAAACGCCGCAAGGAGTTCGTCAACGAGATCATCGAGTTCGGCGCGGTGAAACTGGACGACCGGCTGGAAGAGGTCGACACCTTTTCAAGCTTCGTCAAACCGGTCATCGAAAAGAAACTGACGTCCCGGGTGCGCAAACTGACGCACATCTCCAATGAGGACGTCCAGAACGCCGAAAGGTACCTGCCCGTCACGAACCACTTCACGGACTGGATCGGGGAAGACCCCGACACCGTCTTCATGAGCTGGGGAGACATGGACATCCGGGCGCTCATCAGCAACAACGGGTCAGCGTTCGACAACGTCCGCATCCCGTACATCCACCACTATGTGGACCTGCAGGACTGCTTCATGAAGCAGAAAGGCCTGCCGAAGGCGCATCAGGTGGGGCTCTCTACGGCGGCCGAGATGATCGACGTCGACCCCGAGACCTTCGCTCTCCACCGGGCGCTGGATGACAGCATCCTCGCTTCGGTGTGTTTCCGGGCGATCTACGACGAGATCGATCTGGACGACTATGTAGTGGAGGTCGATGAGGAGTTCTACCAGCAGATGCTCTTCAAGCCGTACATCATCAAGGAGATCGACGACACCGGCGTCGACAAATCGATGCTCGACTGCTCCTGCATCCTCTGCGGCGAGAAAGCGAAGAAGCTCTCCGAATGGCGGTTCTCCGGCAGTTCCTTCCACGCCATCTACAAGTGTGAACCGTGCAACCAGAAGTACCGCGTGAACGTCCAGTTCAAACGGCAGTTCAATCAGGTCGTGTCGAAGAAGACCGTCCTCAAAATCAAAGACAAGAAAAAGAAAAAGGCTTAACTCTCAGAAGTTAAGCCTTTTGTTTTTATAATGGGAATTTTTCGTAGGAAAAGTTTGTCGAAGCAAGAATTGAGCTTTGCGGGGTGCGCCGAAGGCGCTATTGATTCTCAGAAACAGCCTCCGCAACGCGACCTTCGCAGCGAGACAAAGCTTTTCCAGAATAATTCTCAACCATATCAACCAATAAGATCCTTCATCGAGTACTTTCCGGGTGCTTTGCCGGCGAGGAACGCGGCGGCGTTCAGCGCGCCGTTGGCGAAGATCTTCCGGCTGGCGGCGTGGTGGGAGATCTTGATGACCTCGTCCGGGCCGCCGAAGATGACTTCGTGCTCACCGACGATGGTGCCGGCACGGACTGCGTGGATGCCGATCTCGTTGACCGGGCGTTTTTCGCGCTTCGCGGCACGGTTGGTCTCATAGTCGACCTCTTCCGGCAGGACGGAGGCGATCTCGTCGGCGATCATCAGAGCCGTGCCGCTGGGCGCGTCGAGCTTCTGGTTGTGATGCGCTTCGACGATCTCGATGTTGAAGCCGGGGTAGAGGATCTCAGCCGCTTTTTTCGCCAGTTCCGAGATCAGATTGACGCCGATCGACATGTTGGCGGAGAAGAAGACCGGGATGGTCTTTGCCGCTTCGTCGATCTTCGCCAGCTGTTCTTCGCTGAAGCCGGTCGTGCAGATGACGACGGGGACCTCATTGGCGAGTGCATAGGACAGGATGCCGTCCAGCGCGACAGGGTTCGAGAAGTCGATGATGACATCGGGTTTGACCTCGATGTTCTCGTAATCGGTGTAAGTGGAGAAGGAGAAGACTTCGTTCTCGGGTGCCTTGTAGTCGACACCGGCGATGACTTCGAGGTCGTCCCGCTCCTTGGAGAGCTCCAGGATGACCCGGCCCATGCGGCCGAGGTATCCGTTCATCAGAATGTTGACCATATCCGTCTCCTTATGCCTTGACGAGGCCGTAGCGGATGAGTATCTGCTTCAGCGCCTCATGGCCGGCATCGGACATGACATCGAGCGGCATGCGGCAGTCGCCGACTTCTTTGCCCATGATGTTCATGGCTTCCTTGACGGGGATGGGGTTGACGTCGCTGAAGAGCGCGTTGATGAGGTCGATGTACTCGATCTGCAGTCTCGCGGACTCCGCCACGTTGCCGTTGATGGCTTCCATGGCGATGTCATGGGCCACTTTCGGCGCCACGTTGGAAAGGACGGAGATGACGCCCTTTGCGCCGAGGGCGCAGAGCGCGGTGATCTGGTCGTCGTTGCCGCTGTAGAAGTCGAGCTTGTCTCCGCAAAGATCCATGGTCTTGGCGAACGCGGCGATGTTGCCGTTGGCCTCTTTGGCAGCGACCACACGGGGCATCTCGGCGAGTTCCGCATAGGTCTCCGGCTTGATGTCGACGCCGGTACGGGACGGAACGTTGTAGAGAACGATCGGTTTGGAAACGCGGTCGTGGATGTATCTGTAATGGCGTACAAGGCCTCTCTGAGAGGTTTTGTTGTAATAAGGCGTTACCATCAGGAGAGCGTCCGCACCGGCCTTCTCGGCCTCGTTGGAAAGTTTGACCGCGAACGCGGTGTCGTTGGAACCGGTGCCGGCAATGACCGGGACGCGGCCTGCGACCTGCTTGCAGGTGAACTCGATGCCTTTGACGTGCTCGACGATGTCGAGGGCAGAACCTTCACCGGTGGTGCCGATGCTGATGATGGCATCGGTGCCCGCGGCGATCTGCTCTTCGATGAGCTCCGCCATTTTCGGATAGTTGATGTTGCCGTAGTTGTCGAAGGGGGTGACCAGCGCTACGCCGGCACCTTCAAAGATGGGCTTGGGTCCTTTCATTGTCGTTCCTCCTGTTCAGGGATCAGTCAAAATAGCCTTTGGCAGCCAGCAGCTCGGCCAGCTCCACAGCGCCGCCGGCAGCACCGCGCAGGGTGTTGTGGGAGACGCAGACGAATTTGTAGTCGTACTGGGTGTCTTCACGAAGCCGGCCCATGGAGACAGCCATGCCCTTTTCGAGCATTCTCTTCTCTTTGGTCTGGGGCTGATCGTCTTCTTCGAAGTAGTTGAGGAAGTGCTCCGGAGCCATCGGCAGTTTCAGGGCCTGCGGCTCTGCGGTGAAGTTCTTCCAGCAGTCCAGGATCTCTTCCTTGGACGGTTTGTTCTTGAAGCGTACAAAGACCGCGGCGAGGTGGCCGTCGGAGACGGGGACACGCAGGCACTGCGCGGTGAAGTGAGGCTCGGTGGCCGGGACGATCTCATCGCCTTCGACCTTGCCCCAGATCTTCAGAGGCTCTTTCTCGGACTTCTCCTCTTCGCCGCCGATGTAGGGGATGACGTTGTCGAGGATCTCCGGCCAGTCTTCAAAGGTCTTGCCGGCGCCGGAAATGGCCTGGTAAGTGCAGACGAGGACGTCTTCCACACCGTACTTCTCATGGAGAGGGAAGAGCGGCGGGACATAGCTCTGAAGGGAGCAGTTGGACTTGACGGCGATGAAGCCGCGGGTGGTGCCGAGACGCTTCTTCTGAGCGGGGATGATGTCGAGGTGCTCCGGGTTCAGTTCCGGGACGACCATCGGGACGTCTTTGGTGTGGCGATGTGCGCTGTTGTTGGAGACGACGGGGATGTCGGCTTTCGCGTATCTCTCCTCAAGAGCGGCTGTCGCTTCCTTGGACATGTTGACAGCACAGAAGACGAAGTCGACCATCTCGCCGATCTTCTCGATGTCGTTCTCAGCGTCCATGATGATGACGTCTTCGAGTTCCTTCGGCATCGGGGTCTGGAGCTTCCATTTGGCGCCGACGGCGTCTTTATACGTCTTGCCGGCGGAACGGGAGCTGGCCGCGAGAGCAACGATGTTGAACCACGGATGACCCGAGAGGAGGGTGGCGAAGCGCTGACCGACCATGCCGGTGGCGCCGATGATACCTACGTTGTACTGTTTCATGTTGTTTCCACTTCTTTCGAATTGTTGTTTAGATTAAAAACCGGTTGTAAACCGGCTCATCTTTTACTATAATAAAGCAAGTTTTTAATACTATATTACAGAGAAATACCAAAGTCAATGCAAATTGCGCCGAACTTTGTTAAAAACTCTCATATGTAAGGAGAAACATACCTCATGAACACCTCGGACTTCTGGTATGAACTGCCGGAAGAACTGATCGCCCAGACACCGCTCGGGCAGCGCGATGCCTCGCGTATGCTCCATCTCGACCGGGTCACCGGCGAAATAGAACACCGTCATTTTACGGACATCCTCGACTATCTGCGTCCCGGAGACTGCCTCATCCTGAACGACACCCGCGTCCTGCCGGCCCGCATCTACGGGGTCAAGGAGGAGACGGGAGCGGTCGTCGAGTTCCTGCTGCTGAAGCAACGGGAACTGGACCTCTGGGAATGCCTTTGCAAGCCGGGCAAGCGGGCAAAACCGGGCACCGTCTTTTCCTTTGGCGATGGACGGCTCACGGGCACCGTGACCGACGTCACGGACGACGGCGGCAGAGTCGTGCGGTTCTCCTATGACGGCAACTTCTACGCCATTCTTGAAGAGATCGGCCAGATGCCGCTGCCGCCGTACATCCACGAAAAACTCGAGGACCAGGAGCGGTATCAGACCGTCTACAGCAACGAACTGGGCTCTGCCGCGGCGCCGACCGCCGGCCTGCACTTCACGCCGGAACTCCTGAAAAAGGTCGAAGACATGGGCGTCGCCATCGGCAAGGTCACTCTGCACGTCGGTCTCGGGACGTTCCGTCCGGTCAAGGTCGACAATATCGAAGAACACAAGATGCATTCGGAGCACTACTGGATGCCGAAAGAGACCGCGGACCTCATCAACCGGACGAAGGAGAACGGAGGACGGGTCATCGCCGTCGGCACGACCAGCTGCCGGACACTCGAGTCCGTCGCGACCAAACTGGGGCACATCGCCGAAGACGAGGACTGGACGTCCATCTTCATTTATCCCGGCTATGAGTTCAAGGCCATGGACGGCCTCATCACGAACTTCCATCTGCCGGAGAGTACGCTCATCATGCTGGTCTCGGCCTTCGCCGGCTACGACCACACCATGAACGCTTACGCGGAAGCCGTGAAGGAACGCTACCGCTTCTTCAGCTTCGGCGATTCCATGATGATCACGGGAGACTGACATGTTCAAAGTACTGAAAACGGAAGGCACGGCGCGCCGCGGCGAGCTGACCACCGTCCATGGGACGGTCCAGACGCCGGCGTTCCAGAACGTGGCGACGGCCGGCGCCATCAAAGGCGCGGTCTCGGCGCAGGATCTCAAAGAGTCCTGCCGCACGCAGATCATGCTCTGCAACACGTACCACCTTCATGTCCGCCCGGGCGATGAACTCGTCAAACAGATGGGCGGTCTCCACAAGTTCACCGGCTGGGACGGCCCCATCCTGACGGATTCCGGCGGGTTCCAGGTCTTTTCGCTGGCGAAGCTCAACAAGATCAAAGAGGAAGGCGTGTACTTCAACTCCCACGTGGACGGCCGCAAGCTGTTCATCGGCCCGGAGGAGAGCATGCGCATCCAGTCGAATCTCGGTTCGACCATCGCCATGGCGTTCGACGAATGTGTCGAGAACCCGGCAGAATACACCTATGCCAAAGAGTCCTGCGCCCGGACGACCCGATGGCTCGTCCGTTGCAAAGAAGAGATATCGCGGCTCAACGCGCTACCGGACACCGTGAACCCGGACCAGCTGCTCTTCGGCATCAACCAGGGCTGTACGTACGCGGACCTGCGCCGGGACCACATGAAGCAGATCGCCGACCTCGACCTCGACGGCTATGCGATCGGCGGACTGGCGGTAGGGGAGCCGAAGGAAGTCATGTACGAGATGATTTCCGAAGTGGAGCCCTATGCGCCGAAGGACAAGATCCGCTACCTGATGGGGGTCGGAACGCCCGGCAATATGATCGAGGCCGTCTATCGCGGGGTCGACCTGTTCGACTGCGTCATGCCGACCCGCAATGCCCGCCATGGACAGATCTTCACCTGGGAGGGCATCCGCAACCTCAATAACCAGAGGTACTTCGACGATCCTTCGCCGCTGGACCCGCAATGCGACTGCCCGACCTGTCA
Source organism: Clostridia bacterium (assembly GCA_017433225.1). GTDB lineage: Bacteria > Bacillota > Clostridia > Oscillospirales > Acutalibacteraceae > RUG420. The sequence continues at coordinate 74,945 of JAFRHS010000044.1, forward strand.
GAACTATTCCAGGGCATACCTCCGTCATCTGCTGAAGGCAGGGGAGATGCTCGGGATGCGGCTGTGTGTCATGCACAACCTCTATTTCTACAACACCCTGATGGAACGGATCCGCGACGAACTCGATGCCGGGACCTTCACGGAGTTCCATGACAATTATGTGGATCTTCTTGATACTCGGATCTGAACTATGTTATAATTTATGGCAACATGTGCCAAGCACAATACATTTGGAGGTAACTCACTATGGATTTCGCAATTTTACTGAACACCGCTTCCGGCGCTTCTGCCGCAGATCAGGGCGCAGCGCTCGGCTCCAGCGGATTTATGATCGTCATTCTTCTCTTCTTCGTCGTCTACATGTGGATGATGAGCCGCAGAGAGAAGAAGAACCGCAATGAAGAGCAGGCCATGAGAGACAGCCTGAAGGTCGGCGACGAAGTCGTCACCATCGGCGGCATCCTCGGCAAGGTCGTCTCCGTCAAGGACGAGACCGTCGTTCTGGAGACAGGCGCGGACCGCAACAAGATCCGTTTCACCAAGGCCGCCATCGCCACCAACGCTTCTGCCAATGCCCGCGCGCAGGCAGACAAGGAAGCCAAAGAGGCTGCCAAAGCCAAGGAAAAGGCTGCGAAAAAGGAAGCCAAGAAAAAAGACTGATCTTAGCAAGAAACCTGAGGCCTGACGTATTCGTTGGGCCTTTTTTTGGAAGAAAATGGAAGGGTGTGTTGCCATGAGTATCCAACTGTCAAAAGAAAACATGCGAAAAGGCATGGAGGACATGAACGCGTTTGGTTCCCGACTGACCGGTTCCAAAGGACATCATGAGTTCGTCGAATACCTCAAAAACGAAGTCCGTGCGATCGGCTTCGAGCCGGTGTCCGACACCAAGACCTTCGAACGCTGGGAAGCGAAGGAGACGAAACTGGTCCTTCACACGAAGAAGGGCGATGTGGAAGTCCCCGTTGCGTCAGCCTTCCCGTATTCGGGAGAGACCGGTCCGGAAGGCTTTACCGGCAAACTGTCGAAGCTCCGTCCCTTCAAAGACATCGTCGTCATGCGGATGCCCGACTTCAGCCGTGTCCCGGCTGCGGTCGCGTTCTCGGAGCGCCGTGCCATGCCGGCGGACCTGCATGTGACCAAATTCTATAAGGGTCCCGTCGCGGTCGCCTTCGTCAAGGCGACGGTCGGCATCTTCCTCGCGAAGTTCACCGGCGCGAAAGCCGCTGTCTTCATCTGGCAGAAGATGTCGAAAGAGATGGTCCAGGGCCAGTACCTGAACTTCATCCTCGGTCACCTCGGCATCCCGACGCTCTGGGTCAACGAAGAAGCCGGCAAAACGCTTCTGAAGGCCAGAAAGAAAAAGACGAAAGCTACCCTGACCCTCGATGCCGAGATCGAGAAAGACGCCTTCGCGGAGTCCTTCTATGTCATCGTTCCCGGTAAGAACCACAAAGAGAACATCATCATCAACACTCATACCGACGGCGTCAACGCAGTCGAAGAGAACGGTCCCATCGCCATGCTGGAGATGCTCCGTTACTACAAGACCCATCAGCCGGAACGCGACCTCATCTTCGCGTTCGTCGCGGGACATTTCCGTCTGCCGGCCTTCGAGCACAGAAACTCGATTGCCCCGGTCCAGCAGGCGACGTCCGGCTGGCTGAACGACCACAGAGACCTCTGGGACGGCAAGCGCCGCCACAAATACACGGTCGCAGCCCTGGCCCTCGAGCATTTCGGCTGTGAAGAGTGGAAAGACGTCAAAGGGGTCTATCAGAAGACCAACGACGTCGACATCGAACTGACGTATACCGGCAACCAGGTCATGGACGACATCCTGTACCAGGCGCTGGAGGAAGAGCGGAGCAAAGTCCGCACCGTTTCGCTGCATCCCCACAACTTCATGCACTTCGGAGAAGGCCAGTCCACGTTCAATGTAGGCATCCCGGACATCTCCCTCTGCGTGGCTCCGGACTACCTGACGGTCGTCTCTGACGGACAGGAAATGGAGAAGTTCGACCTCGACCTCATGGAAGAGCAGGTCCGTGCCTTCATCCGCATGGAACAGCTCATCAACGAGAAGAGCGCAAAAGAACTGGGCCGTGCGGACTTCTACAGCTTCGGTTACGGCAAGACCCACAAGTAAAACCAAACAATAAGACCCTCCTGATGTTCAGGAGGGTCTTTCTTTTGTCTGTCGTTAACCGTGGTCAGTGAAGAAGCCGATGGCGGCTTTGACCGACTGGAAGGTGATCTCGGCCATTTCCTGCGGCGGGTGTTTGAAGTCGGAATCGACCCAGTCCTTGATGATGGACAGGATGCCGTAGGTGGAGAAGAGGGCCGTGATGTTCAGGACTTCCTTGCTGATGGGCTGCCGTTTCGACAGGTAGAAGACCGTCAGCAGTTTGTAGATGTCGTCACAGATCTTCTTCGTCATGTCCGCTTCTTTCGGGGACATGAGCAGGAGACGGGTGGTCGTCTTGTTCTCGTAAAGATAGGTGAGGATCTCATTGTACATGTAGAGATAGCCGTTTTCGCCGGGCATGTCCGCATGTGCTTTCATGATGATCGAGTAGATCTGTTTCGTGAACGAGTCGCAGATCTCATCGACGAGCTCGTATGTGCCGTTGTAGTGGAAATAGAAGGTGCTTCGGGAGATATCAGCGCGTTTGGTGATATCGGTGATGCTGATCTTGTCGATGTCCTTCTTTTCGTCCAGCAGTTCGAGAAATGCCGTTACAATGGCCTGCTTGGTTTTTCTGATGCGTCTATCCATAACGTTTACCCCTTGATGGCATGATCGTGTGCAGAATTACACACCTGATTGCTGAAATGTCGATACAATCGATATACACCATATATTATTTAATACAAAACACCTGTTATTGTCAAGTTTGTTTGCCGAAATAGAAACTATGTTTATTTTTTCCATAAACCGCCCTTGAGCAGACGGGTCCCTGGTGCTAAAATAACGTGGAAATGTAATTGCCCCAGGGGAAAGAAGAGATGAAACATGGCAAACATCCACGACTATCTGTACTGGCGGGGTGACCTTCCGTTTTCGAATGTCCCGATCAATGAACTCGACGGACTGGTCCTGACGCGCTTTGCGTACATGCCGATGGAAGAACTGACACTCGACCCGTCGGAGACGGTAGTCAGCATCTGTGAGAAACTGAAAACGCTGCCGGTCGACAAGTTCCGGCTGGAAGGTGACATGCAGTTCGTCCATCTGCTCAGCAAGTCTGACCGGTTCGACGACCTGATCGTCACTGATTTTGTAAAGAACAATGACCCGGAGGCGGTCCTGCAGTTTGCAGCCGTCACCATCCATCTTCCAAACGACGAGCTGTACATCGCGTACTGCGGCACAGACTCGACGCTGACGGGCTGGAAAGAGGATTTCTACATGTCCTTCATGGAGGACGTCCCGGCTCAGAAGAAAGCGCTCGACTATGCGTTGGCCATTTGTAAAAAGTACCCGGGAAAACCGTTTCACCTCGGAGGTCATTCCAAGGGCGGCAACCTGGCGATCTATACGGCGGTCAACCTGCCGGCAGAACTCAAAGAACTCCTCGTGCACGTTAGCAACTATGACGGCCCCGGCTTCCCGCGGAGTTTCATCGACTCCCATGACTTTTCCAGCGTGAACGAACGGCTGTATTCCTGGCTGCCGCAGGAGTCTATGATCGGACGGATCCATGAACACGAAGAAGGGTTCCGGGTCATCGAGAGCACGGAAAACGGGATCATGCAGCACGACATCTATTCCTGGACGACTCTGCCGACTTCCATGCGTGTCCTCGGGGCACCGGACGACACGTCGGAGATCACTTACCGCGCCATCCAGAACATCCTTACGAATACGACACCGGAGCAGCGAAAGCGTTATATCGACCGCATCTTCGACCTGCTGACCTCGACCGACGGCAACTCCTTTGGCGAGGCGTTCCGGAACCTTCCGTTGAAGTTCACCGATGTGTTCCGGAGCGTGACCGACATGACGGCGGCGGAACACAAGGAAAACTCCGAGATGACGGCGACCGTCGTCCGCTCGTTCCTCGACGCGGCACTGTCGTACCACGAAGAGAAGCTGCCGGACTTTGGCGGGATGCTCGACAAGTTCACATTCGACATCCCGAACGTCCCGGTACTCGAAAAACTCAAAGAAAAACTATAAACAGAAAACACGGAGGACCGTTTCAGTCCTCCGTGTTGTTTTGTGCGATCTTGTTCAGCGGGTTCGCGTCGGTCGCGGATTTCAGCTGTTCGTTGACCACGTGTGTGTAGATCTGTGTGGTGCCGACGTTCTCGTGTCCGAGGATCTCTTTGAGAAGCAGGACGTCGACGTCTCCGTACTGGTACATGAGCGTGGCCGCGGTGTGGCGGAGCTTGTGGACCGAGTAGCCCTCGAGTCCCGCTTTTTCCAGCGTCGTGTACACGATGTGCTGGACCGTCTTCGGCGAGATGCGCTGTTTGCGGTTGCTGAGGAACAGCGCCTCTTTGTCCTTGACGCCGTCGACCGGCCGGACTTTCATGTACTCGTTGATGGCGGCGATACACGCGTCGTTGAAGTAGATGGTACGTTCTTTATTACCTTTTCCGGTGATCTTGACCGTGTTGTCGTCCCGGATGTCCGTGTAATTGAGGCTGACGAGCTCTGAGAGCCGCATCCCGCAATTCAGGAAGAGAGTGATGATCGCGTAGTCGCGCTCCTTATTGGGCCCCTCAGCGGCCTTTGAGAGCAGTTTCATGCTCTCGTCGAGTGTGAGGTACTTCGGCAGGGACTGCTTCATTTTGGGCGTCTCCAGCTCCTGCATGGGGTTTTCGTCGATGACGTGTTTCTGGACCGTACAGTATTTGAAAAACGCGCGCAGGGTAGAGACCTTCCGGGCACGGGTCCGGGCGGAGTTCTCCCGCTCGTCCTTGCACCAGGAGAGGAACGCGTAAGCGTCTGCCAGCGTGATCCGCCGGATGTCCTTCTTGTCGATGTCCGAGATGTCGATCTCGTCAAAGGGAGTGTCCTCCGGTACATCGCCCCAGTACTTCTTCAGAAAGCGGAAGAAGAGGCGAAGGTCCGATGCGTACTCCGAAATGGTATTCTTGGACTTGTTGCGGATGGCATCCATATAGTTGAGGAATTCCACCATCAGAACGGGGAAGTCCCTGTAATCCTGCCGGGTGATCATACTGTTCCAGTCCTTTCGTGGGCGATGTGCCGCGTCTGGCAAATTATACAAAATATTTTGAAATATCTCAAGTGGTTCCCCGGCGGGGAAGGGCGCTAATGTGGTTTTTCAGCGGTGACTGTCATCATTTTTTCAAGATGCGTTACATATATGACAAAGAGTCGGAAAACGTCCTTTTAATCTGCACAACTTATGATATATTTTAGCGGGATAAATAATTGTTAATGTATTCATATTGGGATTCATGGAGGAGAAAGATCTATGGCAATCATTCGTCTGTCAGACACGTTCCGTTCCGCATCGCAGGACCCGACCGATGTCCAGTATTATATCTGGTACGATGCGGACGTTGCTCCGAAAGCCTGTCTTCAGCTGACGCACGGTGTGGCATGTTACATCGACCGCTATGAGGAACTGGCTCGGTTCTTCGTGAAAAACGGCTACGCGGTCTGCGGCATGGACAATCTCGGTCACGGACGCACCGCCGGTCTTGAACGGCTCGGCATCATGCCGGACGACGGCGCGGATGCGGTCATCGAAGACATGCACACGCTGACCGGCATCATGAAAGAAAAATTCCCGGGACTGCCGTACATCCTGCACGGCCACAGCCTCGGATCCATCTACGCGCGGTGCTACTGCATCAAATGGTCTGACGAACTCGACGGCGCCATCTGGGAAGGTTCCGGCTGGGTCCCGTCGCTGGTCACGAAACTCGTACCGGTCATGCAGAAGATGTCGGAAACCGGCGGCCCGGAGAACTCCAACAAGCTGATGGCCGATGCCGGGAACGTCATCCTGGACCTCGGCATTTTCCCGCCGGAGACGCTGCTCGCGTGGCTGTCGAAGGACATGGTCAACCAGAAGCTGTACATCGCGGACCCGTACAACGGCGCTCCCGCGTCGAACTCCATGAACCGTGTGCTCATCGAGAACCTTGCCAAGTGCAGCAAAAAGGACTGGTTCAGGAGCATCCGTCACGACCTGCCGGTGTTCATCTGTTCCGGCGACAAAGACCCGATCGGCCTCTGGAGTTTCGGCATCCGCCGTCTGTTCCTGACCTGCGTCGACTATCTCGACAACATGACGTTCAAGCTGTATGACGGCCGTCACGAGATCCACAACGACTTCTGCAAAGACGAAGTCTACCGCGATCTGCTCGATTTCTGCAACGAAGTCGCAGACGGTACCTACAAAGCATAAGGTGTGGCATAAGAAAAACCTCTGGGATCCTCCAGAGGTTTTTGTTTTTGTATTCAGTCGCGGAAGTTGAATTCGTCCCTGTGCTCTTCCTGGAACTGGCGGTACAGTTTGTCGAGCAGTTTCCGGTCTTCCACGATGTCAAAGTCCTGTTCGCCGTCGTCGTTCTCAACGACCTGCAGGATCAGCACTTCCGCGTTCTCCAGATCGCCCTCGAGGGGGAGGAGCGCCACATAGTTGCAGTGGTCGTATTCAATATAGTCGAGGAATTCGAAGGGGACTTCGTTTCCGTCTTCGTCGTAAAGCACGATCAGGTTTTCGTTGTTCATCGAAAAACTCCTTTGCAGTCTTTGGTATGGAGACATTGTAACGGATTTTGAAAGCGTTCGCAACCGGAAGAGGAGTCTCACCCACACTTGTTAAATATTTCACAAATAGGGGACGTTGACCGGTCAATAGGGGCCCTATGGCTGTTTTCCCGGGTGTTTGGCCGGAACACCACACGGTTTTGACCTGTTTTGAGGCGATTTAAGGCTCAAAAAGTCTAAAAAACCGCGTAGATTAGCCAAAAATTGGCATTTTAGAAGGCCTAATCTGGCTCTGAAAGCCTTAAAATGGCCCAAATATACAAATTCAACCAGAATTTTTCGCACAGAGGCTGGTTCGTTCCAAAAAAACTGGTTGAATGAGGAAAATCGCTCAAATGCCATTCAACCAGAATTTTTGAGACAGAGGCTGGTTCGTTCCAAACATTTCTATTGAATGGAGCCAATAGAAGCTTTTGAAACGAACCAAGGTTCGAATGAAATAACGTAGTTGAATGAAAGAAACAGATCGAATAGAAAGAAATAAAATGAAGGAAGCATTGAAACTAAAACTGTTATGGAATGAGAAAAAGAAAAACACAACTGCAAAAACGGAAATAAATGCAGAAGTGTAATTACTATATAATATAAATATACCAAAAACGGCGTAGATACTGGGGTTTCGGGCAAAGCCTGTCTAGGGGCTGTATTCTGAAATTCCTCCCCTCAATTATACAAAACATTTATTTTGTATAATTATATGGAAAATTTTCAGGGGCAGAAATACAGGATTTCCGGCCATTCCCCCTCGGTAAATCGCCAAAAAAATACACTTAGAGGACTCTTATTGATCACTCTAAGTGTATTTCTTTTTACCGATATTGATGAGCTTCAGCCACCACGGCGGGTTCTGCAGCATGTTCAGCGCCGGTTCGATCATGGTTTCCCGGAACCCGTCGACTTTGGGGTCGGTCTTTATCCACCACTCGGACAGCCGGTATTTCTCCCAGAAAAAATTGGCGTCGTCCAGGATGACGAATCCATCGACCCGGTATGGATATTTCCTCAGATATTCCAGGACTTCTCCCGGCCGGTCCCTCGTTTCCGACACTCCGGTCTTGTCGTATAGCTTGATGCCGTACATCGCGAGACCGGTATCGACGATCTTCCCCCCTACATCGCGCAGCTTCGGATCTCTGTTCCAGCCGTAGCGCCAGGAGGACGTGAGGATGATGTTCACCGTGTTGCCATGTTGTTCGGACAATTCGATGAGGCGTTTCACCCGTTTGATCGCTTCCGGGTCCAGCGGGTTCTCGGTGATGCTTTTGACCGTATCGTAAAAGGACATGGAATTGATGACGCCGTCGACATCCATAAAAATGAGGTAATGCATGGGCGCCTCCTTCCCTGTCCTCAATACTTGCCGTATGTGTTGATGATGTTCTGCGCGATTTCCGCCTTCTTCTTGCAGTTGTCCATCGCGGCTTTCTCGATGTAACGGTGCGCTTCCTGCTCGGTGAACTTTAGGTTCTCCATGAGGAGCCCTTTGGCGCGATTCACGAGCCGGATCTCTTTCATCTTCTCTTCGAGAGACGCGGTCTTCTGTTCGAGCGCCTTGAGCCGCTGCTGCGTGGCCACCAGGAGTTTCATCGTCTGGAACGCCTGCTGTGCGGTACAGGGCCGCGGCAGCGTCAGGACACCGTACTCTTCCACTTTATAGGAGACCTGCTCGTAGACGTCGTTCTTGACCATCATCATGACGCCGCAGCTCTGGTTCTGGGCAAGCTCGATGGCGAGCTCCGTGCCCATCTCATCTTTGAGCGGCGCGTTGATGACGACGATGTCGACGCTCCGGTCGACGAGCATCCGCTGTGCTTCTCCGGCGGAGTGGACGCACGTCAGCGGTGAAAACTGTTCCTTGGGCAGGATCTTCTGAAAGAATTCGACCGCTTTGTCGGTCGTCGAGACGACCATGACGCTGGCAGCCTGTTCCTGTCTCATGTGCATCCACCTCCTTTCCGGGGTTTTGTTTCAAATCAGAAGAGTTTCAGATAGTCGTCGCCGAGGATGTCGCGCACGAATGCGGAGTTCAGCGCCTTGTCGCGGGCGGCTTCGAGCGTCAGCGGGAGCTTCTTCAGGTCGGTGCGGTCCGCTTTGCCGTCGGCGAGGTCGAGGTTCGTGGGCTCGCCGGGGTCCATGTTGTTCCGGACGCCGTCGAGGCCGGCATAGATGAGCAGAGCGTACGCGATGTACGGGTTCGAGCCCGAGTCCGGCGAACGCAGTTTCAGGTGCCGGCGGTCTTTCGAGCACTCCGGGATCATGATGAGCTGGTTCCGGTTCTCGGACGACCACGTGATGTAGATGGGAGCCTTCTTCTCTCCGAAGCGCCGGTAGGACTCTTCCGTCGGGTTCAGGAAGAAGGTGATCTCCTCGATGTGTTTGATGATGCCTGCCATGAAGGCGCGGAGCTTGTCTTCCCCGTCCATGGCATGGACCATGATGTTGATGTGCATGCCGTTGCCGCTGTGTTCTTCGAGCGGCTTCGGCGAGAAGTCGGCAAAGAGGCCGTTGCGCATGGCGATCGTCTTGATGACGGCGCGCAGCGTCAGGGTGTTTTCCGCTGCGGTCAGCGGGTCGGAATAGCGGAAGTCGACTTCGTTCTGCCCGGGGCCGGCTTCGTGGTGCGAGGACTCCGGTACGATGCCCATCTCGGACAGCGTGAAGCAGATCTCGCGGCGGACGTTCTCGCCCTTGTCTTCGGGGGCGATATCGAGGTAACCGGCTTCATCGAAGGGCTCCTTCGTGGGTCTCCCCTCGTCGTCGGTCTTGAACAGATAGAATTCGCTCTCGTTGCCGAAGGTGCAGTCCACGCCACTCTTGTTCGCGTATTCGATGGCGGCCTGCAGAATGGACCGTGAATCGCCCTCAAAAGGCGTTCCGTCCGGGTAAGTCACGTTGCAGAACATACGCACAACGCGGCCGTTGGAGGGCCTCCAGGGCAAAATGGAGAGCGTCGACGGGTCCGGGTGCAGGTACAGGTCGGACAGGACATAGTCCTTGAAGCCGTCGATGTTGCTCGAAGCGAACGGGATGCCTTCCTCGAAGGCCCGTTTCAGCTCACCTGGCATGATGGCGATGTTCTTCTGTTTTCCGAAAATATCCACGAATGCGAGGCGGATGAACTTGACATCCTCTTCCTCGACGAAGGTCAAAACATCTTCACGTGTATACATAAGATTGCCTCCCGGTGTTGATATCTAAAAACTTAATAACTAGTTTACTGGCAGTTGGAGCGAATTTCAACATCAAATTTAACGATATGAAAAAGTATGCGATATAATTTTTCATTTTTTCTTGACAAAGTCAAAAACAGGTGCTAAAATTCACACATAAACGACAACGGCGTCATCGAGTTTTTCGCCGGTGTCGTTTTTTATTTTTTCAAGGCAACGGTGTCTCTTTTTGAAAGAGTGCGCAGTTGCCTGATTTTTTTTGGGAGTGATAGAAACGATGGAAAACAATATCATGACGCTGTTGTCCGGTGGACTCAACAATGCATGGGTCCTTCTCGGCGCGGCGCTGGTGTTCTTTATGCAGGCTGGTTTCGCGATGTGCGAAGCAGGTTTTACCAGAGCAAAGAATGCCGGCAACATCATTATGAAGAACCTGATGGATCTGTCGATCGGCACGGTCCTGTACTGGCTGGTCGGGTTCGGGATCATGTTCGGCTCTCAGTCCGCTTTCTTTGGAGCCATTGATCTCTTCACACAGGGGAGTTACGCAGATGCCCTGCCGGACGGTGTTTCGATATTTTCATTCTTCATTTTCCAGACGGTCTTCTGTGCGACTTCTGCGACGATCGTTTCCGGCTCGATGGCGGAGCGCACCAAGTTCAGTTCTTACTGTTTGTACAGTGCGCTGATCAGTCTTGTCATCTACCCCATCGAAGGCCACTGGATCTGGGGTGGCGGCTGGCTGGCAGCCATGGGATTCCATGATTTCGCCGGTTCGACTGCGGTCCATATGAATGGCGGCGTGATTGCTCTGATCGGTGCGGCACTTCTGGGTCCTCGCATCGGCAAATACGGAAAAGACGGGAAACCGCGCGCCATCCCCGGTCACAATATCCCGATCGCCGCACTCGGTGTCTTTATCCTCTGGTTCTGCTGGTTCGGATTCAATGGCTGTTCGACCGTCAGCATGATGGGCGATGATGCGAGTCTTGCCGGAAAAGTCTTCTTTAATACGAACCTTGCAGCGGCAACGGCAACGGATACCGCACTGATTTATACATGGATCAAGTATAAAAAACCGGACGTTTCATTGACTCTGAACGGCTCACTGGCCGGTCTGGTCGGTATTACAGCCGGGTGCGATATCGTCGATCCCTGGGCGGCAGCGTTGATCGGTATCCTCTGTTCGCTCGCCATGTTGATCGGTGTGGAATTCGTCGATCGCAAACTGAAAGTAGATGATCCTGTTGGTGCGATCAGTGTACACGGTATTGCAGGTGCTTTTGGTACGATCCTGACCGGTATCCTTTGCACGAGCGATCACCTTCAGGACGCCGGCATGAGCCGTGGACAGTTTGCCGGTATCCAGATCCTTGGTGTCCTCTCCGTGATCGTTTGGGCCGGTGCGTGTTCCTATGTCCTGTTTGTTACGTTGAAGCACACGCTCGGTCTTCGTGTCTCTCGTGAAGAAGAGCTGTCCGGTCTGGACATTCCGGAGCATGGACTGGTCAGCGCCTATGCAGATTTCATGCCGTCGATCGAAAGCCATGTCAGCCTTCCTGTGAAGCTCAATACGGAGGAACTGGATGCGGCTGATGCTGCCGTCGCGAAAGAACTGGCCGGACTGACTGAAACACCGGTCCCGGTCGAGCATGCAGTCCCGGTCAAAGTGGTCAAAGTGCCCCGTGACACCGGACTCAAAGCTCCGGTCTCGATCCATAAGCTCAGCATCGTCATCAAGCAGGATAAACTCGACGCATTGAAAGAAGCTCTGATCGAAATCGGTATTACCGGCATGACGGTCACGAATGTTCTTGGCTGTGGTATGAGGCACGGTGTCACCCATTACCGTGGTGCCGAGCAGGAGATCTATCTGCATCCGAGGATCGAAGTCGAGGTCGTCGTTTCGAAGATCCCGGTCGATACGGTCGTCGAAACGGCCAAGAAAGTCCTTTACACCGGCCATTACGGCGATGGGAAGATCTTTGTCTATGATGTTGCCAATGTCATCAAAGTAAGGACCGGAGAAGAAGGTTATGCTGCTCTGCAGGATGTCGAGCAGTTCTGATTCAAGAAATCTGTCTCAATATAATAGCTGGACCCTGCCATCGTATGGGTGGCAGGGTCTTGGTCATTTTAAAGAGGAAACTTTTACAACGCAGCCTGGAACGCCTGCGAGATATACTGAACCCCGATGATCTCTGCCTGGGCCATGGTCTCTTTCGAGAGGTGGCGCAGGTTGTCTTTCGGGACGATGATCTTGTGAAACCCGAGGCGGATGGCCTCTTTGACGCGCTGCTCGCAGAAGCCGACGGAACGGATCTCGCCGGCGAGGCCGATCTCTCCGAACGCGAGGACGTCGTCGGGGACGACGGCCTCTTTCAGGGACGAGACGAGCGACAGCGCGACGGACAGGTCTGCGGCGGGCTCGAACAGCTTGATGCCGCCGATGACGTTGAGGTACACATCCATGTTGGAGAAGTAGTACCCTCCCCTCTTTTCGAGGACTGCCAGGATGACGTTGAGCCGGTTGAAGTCGTAGCCGTTGGCCATGCGCCGCGGGTTGCCGAAGTTGCTTGCGGTGGCGAGCCCCTGGACTTCCGCGAGGATGGGCCGCATGCCCTCCATGACGCAGGCGACACACGAACCGCTGGAGTTCGCCGGACGGCCTTCCAGCATCATTTTCGAGGGGTTCTCGACCTGCCGGAGGCCCTGGTCCATCATCTCGAAGACGCCGATCTCGTTGGTGGAGCCGAACCGGTTCTTGGCGGCCCGCAGGATGCGGTAGGAGTAGTTCTTTTCGCCTTCGAAGTACAGGACCGTGTCGACGATGTGCTCGAGCACCTTGGGCCCGGCGATGTTGCCGTCCTTGTTGACGTGCCCGACGATGATGACCGGGATGTCGAGGCTCTTCGCGGTGCGCAGGAGCAGGTTCGTGCATTCCCGGACCTGGGTGATGGAGCCGGCGGACGAGGACAGCTCGGAGAGCGTCATGGTCTGGATGGAGTCGATGATGACGATGTCCGGTTTCTTCGCGTTCACCTGTTCGGTGATGACTTCGACGTCGGTCTCGCAGAGCACCAGAAGGTTCTCGGACGTGACGCCCAGGCGGTCGGCGCGAAGTTTGATCTGGTGGGGGCTTTCCTCACCGGAGGCATAGAGAACGGTCTCTTCCTCCCCCAGCGTCTGACAGATCTGCAGAAGGATGGTGGACTTGCCGATGCCGGGGTCGCCGGACAGCAGGACCACAGAGCCCTTGACGATGCCGCCTCCGAGGACGCGGTCGAACTCCGAGAGCCCGGTATGGTACCGGTGTTCCCCGACCGTCTGGATCTCGGAGATCTTCTGGGCCACCCCTCGGGTGCCTCCTCCGAGTCCGCCGGCGCGGGCGGCAGCCGTATTCCCTTTCTGTTCCACGCGGACTTCTTCCTGCATGGTGTCCCATTCCCCGCACTGGGGGCATTTGCCGTACCATTTCGGGTTCTCGTACCCGCAGTTCTGGCAGACAAACAAAGACTTCATCTTCGATGCCATGGGGCGATCGACTCCTTAAGTTCAATAGAATAACGGACAAAGAAAATCCTTGTCCGTTAGTATACCATAAAACCCCGCGAATTGCTCGCGTTCAGAGGGTTATTTAAAGTACATGTAATATTGACATTTGATCATGCCGTTATACAGCTTGCGGCGCTTGTCCGCCTTTCGTCCGAAGAGCTTCTCGAAGTCCTCCGACGGGCTGATGATGGAGTAGCTCCAGCCCCGTTCTCTCGGGAAGACTTCGCCCATGGTGCGGTAGATGGCTTCCGCCTCCCGGATCTCCATGAGACGCTCGCCGTACGGCGGGTTGCAGATGACGGTGCCCCGGTCGGTCTTCTTTTCGAAGTCTTTGAGGTCCCGCACCTCGAAGGTGATGCGGTCCTCGACCCCGGCGCGTCTCGCGTTCTCTTTCGCGATCTCGATGACCTCCGGGTCGATGTCCGAACCGTACGCGTGGAACGAACAGTCCGTGTTCACGAGGTCTCTCGCCCGTTCTCTCTCCTCGTCCCAGATCTCTTTCGGAAATTGGCGGAACGTCTCCGCACGGAAGTGGCGATGGACCCCGGGAGCCATGTTCAGCGCTTTCAGTGCACCCTCGATGAGGATGGTCCCGGAGCCGCACATGGGGTCGTACAGCGTGTGGAAGTCCCGGACGCGGGCGATGTCGACCAGGGAGGCGGCCAGCGTCTCCTTGATGGGCGCGTCGTTCGCTTTGAGCCGGTAGCCGCGCTTATGCAGCCCGGCGCCGGTCGTGTCGATGACGATGGTGACTTCATCTTTCAGGATGGAGAACTGTACCTGGTACGTGGCACCCGTCTCTGAGAACCAGGGCACCTGGTAGACGGTCTTGAGGCGCTCGACCATGGCCTTTTTGATGATGGCCTGGCAGTCCCGGACACTGAAGAGTTTGGAGTTCAGCGAGTAGCCCTTGACCGGGAACGCGTCGTCTTTTCCGATCCAGTCCTCGAGCGGCAGCGCTTTGACGCCCTGGAACAGCTCCTCAAAGGTGACAGCATGAAAAGAACCCAGAAGGATCTGGATTCTTTCCGCGTGTCGTAAAACTATGTTGGCTCTTGCGAGGATATGCTCATCGCCGGAAAACAGGACCCGGGCATTTTCTGCGCGGACGTCTTCCGCTCCGAGCTCTCTGAGCTCGTTCGCGATGAGGCTCTCAACACCCATCAAACATGGGACGACAAAATTCATAGATCACTCTTTCTCCGGTTCGAGGAGGCCGTAGCCGCCTTCTTTCCGGGCATAGACGACGTTGATGTCGCCGGTGTCGATGTTCTCGAAGAGATAGAAGTCGTGCTCGAGCAGGTTCATCTGCAGGATGGCTTCATCGACGGTCTGAGGTTTGATGACGATGTTCTTCTGACGTTCGATCTTGTACTCGACTTCTTCTTCCACGGCCGGAGCGTCCGGAATGAGAGCGTCGAAGTTGCCGGATTTGATCTTCTTTTCGACTTTGGTCTTATTTTTACGGATCTGACGGATGAGGTTGTCGACGCATTTATCGAGCGCCGCCGTCATGTCCGGGTCGGTCGCCTGGGAGCGGAAGAACAGGCCGTTGTTCTGAACGGTGAGTTCGACCGTCGTCGTGTTATTCTTATTCACGGAAGCAGTGATCTTTGCGTTCCCCTCCCCTCCGAAAAACTTGTCGATCTTCGCAAGTTTCTTATCGGCGTGGTCCTTGAAGGACTCTTTCGGGGTGCATTTTCTGCCAACGATCGTAGTTTTCATAGTGTTACCTCCTTTAAGGTCAACTGACACTTGTATTATAGCATAAAAAAACCGGAGCATACAGAGATACTCCGGTATGTTGTCATATTTTTTCGTTCAGCCGTACCGCTTGTTTCCGCCCCGGCGGGAGAAGCCGCCGTGCTTCGATTCCGTGGCACGCTTGAGATCGGTGAGCTTGTCATCCGACTGCTGCTTGAACTGAGACATCATCTCTTCAAAGGTGAGGTCCTGTTTGTCGGAAAACTTGGATTTCTGACCCTGCCAGACATTGGGTGCAGACCGTTTCCGCTCGCGGCGTTCCACGTTGTCGCGAGGATCGTCTTCCGCTTTTTTGATGACTTCAGCGTTTTCCGGGACCTGTTTCAGCGAGAGGCTGATCTTGCCGTTCTCATCGATGCTGAGGACTTTGACCTTGACGGTCTGTCCTTTTTCCAGGAAGTCGCCGATGTCTTTGACGTACGTGGTGGACACTTCCGAAATGTGGATCATGCCGACCTTTTCTTCCGGAAGACTGACAAATGCGCCGAACTTGGTCAGTCCGGTCACTCTACCTTCTACGATTTCTCCTACTCCCAGTGCCATACGTGCGTGAAATGCCTCCTCTTATGCAGCATCAGTTGGCGGTGGAGACATCATAGTAGACGCTTTCTCCGGGCAGGACATAACCGAGCACGTCACGGGCAATACGCTCCATGTACGTCTTCTCATCCTCTTCCTGAGCAAGCTCCTTGAGTTCGGCGTTCTCTGCCTGAGCCGAGGCAAGAGTCTGCCGCGCAGTCTCCACTTCTTTGGTTTTCTCATTGATCTGAAACTGAAGGGATACAAGGGAAATGACGAAGTACCCCAGAATAGCAACGGTAGCAAGGGTCAGGATAAAGCTTTTGTTAGAGCGTTTAACGACTGATTTGCTGTTTTTCTTTGCCAACGCGAGGACCATCCTTTCTTTGCGTCATATTCTCCAATCTCATAATCATTGTTAATTATAAGATAAACAGAGATAAAAAGGCAAGAAATACTTACATATTTTTTAACATATCAGAGAAGTTGATACATTTCTCCCGCGGTCTCTTTGGTAGCGTGTTCGACGACCGTCAGGACTTTGGCCCGGATGACACGGGAGCCCATCGTGATCTCGATCTCGTCCCCCACCTTCACGTCGTAGGAGGCGCGGGCCACTTTGCCGTTGACCGTGACATGTTTCGCGTCACAGAGTTCATTGGCAACGGTGCGGCGTTTGACGAGCCGGGAGACTTTCAGATATTTGTCTAATCTCATATGGGAATACCTCGAATACGGAAATTGGGAGGAACGTGACCGTTCCTCCCAAGATTTACGCATAAATATGATTATTTAACAGCGTCTTTAAGAGCCTTGCCTGCTTTGAAAGCCGGAAGTTTGGATGCCGGAACGGTCATCGGCTCGCCGGTTCTCGGGTTGTGGCCCTGTTTTGCAGCGCGGTTGCGGACTTCGAAGGTGCCGAAGCCGACAAGCTGGACTTTGTCACCGGCCTTGAGAGCCTCGGTGATCTGATCGAGAACAGAAGCGACAGCCTTTTCAGCGTCTTTCTTGGTGAAACCGGTTTCTGCTGCAACAGCATTGACGAGATCAGTCTTATTCATGTTAAAATTCCTCCATTTTTTCAATTACAGCTTAATTGAGTGATTTGAGTCCTACCACAAGATGTTGTGGACTCACACCTCCAATATATTAGCCGATAATATGCACTTTTTCAAGTACTTTTGCGATTTTTTTGCCTTTTGGAAGAGATTCTATATCTTGACGGTTCAAAACATGGATCAGCCCGAGGAAAACGACCCACGCAAGGATGGACACCGTGAGGGCGATGAGCGTCGCCCAGGTGAAATTGGCGAGACGGGATCCGGGCGCTCCGGCGGGAAGGACATGCATGAAGAACTGGTAGACGCCCCATGCCACTCCCCCGGACAGTGCACCGGCGGCAAACGGTTTCCAAAAGACGTTCTTCCAGGCGATTTTGACCTTCGTCTGACGGAGCAGCACGATCAGGTTGTGCGTGACGATATAGATGTAGCAGACGATGGTGCCGACGGGTGCGCCCTTGATGTTGATGCTGGGGATGCCGCACAGCGTGAAGTCGCAGATGATCTTGAGAGAAGCACCGACGGCCAGCGCCTTCAGCGGGACGTCTGCCCTGCCGATGGCCTGCAGCATGTTGGTGATCGGGGTCGAGATGGAGAGCAGTAAGGCGAAGATGCCGTAAATCGCGATAAAGGGTGCCGAAATGGGGATGGAAGACTCGGCGTTGGTCCCGGTGTAGAGGATCCGCAGGATGGGCTCCGCGAGGACCGCCATGACGAAGCCGGTCGGAACGGCCAGCAGGGTCGCGGTCTTGAGGACCGTGGAGATGGACGAGCGCATCTTCTCCTGGTCTTTCGTTGCCCAGGCGCCGGAGAGGACCGGGATGGCCGAGAGACCAAGGGTCATGATGATGGTCGGGATGAGGTTGCGGAAGTCGAGCGCGACGCCGTACGCGCCGTAGAGATAGGACTTGATGTCCTTGTCGACGACGTTGGAGAGCGCGAGCTCGGCTTCATACATCCGGTGGAAGACTTCGGGAGCCTTGTCGACGGCCGCTTTGACACGGTTGTTGACGGTCCAGGAGTCGATGAGGTTCGTGATGTTCAGGACGAGCGAACTCGTGACGACCGGGATGGCGAATTTGATGATCTGGCTGCGCAGGCTCTTGCCGTTCTCCGGTTCGGGAGAACCTTCGAGCATCTGCGGGGTGATTCCGTCGCCAATGACGTGGTGACGGATGACGAGATAGATGAGACCGAGGATGGTGCCGAGCGTGACACCCATGATGGCGGCAGCGGCGCTGAACGGAGCGATCGCGCTCATGGCCTCCGTCGTGTCTTTACAGACCGTTCCGTAGACCGGCTGTCCGTTTTGGAACTGGGCAAGACCGTGGACCTGCACCCACTTCGCGAGGATGAGACCGAAGACCAGTTTGCCGAAGGTCTCGAAGACCTGAGAGTATCCGGTCGGGGCCATGTTCCGCAGACCTTCATAGTAGCCGCGGTACGAGGACATCATGCAGGCGAAGAGGATGGACGGGGCGATCATCATGATGCTCCAGAACGCCTCCGGGGTATGGATGCTGCCGACGGCCGCGTGGGTGTACGGCCAGGCAAGGGCCCACAGGATGAGGGTGCCGGCCATACCGGTGATGAGGTACAGCTTCTGGGCCTCTTTCCGGACGGCGTGGACTTCCCGGTACCGGCCGGTGGCCATCCGTTCGGAGACCATCTTCGACAGCGCGACCGGAAGGCCGGCCATGGAGATGGCGTAGAGCGGTGTGTAGATCTCGTAGGCGTTGGTGAAGTATCCGCGGCCGACGGGGCCCAGGATGGCCGTTATGGGGATCTTGTAGATGATACCGATGACATGGACGATGACCGTGGTGATCATCAGCAGCATGGCGCCGCCCAGCAGGGACTGGCCCTGGGTCCGGTCTTTCTTACTCATAGAATGCTCTCACTTTCGATTTATTGGCGATCAGCTGGTCAAAGCGGTCGACGTACTCGTAGGGGTACTTGTAATTGAAGACCCGGATGATGTCCGTCGTGCCGGGCACCAGGAGCTTCGTGACCGCGCCTGCGCCGCAGGCAAAGACCGTTTGACACTCTTCCATCATGAAGACGTTGTAGGCGCTCTCAGCACCCGGTCTGGCCCACCCGACGTTCTCGAGGTTCCCGACGCTGCGGGTCTGCCGGTACATGTAGTACGGCGCGTACCCGGCCGCGGCGAGCCGCTCGTTCGCGGTGTCGACCATGGCGGACGTCTCCCGTCCTCTCGCGAAGAGTTCCTTCGTCGGGATGAGGCTGGAGGAGCGTTTATAGGCTAAGGTGTGGACCGTGACGGACTCGGGACCGAGGGCGATGACGTCCTCGAGAGACCGTGCGAAGTTCTCCGGTGAATCGCCCGGGAGCCCCGCGATGAGGTCCATGTTGATATTCTCGAACCCGACGCGGCGCGCGGCGGCAAAGACATCGAGGACGTCCTGCACCGTGTGACGCCGACCGACGGCCTCCAGGATGGAGTCGGTCATGGTCTGCGGGTTGATGCTGATGCGGTCTGCCCCGCCTTCGAGACAGGCACGCAGTTTTTCTTCGGTGATGGAATCGGCTCTCCCGGCCTCGAAGGTCAGTTCGCTGCAATGGGAGAAGTCGAAGGATGCGTGGATGGTGTCGAGCAGCTGTTTCGTCTGTTCGGCACTCAGCGTGGAAGGCGTCCCGCCGCCGACATAGACGGTCCGGAGCACTCTTCCCGTTTCCCGGGCGATCTGCCCCGTCACTTCGATCTCCTGAAGGAGTTTTTCAAAATAGGCGGGGTACAGTTTCTTCGCCCTCGGAGACGCGATGGACTCCGAGACAAAACTGCAGTAGGTGCAGCGGCTCGTGCAGAACGGGATGCCGACATAGAGGCTGATGGACTCCTCCGTGGTGGTGTCCATGATGGCGCGTTCCGCGTTGGAGACGACGGCAGCCAGTTCCGCTTTCTTCGGGTCTGTATAGAGGCGATGTACGAAATACTCTTTCGCAGCCTCTTCCCCCTCCGCGTCGATGTGCTTTGTCATGACCTTGGAAGGGCGGACGCCGGTCAGGATGCCCCACTGGGGCCGGATGCCGGTGACCTCGGACAGAGTGCGGTACAGGACCCGTCCTGCCGCGAGTTCGGGGTCGTCGCCTTCTTCGACGACTTCCGAAGCGGTGCTGCGGAGGTTTTCCGCATCGTTGCGGAATTCGGCCGAGACCGTCAGCGGCTCCTTCGTCAGGGTGACGGTGATGAACTCGTTCTCCCCTTCCGGGACCTCGTCCGGGTCGACGAGGACTTTCCGGTCCGGAAAGAAGGCCATCGTCAGTTTCTGCATCTCGTAGGAGAAGGTATTGTCGATGAGTTGAATGATCATTTCAGGAAAGGATTGTTGGCACGTTCGAATTCGAGATCGGAGAAGGGTCCGTGGCCCGGGAGGACATGATAGTTGCCGTTCAGGGCGGCAAGTCTCTGAAGAGAGGGCTTCATGGACGCCGGGTCGCTCTCCGGGAAGTCGGTGCGGCCGCAGCTCATCTGGAAGAGCGTGTCTCCGCAGAACATGAGCTCGTTCAGCAGGTAGACGACACTGCCTCTCGTGTGGCCGGGCGTATGGAGGACGCGGAACTCGGCATCGTCGAACGGCAGTTCATCGCCGTCTTTGACGAGGATGTCCGCGCTGACCGCTTCCTGGCGCAGTCCGTGTTTCGCCGTGTGCGACAGGACAGGGTCCGTGAGGAACGCTTCGTCTTCCCTGTGGATGACGACCTGCGCTTCCGGATGGGTCTTCAGGAAACCCGCGACGCCGAGGATGTGATCGAAGTGGCCATGCGTCAGCAGGATGTACTGCAGGCTCTTGACCCCCAGTTCCTCCATGGCGTCGTCAACGCTCTTCTCGTAGACCGCCGGGTCCACCAGGAACGCGTTCCCGGTCTCTTCGTTGACACCGAGATAGGTGTTGGTCGGTAGCATGCCTAACTCAAAATAGGTGATTTTCAGTTCCATATCATTTTCTCCAGGTGTCGGTGTCGAGCACGATGGTCACCGGTCCGTCGTTGACGAGGCTGACGGCCATGTCGGCACCGAATTCGCCGTGTTCCACTGTTTCGACGCCGTTGACCTTCAGTTGTTCCATGAACCGTTCGTAGAGCGGGATGGCAACTTCCGGCCGGGCGGCGGCGATGAACGACGGGCGGTTCCCTTTCTTCGTGTTGGCGAGCAGGGTGAACTGTGAGATGACCAGCGCGCTGTAGCCGCAGTCGAGCATGGAGAGGTTCATCTTCTCCTCGTCGTCTTCAAAAACGCGGAGGTTCGCGACCTTCTTCGCGAGAAGGTCCGCCTCTTTTTCGGTGTCGTCTTCGTGGACGCCGAGCAGGATGAGGAATCCGCGGTCGATCGCCCCGAGGGTCTCCCCTTCGACGACGACGCTGGCGGATGTGACCCGCTGGATGACAGCCTTCATTAAATGCCGGTCCTTTCTACGGCGTGGACGCCGTGGATATTTCGAAGGTGTCCGATGACGTCGTTGAGATGGTCGACGTTGGACACGATGATGCGCATGTGGATGGTGGAAATATCATCTTTGTTGTGCAGGGAGATCGTGGAGATGTTGACGTGCATGGCGGCCAGGTCTCCGGTGATCTTTGCCATCATGCCGATCTCGTCATCGCAGTGGATGTTGAGTCCGGCTTCGAAGTTCTCTTTGATGTTGTCTGACCAGTGGACGCGGATCCAGCGCTCGGGCTCCGGTGCCAGGGCGAGGTCCTGCGGGACGTTCGTGCAGTCCCGTTTGTGGACGGAGATGCCGTGGCCTCTCGTGATGAAACCGATGACCGAGTCGCCCGGGAGCGGGTTGCAGCACTTCGACAGCTTGATGAGGACGTTGTCGACGCCGTCGATGACGATGCCGTCGCCGCTGTTCGAGACTTTCGGCAGATTGGTCGTGGTGAACTGGTCTTCCGGTTTTTCGAGCCGGCGCTTCTTCTCGAGGCGCTGGTATTCTTCCCGGAACGTCGGCATGACGTGGTCGATCGTGATGCTTCCGTAGCCGATGGCGGCGTAGAAGTCGTCTTCGTTCTCAAAGCCCTTCTTGGACTTGTACTTCTCGACGACGGTCTGGACATCTTCCTCGGACAGATGGAGATTGTTGCGCCGGAGGGCGGCTTCGACCATCTTTTTGCCCTCTTCGATGTTCTCCGCGCGGCGTTCTTTCTTGAACCAGGCGCGGATCTTCGACTTGGCGGAGCTCGTCTTGACGATGTTCAGCCAGTCGCGGGACGGGCCCTTGTTCGGGTCCGGAGAACGGAGGATCTCGACGATCTGACCGGTACGGACCTTGTAGTCGAGCGGGACGATCTTGCCGTCGACCTTGGCGCCGTTCATGTGGTGGCCGACCTGGGTATGGATGGCATAGGCGAAGTCGATGACCGTCGAGCCCATCGGGATGTTGATGACGTCGCCCTTCGGCGTGAAGACGAAGACGTCGTCCGGCACGAAGTCGGTCTTGATGGTCTTGACGATATCTTCGACGTCGTCGGAATCTTTCTGACTTTCCAGCAGCTGGCGGATCCAGGCAAGGCGCTCCTCGAACATCGAGGAACCTTCGACGCCCATCTTGTATTTCCAGTGGGCCGCGATGCCGTATTCCGCCGTGTAGTGCATTTCCCAGGTGCGGATCTGCACTTCGAACGGGATCCCTTCTTCCGAGATGACCGTCGTGTGCAGCGACTGGTACATGTTGGACTTGGGGTTCGAGATGTAATCCTTGAACCGTCCGGGCAGCGAATGGTACATGTCGTGGACGATGCCGAGGACGTTGTAGCAGTCCGCCACCGAGTGGACGATGATGCGGATGGCATAGACATCGTAGATCTGGTCGAAGGAGTGGCCGCGGATGAACATCTTCCGGTAGATGCCGTAGATGCTCTTCTGGCGTCCGCTGACCTCGGCTTCGGGAATGAACTTCTGGACGCGGGAACGGACCCGTTCGACCGTGTCGGCGATGAGCGTCGGGTGGACCTCGTCGTTGTGCTTCAGAAGATCTTCGATGGTGTTGTAACCGTACGGGTCGAGGTAGCGGATGGACAGGTCTTCGAGTTCCTCCTTGACGGAGCTGATCCCGAGCCGGTGCGCGATGGGCGCGTAGATCTCGAGGGTCTCGAGGGACTTTTCCTTCTGCTTCTGTTCTCGCATGTATTCGAGCGTCCGCATGTTGTGCAGACGGTCAGCAAGCTTGATGATGATGACCCGGATGTCCTGGGACATGGCGATGAGCATCTTGCGGACGTTCTCCGCCTGCTGCTCCTTGTAGGTGGCCAGCGGGACTTTACCGAGTTTGGTGACGCCGTTGACGAGCTGGGCGATCTCATCGCCAAAAATGTTCGTGAGGTCGCTCAGAGTGATGTCGGTATCTTCGACGGTGTCGTGCAGGATGGCGGCGATGATGGACTGATGGTCCATACCGAGGTCGAACAGGATGCGCGCGACCGCGACCGGGTGCATGATGTAGGGCTCACCGGAATAACGGCGCTGGTCTTTATGGGCCTCCGAAGCGATCTCGTAGGCCTTCACTACCATGTCCTGTTCTTTCTTCGAGTAGGTCTCCGCCATCAGCTGGCGGAGTTCATCGAACCGGTCGTTGTATTTGATTGTCTGTTTGCCGACATCCATGGACTTCACCTGTTTGTTCGAAGTTTCTGAAGGACGGGGGCCTCGGAGAGTTCTACTTTATTCTCCTGGTCCGGGATGTGGATCCGTCCCTCATCGTCCGTCGTGAGTAGCCCGAGTTCCCGCATGGCCAGCAGCGTGACCTGGGTCTTGCAGAGCGGTGTGAGCGCGTTCGCGACGGGGTGTACTTTGCTGTGGATATATTCGTAGGCGCTGTAAGGAACGCCTTCATTGGCTTTCAGATAGCGGTAGAGACCGGCAAAATAGCTGCGGTCCGGGGTGAGGCGATTGACCTCTTCCCCGCTCAGACGGCGTCCGGCCAGCATCTTGTCGAAGAGCTGTTCGGAAGCGGCCATGGCGTCGTCGTCGCTGCCCGCCGGGCGGATGTCCCGGATGTAAACGGACAGGGAGACGTTGCCGCGGTATTCATTGCGGCCGAGCGTGACGACCAGGTCGACTTTATCGCCTCTCTGGTACGGGAACTCCGGCTGGTTGAAGTAGATGCCGTTGACCATGCTGCGGTCTCCGTCCTTGTGGAACGTGAGGCGCTTGTGGCGGCCTTCGTTCCCCATGCCCTGGACGCTGTCGATGACCACGCCGTAGAGGCCGAAGACGGGGCTCGTGTTGCCGGTGCCGAAGGGCTCCATCATGCGGATGGAATCGAGGACATCCATGGACAGGCCCGCCGGGTTGAGTTTGCAGTCGATGCGGGTCTCCGGATAGACCGCGTGGTTCTCATAGGCATATTCGTTGATCTTGTCGCGGAAGTCGTCGAGCCATTCCGTTTTGATGCTCATGCCGGCTGCCAGTTCGTGGCCGCCGAAGGTGTTGAGCATGTCCCGGCAGGAGTTCATGGCTTCGTAGATGGAGAAGCCTTCGATGCTGCGGGCAGAGCCTTTGCAGAGGTCGCCCTTGTCCGTGAGGACGATGACCGGGCGCAGATAGCGCTCGAGGAGCTTGGACGCGACGATGCCGAGGACGCCTTCGTGCCAGCCTTTACCGCTGACGACCAGGATGGGCAGATGCGCCACTTCCGGGTGGTCCTGCAGGTACGCGATGGCCTCCGAGTAGATCTTGTCCTCTTCGCTGTGCCGCTGCGTGTTCATGACGTTGACTTCCTCCGCCATTTCGGAAGCAGAGTACGGGTCGTCCGCGAGCAGCAGGTCGAGCGCCCGCTCTGCGGTCCCCATACGGCCGGCCGCGTTGATGCGGGGCGCGATGCCGAAAGAGATGCTGGTGGAGTCCAGCGTTTTTTCAGACAGACCGGCTTTTTCGAGGATGGCCTCGATGCCGGGTTTGCGGTAGGTATTGAGCAGTTTGAGACCGTAGAGGACGATCTTCCGGTTCTCCCCGACGAGCGGGACCATATCGGCGACCGTGCCGAGCGCGGCGATGTCCGCGAACTCCTGCATGACTTCCTCGCTGGAACCTTCCATGGCGCAGCAGAGTTTCAGTGCCACGCCGCATCCGGCGTAATCCTCGAAGGGGCAGTCCCGGTCGTTCCGGTGCGGGTCGACGACGGCGACGCAGTCGGGCAGTTCATCGCCCTCGAGATGGTGGTCGGTGACGACGAGCTCCATGCCCTTCTCTTTGATGTACTTCGCCTCTTCTACGGAGGAGATGCCGTTGTCGACGGTGACGATGAGCTTCGTCCCGGTGGCGGCGATGCGGTCCACGACCTGATTGCTGAGGCCGTAGCCGTCCCGTTCCCGTTCCGGCAGCATGTAGGTGACGTCGGCACCCTGGGCTTCGAGATAGGAGTACAGGATGGTCGTCGACGTGACACCGTCGCAGTCATAGTCACCGTAGACACAGATGCGTTCCCCGTCGAAGATGGCGTCGTTGATCCGTTCGACCGCTTTGTCCATATCGGGCAGCAGGAACGGATCGATCCACTCCTCGGAATCGTCAAAGAACTCGTCGAGTTTGTCAAACGTGTCGAACCCCCGCTGGGTCAGCAGCAGCGCCGTCAGCGGGTCGATGGAATACCGTTCCGCAATGGTGGACGCCAGGTCCTTATTCAGTTTTTGTACTGTCCACTTTTTGCGAGACATGGTTTCTGTTTCTCCTGACTAAAGCTAATACTAGCTTAAACTAAGATAAATCTAAAAATTCAGCTTTATATTATATTATAAGACCGCTGATTATGCAACTTATGGTACAATGGAAATCAGAAAGAAGGTGTATTCCATGTCGATCATTTTCGGAGCCATGGTCCCCCACCCGCCGCTCATCATCCCGCAGGTCGGGAAAGGCGAAGAAGCGGGCATCGCGGACACGGTCAACGCATATAAAGAAGTCAGCCGGAAGGTCGCGGAGCTGGAGCCCGACACCATCGTCATCTCCACACCGCACTCGGTCATGTACTACGATTATTTCCATATCTCACCCGGCGCTACCGCGACCGGTACCTTTTCGCGATTCGGTGTCTCCCCCTCCGACTGGTCCATGACCGTCGATTACGATGAGGAATTCGTTCAGACGCTCTGCGGGTTTGCGGACGAGCTGTCGTTCCCGGCAGGAGTGGCCGGGGAGCGGGACGCTGCCCTGGACCA
Organism: Clostridia bacterium; assembly: GCA_017433225.1. Classification (GTDB taxonomy): domain Bacteria; phylum Bacillota; class Clostridia; order Oscillospirales; family Acutalibacteraceae; genus RUG420. The sequence continues at coordinate 100,948 of JAFRHS010000044.1, forward strand.
CGCGACGCTCATCCCCCTGCATTTTGTACGGGAAGCACTGCCGGAAGGGGCCGCTCTCCCGAAGGTCGTTCGCGTCGGATTGTCAGGCATGCCCCTCTCCTATCATTACATGCTCGGCATGCTCATCCAGAAGGCGGCGCTGGACCTTGGAAGGAACGTGGTGTACATCGCCTCCGGGGACCTGTCCCACAAACTGAAAGAAGACGGTCCGTACGGCTTCGACGCCGCGGGACCCGAGTACGATGAGCGCATCATGGACGTCATGGGCTCCGCCTCGTTTGGCGATTTGTTCTCCTTCGACGGGGACTTCTGTGACCGCGCCGCGGAGTGCGGACACCGCTCCTTCGTCATAATGGCGGGCGCCTTCGACCGCACTGCCGTAAAAGTCCGCAAATACAGCCACGAAGGGCCGTTCGGCGTCGGTTACGGCATCTGCACTTACGAGCCGGATGGACCGGATGAGACCCGGAATTTCCTCGAGCAGGTGGAACTCGCCAAAGCCGAAAAAATGGCGGAACTGCGCGCAAATGAGGATGCCTACATCACCCTCGCAAGGCTCACGCTCGAGTCCTATCTCGGGAGGGGGATCACCCCTTCGGCGGAGGCGCTCCACGAGCAGGGACTGCTCCCGGAACTGCCGCCGGAACTGACCGGGACACGGGCCGGATGCTTCGTCTCTCTGCACAAGGAAGGCGCCCTGCGCGGATGCATCGGGACCACCGGACCGACCCAGGATTCTCTGGCCGATGAGATCATCCAGAACGCCGTGAACGCCGCGACCGAGGACCCGCGTTTCCCACGGGTCGAGGCCCACGAACTGCCGGACCTCGTGTACAGTGTCGACGTGCTCTCGGAACCGGAAGACATCGACGGACCGGACGCTCTGGACGTAAAGAAATACGGCGTCATCGTCAGCACGAAAGGCTTCCTACCGAAGCGCGGACTGCTCCTCCCCGACCTCGCCGGGGTCGACACCGTCGAAGAGCAGATCGCCATCGCGAAGAAGAAAGCCAACATCCGCGACGGCGAGAAGGTGAAACTCCAGCGCTTCACAGTCGAAAGACATGAAGCATAAAGATTTGTTTGCCCGGCTCAACCTATTAACATGAGGCGAGGGGAGTTTTTGCGGCTTCTTTTTGCGCAGGGGGAAAGAGTGCCCAGCTGTTAAAGCACTCGCGTGGTATGGCATGGCAAGCAAAAAGGAACGCAAAAACGGAACCGATTATAGACGGGCAAACAAATCGAATAAATCAAAAAACTCCAGTCGAATGACTGGAGTTTTTCTTATTTCAGTTTGCGGATGTACGCGAAGGTGGCGTCCTCGCCTTCTTCGGCGAGCATGACGAGCAGCTCTTTGAGCAGCGCGTTGGTCTTCGGCGCCATGAGCTTCGTGTAGTCCATGCGGTCGAAGTACTGCAGCGGGACGGTGTCGTCGTACTTGTCGCCGTAGTAGACTTTGCTGGCGGCGACCCGGTCGCAGAACATCTCTTTGATGTACTTGAGCGGCATCTCGACGGGCACGAGTTCGAACACGCCGATGCCGTTGTCGAACCAGTATTCGAAGTGGTGTTTGTTGCGTCCCTTGTGGTGCAGCCAGGCGGCGCTGTAGCCCGTGTCACGCCGTTCTTCAACGTTCGGACTGTGGTCGCCGGCAAAGTATTTCACGCCTGCCAGGAACTCGACCGGATGGTATTTCGAGAGGTCGTGGAGCAGTCCCTGGACGGGGATGCCGGCCTTGAAACAGTGCTGCCGGACGAGGCGGCGATGCGTATTGATCGTATGCAGATGACCGTAGAAATTCCGGACATAGTTCGTCATGGACGGACTCCCTTTCTATCGGACGATGATCTCGTCGAGGACTTCCCCGACCTTGTCGTGGATGACGAGGTTGGCGGAGGCGTCGGCGGGCGTCGGATCGCGGTTGATGAGGACGAGCCATTTTCCGCGGAAGTACTGGAGCAGACCGGCCGCCGGGTAGACCACGAGAGAGGTGCCGGCGACGATCATGGTGTCAGCCGAGGAGATGGCATTGACGGCACCGACGATGGTGTCGTTGTCGAGGCCTTCCTCATAGAGGACGACATCGGGTTTGACCGTGCCGCCGCAGACGTCGCATTCCGGGATGCCGGAGGCTTCCAGGATGTACTTGTAGTCGAAGAACTTTCCGCAGTTCATGCAGTAGTTGCGGAGAACCGAGCCGTGGAGTTCATAGACTTTTTCGGACCCGGCGGCCTGGTGCAGACCGTCGATATTCTGCGTAACGACGCCGATCAGCTTCCCTGCTTTCTCAAGCTCGGCCAGCTTCCGATGAGCCGCATTCGGTTTCGGGTCGGCGGGGATGACGCGGTTTTTATAGAAATCGAAGAAATCCCACGTATTTTGCATGAAGAACGTGTGGCTCAGCATGACTTCGGGCGGGTACTTGAACTTCTGATGGTAGAGTCCGTCTACCGAACGGAAGTCCGGGATGCCGCTCTCGGTCGAGACACCGGCGCCGCCAAAAAAGACGATCCGTTCACTCTCATCGATGATCTCCTGCAGTTTCTTGACTTTTACTTCCGTATCGCGGGTCATGAGGCCTTCCTCCTTTACGAGAAGTTCTTCAGAATGTTATCGACATCTTTCTGAGTCGGGGCAACGATCTGCAGCACGAGCGCATAACCGTTGATCTGGGTGACGAGGACTTCGGAACGGGCCGTGTCCTGGCCGTTCATGCCGTCGAACGCGAACCCGGTGAAGTTGTTGCCGGCGATCTTCTTCGAAGTGGCCTTCACTTCGACATCGCTGCCGACCTGCTTGTAAAGAGCGTTCAGGACTTCACCGCTGCTGGAGTAATTGCCGCCGGACAGCGAGAAGTACTGCAGTTTGACGGACATGGAGCCGGTGGAGTTCCGTGCGTCGAGGTCGAGGACCGAAGTCGGAGTGACCGTACCCTTGCTGGCGCCCTTCAGGGTCCAGCCGTTCGGGGCGTCGAAGGTGATGCCGGAGAACTTGCTCTTATAGGTGTTCCCTTTGATGGTGCCGTATTCGAATTCGGAACCGGTACCGTAGTTGCTGGTGACTTTCGGAAGCGTCGTCTCGCCTTCCATTTCGGCGGCGCCTTCTTCTCCATAGAGGTCGTAGGCATTGCCGACGTTGCCGGCGAAGGTGCGGCCGGCATAGCCGTTCTGGAAGTCACTGCGCTGTTTGATGGAGTAGGTCATCGTCGTGACCTGACCGGTCGAGGTGTCGTCCTCGGCAAAGCGACCGAGGAAGCTGGTGACGAGGATGCCCATGCCGATGATGAACAGCAGGAACACGACTGCGATCCCGATGCCTGCGGCGATAAGCGGTTTGTTGCCGGTGTCGAGGTTGGAAGAGCGGACTTTCTTCGGCTTTTCCGTACTGAGTTTACGCGCCATGATTCATCAATCCTCCAGAATCTTTTCAAGGGCCGCGAGGCGGATGGCGATGCACAGAACGTCTGTGGCAACGGCCAGTTCCTCGAGACTCGGGTATGTGGGAGCAATACGCATATTGCTGTCTTTCGGGTCTTTGCCGTAGGGCCAGGTGGCGCCGACGGTGGTCAGCGTGACGCCGCATTCCTTGCAGAGGTTGTAGACACGGGTGGCCGTGCCCTCCATGCAGTCGAGGCTGATGAAGTAACCGCCATTCGGGTTGGTCCAGGTGCAGATATCGCGGGGCTTGAGTTTTCGTTCGAACGTCGAAAGCACGACGTTGAAGTGCGGTGTGATGATGCCGGCAAGCTTGTCCATATGCGCTTTGACGTCTTCGATACCGTTTGCGAAGAAACGGACGTGACGCAGCTGGTTGATCTTGTCAGCGCCGATGGTCTGCTTGTCCATGCGCTTCAGGATCCACTTGAGGTTGTCTTCGTTCGCCGCGAGGACCGCGATGCCGGCGCCCGGGAACGTGACTTTGGAAGTGGACGCGAACAGGACCGCGCGGTCCGGGTTGCCTGCCTTCTCGCACTCGTCGAGGAGGTCGAGGACGTCGTCATGCCGGCCGGTGAGGTCGTGGATGACATAGGCGTTGTCCCAAATGACGCGGAAGTCCGGTGCGGTCTCCATCTTCGCGATGCGTTTGACGGTCTCGTCCGAGTAGGACTGGCCGGTGGGGTTGGCATATTTCGGGACACAGAACATGCCCTTGACCTTCGGGTCCTTCGCAAGTTCCTCCACGATGTCCATATCGGGACCCGTGGGAGTCATCGGCACCGGGATGAGTTCGAGACCGAGGTATTCGGCAATGCCGAAGTGGCGGTCATATCCGGGAGACGGGCACAGGAATTTGCAGCCGCCCTGGACGACCCAGGGTTCATACGCTTCCCCCGAGCCCATCGCGAAACACTGCATGAGGTAGTCGAACATCATATTGAGGCTCGAGTTGCCGCCGATGACGATCTTCTCGACCGGGACGCCGAGGATCTCGGAGAACAGGCGTCTCGCTTCGATAAGCCCCATGAGGTTACCGTAGTTCAGGATGTCCTGCTTCTCTTCCGTCGCCAGATTGGAACGGGAGTTGATGATGTCGAGCATCTCGATGGAAGCCTCTTCCTGTTCGATGGAGGGCTTGCCGCGGGCCATGTTCAGGTTGAGGCTCTGCTTCATGTACTTGTCATAACGGGCCTGAAGTCTCTCCTTTTCGGCCGTCAGTTCTTCACGTGTCATTTCAGAATACTTTTTCATGGAGAACCTTCTTTCAGAAAAACTGCTAACATAATACAGAAAATAACGGCGATTTGCAACTTCTCCATGAAAAATCGGCGATTTGGTTTTTCATTTCCGTAAATCGCCACTAGATATGGGCATTTTGTAGAAAATATTGGTCCAAACTCCAAAGATGTTGCGTTATTTTCAACATTGTACAATGCTCTGCGTTGATGTATTATTTATAAAATGTTTTTTTAGGAGGTTTAGTCGCATGGCCAACGAAACCAAAACCGAGAAAAAGGCTGAGAAGGAACTGAAGAAACTTCAGGAACAGAAAGCCAAGAAGGAAAAGAAAGCGGCCAAAGCGCTCGAAGCACGTGAAAAGCGCAAGGCCAGCATCGAGAAGTCCAATGAACGTCAGGCCGCGAAGGAAAAGAAACGCCGCAACATGACCAAAGGTCAGAAGGCACGCCGCATCCTCCTCCCCCTCTGTGCCGTTCTGCTGGCGCTCGCCATCGCCCTCTGCGGTTTCTTCGGTGTGTTTGACCGTGCCGTCGCTGCCGAGAAGACGGCGGACGGAGACCGCATCTCTGTTGCCGAGTACGAGTACTACAACAGAATGTATTTCAACTATTATTATCAGATGTCTCAGCAGTATGACCAGTATTATGGTCAGTACTATGGCGCCGGCGCCGGCAAGATGATGACCGGTTACGACTACTCCAAGACTCCGGACGCTCAGGAATTCGTCCCGAACAAGGAAGCCGGACTCACCATCGACAAGAAGTACGGCGATCATCCGACCTGGGCCGACTACTTCGAGCAGGAGTCGCTGAAGGAAGCCAACTCTTCCACCATGCTGTACAAGAAGGCACTGGAAGAAGGCTATGAGCTCACCAAGGCGGAGCAGAAAGAACTCGATGAGTTCATCGAGAGCCTGCAGAAGAACGCCGATGACGACTCCTATTCCCTCGACGCTTATCTGCGCACCAACTACGGCCGCGGCATGAGCCCCTCCCTTCTGAAGAAGATCTATACGAAGCAGACCATCGTCAACCGCTACAAGGAAGACAAGCAGAAGGAACTGGCCAAGAGCATCACCGACGAGGAGATCGAAGAAGAGTTCAACAAGAACGCGAAAGACTACACCACTGTCGACCTTCGCAACTTCACCTTCAACAACAGCATCTCCGCTGACGATAAAGCATCCAAGGACGACATCAAGAAAGCCAACGCGGACCTGAAGAAAAAGGCGCAGGCATTCCTCGAGAAGGTCAACCTTTCCAACTTCACCCAGATGGCTTACGATGCCACCGACGACAAAGAGCAGAAGAACCTCATGAAAGAGGACGCCTCCTACTCTTCGATGGATGACACCAACTACACGGCGATCCACGACTACGTCTCCAAGGAAGCTGCCGACTGGGCTTTCAACGCAGACCGCAAGTCCGGCGACAAACAGCTCTTCGAAGTCAAGGACAAGAACGGCATCGCCACCTACCATGTCTACTGCATGGAAAACGTCATGAAACGTGACAACCAGTACCCGGTCAATGTCCGCCAGATCCTCTTCATGGTCACGGACAACGCGGCCTCCGATGCCACCGAGACCGAGACCGGTCACTCTGACGCGGAAGCCAAGAAGCTGGCCGATGACACCCTCGCCAAATGGAAGAAGGGCAAAGCCACCGACGAGAGCTTCGCGGCCCTCGCCACCAAGCTTACGGAGGACACCGGCTCCAAGGAGAGCGGCGGTCTCTATGAGAACGTCACGAAGGATTCCAACTATGTCGAACCCTTCCTGAACTGGTGCTTCGCTGACGGCCGCAAGAAAGGCGACAGCGGCATCATCAAGACCGATTACGGTTATCACATCATGTACCTGTCCGGCAAGTCCAAAGATCCGAACTGGAAGAACACGGTCCGTGAGGCTCTGGCTTCCCGCAAGTTCGACAAGTACATCGAGAGCACCATCAAGGCAGACGGCACCAAAGTCTCTGAGCACTGGGTCAAGGTCGTCGGCAAGCGCATGAAGAAAGCTGCCGAGACCGTCATCACCAATGCCGGTCTGAATGCCGCTTCCGGCGGGCTCTCCGACGCCCAGGTCATCTCCGGCGGTGACCAGTAAGACTGCATCAGCAGCGACAGTCGGCCGGGACTGCGACCCGGCTGACTGATATCTATATATTTTGTATCCAAGTTGTTTTAATGGAGGAATCTGAACAATGACATTCGAAAAGAAATTTGCTGAATTCAAGAAAGAACTCGAAAAGCGCAACGCTTCTGAACTTCCCACCGACCTTGCCATGCAGGTCACCATGACCGACGAAGATTGCGGCGGTACCTTCTACATCGCCAACATCGACGGCAACTTTGCTGTGGAACCCTATGACTATGTGGACAACACCGTCAACATCGCTGCGGCGGCTGCCACTCTGAAGGACCTGCTCGCAGGCAAACTCGATGGTCCTGACGCCATGTTCCGCGGCCTCATCGAGGTCAACGGCAACACTGCCCACGCTCTCGCTGTCCTGGGTATGAAGAAAAAGGCTGCTGCCAAGAAGCCGGCCGCCAAGAAGACCGCTGCCAAGAAACCGGCTGCGAAGAAGACTGCGACCAAGAAGGCTGCTGCTCCGAAGAAGGCTGCCGAGAAGAAAGCTGCTGCTCCGAAGGCTACCGCTGAGAAGAAGGCTGCTGCTCCGAAGAAGGCTGCTGAAAAGAAAGCTGCTGCTCCGAAGAAAGCCGCTGAGAAGCAGGCTGCTCCGAAGGCTGCCGAGAAGAAAGCTGCGACCAAGACTGCCGCTAAGAAGCCGGCTGCCAAGAAGACCGCTGCCAAGAAATAAATCCAACAACAGAAACAGGAACCCTGAGTCCTTCAGAGTTCCTGTTTTTTATAAAGGTTTTCCTGCGGTATTTACGGAATCTTTGTTGACTTTTCCGACGCATATTTTTATAATTTTTTAAATCTATTTTTCACACGTATTTGCATCATGATTAAAGGGGTATCTTATGGCTTACTATTTCGATCAACCGTCCAGAACTTTTGGTGAATATCTTCTTGTCCCCGGTTTCTCGTCCGGCGACTGCATTCCGGCCAATGTCGACCTGCGCACTCCCCTTGTCCGGTTCAGAAAAGGGGAAGAACCGGCCATCACTCTGAACATCCCGATGGTCTCCGCCATCATGCAGGCTGTTTCGAACGATACCATGGCCATCGCTCTCGCCAAGGAAGGCGGTGTCTCCTTCATCTTCGGTTCCCAGTCCATCGAGTCTGAGGCCGCCATGGTCGCGCGCGTCAAGAACTACAAGAAGGGCTTCATCGTCTCCACGAGCAACCTGACTCCGGACGATACCCTTGCCGATGTCCTGACTCTGAAAGAGCGCACCGGCCATTCCACCGTCGCCATCACCGATGACGGCACTGCGAACGGCAAGCTCCTCGGCATCGTCGGTTCCAAGGACTACCGTGTCTCCAGAATGGACCCGGCCACCAAGGTCAAAGAGTTCATGACGCCCCGTGAAAAGCTCATCACTGCCCCCGATACCACCTCCCTCAAAGATGCCAACGACATCATCTGGGAAAACAAGCTGAACAACCTTCCCCTGGTCGACGAGAACGATCACCTCGCCTACCTCGTGTTCCGGAAGGACTACGACTCTCACCATGAAAACAAGCTGGAACTTCTCGACGAGCACAAGTCCTATGTCGTCGGTGCCGGCATCAACTCAAGAGACTATGAAGAGCGTGTCCCCGCCCTCGTCGAAGCCGGCGCGGACGTCCTCTGCATCGACTCCTCGGAAGGTTATTCCGAGTGGCAGAAACGCACGCTCCAGTGGATCAAGGAAAACTACGGCGACACCGTCAAATGCGGCGCCGGCAACGTTGTCGATGAAGAAGGCTTCCGGTTCCTCGCGGACTGCGGCGCGGACTTCGTCAAAGTCGGCATCGGCGGCGGTTCCATCTGCATCACCCGTGAGACCAAGGGCATCGGCCGCGGCCAGGCCACTGCTCTCATCGATGTCTGCAGAGCCCGCGACAAGTACTATGAAGAGACCGGCATCTATGTTCCCGTCTGCTCCGACGGCGGCATCGTCCATGACTACCATGTGACCCTCGCCCTCGCCATGGGCGCCGACTTCCTGATGCTCGGCCGGTACTTCTCCCGGTTCGACGAGTCCCCGACCAACAAGATCCGCATCAACGGCCGTTACGTCAAAGAGTACTGGGGCGAAGGCTCCAACCGTGCCCGCAACTGGCAGCGGTACGACATGGGCGGCGACAAGAAGCTCTCCTTCGAAGAAGGCGTCGACTCCTACGTCCCCTATGCCGGCTCTCTGAAAGACGGCGTCTACACGACGCTCGCCAAGGTCCGTTCCACCATGTGCAACTGCGGTGCGCTGAGCATACCGGAACTCCGGGAAAAAGCGAAGCTGACCGTCGTCTCCTCTACCTCCATCGTCGAAGGCGGCGCCCACGACGTCATCACCAAAGACACCACATCCAACGTCTAACGGTTGACGTTTAACTGCTTACGTCCCTTAGATTACGTCAATTAATAAAGATGGAATAGATTTACCGCCTGTTTCCTTGACTGGAAGGATTTAGGCGGTAATTATTTCCCCATTTCAGAGCTGTTTCACGCGATTTACCACCTGTTTTGCCAAATTTGAGATTATAGGCGGTAAATTCTAACTCGAAAACTGGAGTTGGCGGGATATTTTACCACCTGTTTTGCTGATTTTGAAGATTTAGGCGGTAAATCGCCAACAAAAGGCGAAAAGCGAAGAAAAAAACACCACCTGTTTTCTCAAGAATAGAAAAAAGGTGGTGTTTCGTTACGGCAGTTCATTCAAACAGTATTATTTTAGTGCCCTGCGCGTCATATTATTCGCTCAGCACGTTTTTCAATCTCTCGGTACAGCGTTCAATCGATGGGTGATGGCTTCGACGACGTCCCAGATGTCGGTTTCACCGGCGGCATCGCCGTTGGCGTCAACGTTGACGGTGATGTCTGCGTATTTCTCATAGAGTGCCGTGCGTTCGTCGTAGACGTCGCGGAACGTCTGGCCTTCCGGGATCACGATGCCGCGCGTCTCGAAGTTCCGGATGCGCTGCTCGATCGTCTCATAGGAAGCTTTCAGGTACACGACCGTGCCGATCTCTTTGAAGTGGGTCATGGCGCAGGCGCCGTAGACCGCGGAGCCGCCGGTCGCGATGACCGTGTTGTGCGGGATGAGCGTCGCGTTGACGGCGTCTTCGAACGCGGCGAAGGCCTCCGGACCCATCTCGTCGATCATGTCCTGCAGTTTGCGGCCGGACTGTTCCTGGATGACGAGATCCGAGTCGAGGAACCCGTATGCCAGGTTCTTCGCGAGCAGAACACCGATGGTGCTCTTCCCGCAGCCGGGCATGCCGATGAGGATGATGTTGTCTTTCATTGCGTGGTCCTCCGGAGTCTGAAAAGTGTCATTGAGAAATGTGACACCAGTTTATCAAATGATGACAGTTTGGTAAAGTTACAGATTTTTTAAGGCGATTTTGCTATAATACTACCATTGAAATGAAAAGGAGTGACGAGTATGAAGTATACCGAACAGTACACGTCAGAACTCGATCTACAGAAAGCGACAGCCGAAGGTGTGGCCGTGGTCGCCGACATCGTCGGCACCTGCGGGCCGCGTCCGTCCGGCTCGGAGCAGGAGCTGAAGGGCCAGAAGATGCTTGTCGACAAGCTTCTGCCGTACGCCTCCAAAGTCGACACGGAACCGTTTGAGGTACATCGCCAGGCGTTCATGGGATTCATCCCCTTCACCGTCATTTGCGGCGTGGCCTCGGTCTTTGTCAACTGGTACTGGAGCCCCATCGCGGCGTTCATCCTCTGCGTGCTCGCCTTCGTTCCCCTGTTCTTTGAATTCCTCCGTTACGACGAATTCAACGACTTCCTGTTCCCGAAACAGACGTCGCACAACACCTACGCGGTCATCCCGCCGGCCGGTGAAGCGAAACAGCGCATCGTCATGGTGTCCCATTCGGACTCCCAGTATGAATGGACCCTCAACTGGTACTTTGGCCAGATCAAAGGGATCGGAGACAAAGGCGGACTCGTCGCCAAACTGGCGGTCGAAGTCCCGGCTGTCGTCGGCCTCGTCATCCAGACCATCTTCGCGCTGGTCTGCATCATCGTCGGAAAAGGCGCTCCCGCCGGCGTTCTGAACGATCCCCGCTGGTTCTTCGTGGCGTTGTTCATCGTCAGCATCGTGTTCATTCCGCTGGAACTGTCCTTCATCTTCTTCCAGAGCCACACGAAGAGCGTGCCCGGCGCCTCGGACAACCTGTCCGGCTGCGCCGTCAACCTGGAGACCGTCAAAGCCATGCAGGATGCGGGCGTAGAACTCGCTCAGACCGAGATCGTGGCTGTTTTCTCGGGCTCGGAGGAAGTTGGCCTTCGAGGCGCAAAAGCCTTTGCAAAGGCGCACAAAGAAGAATACGAGGACATGCCGACCATCGTCGTCGCCCTCGACACCTTCCGGGACCTTGAGGACATGGCCATCTACGACAGAGACCTCTCCGGCACCCTGCGCCACGACTGGCAGGTCAAGAACCTTCTGAAGAACGCGGCGCTCAACTGCGACCGGGACCTCCCGTTCAAATCCATCTACGTCGGCGGGTCCGACGCGGCCGCCTTCACTCGCCAGGGCTACAAGGCCACGACCCTCGCCGCCATGAACCCCGATCCGCCTGTCTATTACCACACCCGTGGAGACACCGTCGATAACATGCGGCCGGAATGCATCGCCGTCGGCATCGACATCATGGTCGAAGCCATCTGCATGTATGACAGCATCGGACTGCCGGAGGAACCGGCAAAATAATCATTCCGCAAGGAGACTATTATGAGACCGAAATTAGACGAGGAACTCATCTACAAAGCTGCCCTTCCCTATTTTGCCCGCTACGGCTACAAGAAGACGACGCTCGAGGACATCGCGAATGCACTCGACATGAGCAACACGAACCTGTACTCCTATTTCCGGAGCAAACGGGATCTTTACCAGTGCTGTGTGGACTACGCCGTTGACCAGTGGCAGGAGTACGTGCGTCAGAAGACCTCCCCGATCGAGGAGCCGAAGGAAAAACTCGTCATGGCCTGGCGCAGCGCCATCGGGTATATCATCGGCAACGATGAGATGATGGCGCTTCTGAAAAACGACCCGACCATCTTCCCCATGTTCCCGAACGTCGACCCCATCGAAGAGTACAACGACTGGTCCGTCCAGTACGTCAAGCAGATCCTTGACGAGGGCATCGAGAAAGGGGTCTTCCGCAGCAGTATCAACGTGGACATTGCTGCCACCATGCTCTTTGGCTGGTACAAGTACCTCATCGTCAGTGCTGTGGAAATGGAAGAACTGGACCCCGCACTCATCGAGGAGACGATTTCGACGCTCGGCGTCATCCTCTTCGACGGCCTGCTGCTCGTTCCGGAGGAAGACGTGTAGATCGCCCACTAACTTAAAACGAAAGACCGCTTCGTATGACGCGAAGCGGTCTCTTTTTGTCTGTATTGCGTTGTATGGGGCGATCTACCGCATGTAGAGCAGGTACCTCCCCACTTTCGGGATGCGGTCCAGAAGCCAGCAGAGCAGCATGCTCAGGAAGAACGGGACGAACATGGCAACGAGGAAGGTCAGGAACGCGGAGCTCGTGTACCAGTACATGACGCGGACGCAGACGAGCGTCATGGGGAAATGTGTGAGGTACATCGCGAAACTGTAACGGGCCACGAAGTTCACCGGTTTATTGATGCCGGACGGGATGACCGCTTCTCCGCAATGGCGGCAGAGCAGTTCAAAACAGCAGAGCGCTGTCACGATGAGCGGCAGCCAGCTGTACCAGACGATGTCCTGTGAGCCGAGCAGATGCATGAAGTACTCGGTGACGTGGATGGCCAGGAACGAAAGGATGGCGACGACGACGAGGATCCAGCTGCGGATCTCCCGGAAGACCTTTTCGTGGACCATGTAGCCAAGGAGCACGTAGGTGCCAAAGACGCCGCCGGTGTAGCCGGCATCGAGGATGGTGATGTCCGTACTGCCGAGTCCCGGTGTGACGGTGAAGGCCACAAGGATGAAGATGACCGGGAACAGCAGGAGTTTTGCGTTGATGTGCTTGAGTCCGTTCGCCACGATCGGCAGGAACAGGTAGATGCCGAGGATCATCGGCAGGTACCAGTAGTGGTCCATGGTGGGGACGTTTTCGAGGAAGATCATCTGGCGAAGGACGGACAGGACCGTCACGTCGAGTTTCGGCCAGAAGAAGTAGTCGAAAACGTTGTAGAGGATGATCCACAGTTCGGTGCAGAGCAGGAGCCGCAGGAAGTTGTGGACCCAGAACCCCTTTGTCCCCTCTTCATCGTAAGTCCTCGGCAGGAAGAAGTATCCGGTCAGGAACAGGAAGAACGGGACAGAAATGCGGGCCAGCGAGAAGAGCATGAGGACGACCATGCCCTTATAATCGCCCTGAGCGCTGAATACGTCGTTTTGGGCAAAGTGGAAGGTCTGTTCCACCGAATGGCCCATACACACCAGAAAGATGCTCAGAGCGCGAATGACGTCCAGCATAAAGACGCGGGGCCGGTTGAAAGCCATGAATAAACTCCTTTAAGAGACCAGTTTCTCCCAGGCTTCGGTGTTGGCGTCGAAGTCGGTGATCTTGATGACTTCCTGGTCGCCGACTTTGGCATCTTTCCAGGTGCCGTCGGTCGGGATGGCCATGCTGCCGGACTCGTAGGACCCTGCGCGGAGCAGCGTCGTGATGAGCGACAGGCAGTCACCGGAAGTGAGGTCGGTCTTGATGCGCGGCAGGAACAGGGTCATCATCTCGTTGAGCTGACCGGTGCTGAGTTTCTTGCACTTGTCGATGCACTGGGAAAGGACGAGACGCTGGCGTTCCGAACGGGCGACGTCGGTACCGACATAACGGATGCGGGCATAGCCCAGAGCCTGGTTGCCGTCGAGCGTGTAAGTGCCGGGTCCGGAATGGATCTGACCTTTGTTCGGGTTCGCGAGGTTGTACAGTTCCTCATTCTGGTCGTGGATATACATGTTGAGGTACGGCAGCTCATCGGCTGTGACATCGACCGTGACTCCTCCGAGGTAGTCGATGATGTCGATGACGAACAGGAAGTTGAAGACCGCGGTACGGTCGACGACGATGCCGTAGTTCTCGTAGATGGTGTTCGCGAGAAGGTTGGAACCGCCAAGGGCATAGGCCGCGTTCAGCTTGTCCTTGCCGTGTCCCGGGATGGTGACGTAAGAGTCACGCAGGAACGACGTCATGACGAACTTCTTGCTCTTTTTGTTGATGGTGCAGAGGATCATCGAGTCGGAACGGCCGGTGTAGTTGTCTTTCCGGGAATCGAGACCGACGAGCAGGATGTTCATGGACTTCTCGTTCGCTTCGGACTGGTTTTCGGCGACAATCTTGGCGATGGGGTTATCGCCGAGGTCGAGGTTGCCGAGCAGGCCGTAATAACGGCCGAAGAAACCGGCAGCGGCGCCGACGACCAGAAGGATGAGCGCGAGGAGGACAAGAAGGATGCGCTGCCAGAGTCTGAGGCGTCCTTTCTTCTTTTTCGCTTTTTCTCCTTTTTTATTGATGCGGTTGTACTCCCGCAGTTCTTTCTTGGTAAGAGTGGTCGGGTCGACCGCCAGAGACCGGCTTTCGATGACCTTGCCGCCGGCAGCACCGGCGACCGCTTCCGCGGAAAACCCGCTCTTGCGTCCGACACCGAAGTACCCTTTGCGGTCCATCGGAACGTCGGAACCGGGTTTCGCATTGAACGAGATGTCGGCCTCATTGGGTTGTTCTTCCACACCCTCCGGAGCCATGTTCATTCTGGCGCGGCGTTCCCGTCTCGACTCTTCGGTGAAATGCTCAAGAGCCGCCATGGTGTCGATCTCATCGGTGTCGATGATACGGGTCGGCTCGGAAAGGACCGGCTCTTCTTCCACCTGTTTCGGCGGAGACTGCGAGAAGATGTCTTCCGCGAACCGTCTTCCCTCTTCCTGAGCGGCTTCTTTCCGCCGGCGTTCTTCCGGCGTATCTGCGAGGATCTCCGCCAGGAGTTCTTCCTGCGTCTTTGCAGCAGGTGCGGCGGCTTTTTCTCTCGTCCGTGCCAGTGCTTCGTTGGCTTCGACCATCTCGTGGTTCTTGATCCACGTGCGGCTGTGGCGCTGACCCTGAGAGTGAGAGTAGATGTCGATGGGACCGTCGTCAACGAGCTCTTCCGGCTCACTGATCGGAGAGACGTTCTTCGCGGGAGACACTTTGATGTCTTCCGGCAGTTCCACGACCATCGTGGCCTGCGGGTCCGGTTCTGAGAGGACCTTGGCTGAGGGCATGGAGACAGTAGGCAGACGGGTGCCTGCCTTGCTGCCGGGAGTGGTGTCTCTGTTATCGTCGATCGAGAAGCTCGAGAATTCTACCGCGTCATCGTCGACAGAAAGCGAAAACTGTGTTTCCGCATCTTTCTCCACGTTGATTCCTTTGTTTTCGGCGTCTGCGACAGCGTCGATGCCTTTTCGGAGCACGTCTGCCGGAGTCAACTTTTCATCCATAAAACAAAAACCGAAACCTTTCTCGTGTGTTACGCGTGTTGATATTTCGTTTTATTATAACTTATATAGAGAATCGATACAACGTATAAACTTACCAAAAAAAGAGACACAGGCCAAGGATTTTTTCCTTAGAATGTGTCTCAGTCATCCAAATTGAAATGGAGCGGAGTCTGACGGATCAGCCGACGATGACGCCGTTCTGCACGGTATAAGTCTTACCGTTGACAATGATCTTACCGCTGTAATTGGTCTTGGCGACGCCTCTGCGGACATAGTAGGAAACGCCGTTGAGACGAGCGATGCCGTTATAGCGCTTGTTGACTGCGCCATTGTCGAAACGTGCGATCGAACCATTAGGGTTGGTAGCCATGCCGGTATAGTTAGTATCGACATGGCCATCGGTGATCTTGTAAGTGACGCCGTTGTAGGTGTAGGTGCCGTTGTAGTTGAAGTTGATCTTACCGTTCTCGTAGTACCACCAGCTGCCGTCGGTGTACTGCGCGATGCCGGTGTCTCTCAGACGGACCTGACCGTTCTTGACGTAGTAATATCCGTAATCGCCCTGGAAATAAACATACAGGAAGCCGGTGTAGTCGAATGCGACCGTACCGTAACGGACATACCAGTAACCGTTCTGGTTGGAAACGATGCCTTCATACTCGAAGTTGACACAGCCGTTCTCGAGATAGTACCAGCCGTTGTCGTTTTCCGCAAGACCGGTGAACTCGAAGTTGACCTTACCCTTCTCGATTCTCCACCAGCCGTTTTCATTGGCGGCGATACCGGTGTAGTCTCCCTGGATCTCTCCGGTCGTGATATTGTAAGCATACCAGTTCCCGTCCTCTTCGTTGTAACCAACGTAGAGCTGAGACGAAGGAGTTGCAGCGTTCGACCGGGTGCTGTGGACGAAAGCGACCAGAGCGACCGAGACGAGCATGGCTGCACTCAGAAGGATAGCCAGAACTTTACGAGTGTTCATCGTGATGTTCCGCGTCATTGTCATATCTCCTTCCCTTTTGATTTTTGTTCTGTAAAGGTGTGTTTGTACCTTGAAGAATATTATATCTTTTTTTAAGAAAACTGCCAAGAGAAATCTTATATACAGTTTTCACAAATATAAACGGACTTTACGTATATTATTACCAAAATATGAACGTAAAGTCCGAAAAATACATTATTCAGTTGGCGATCTACCTTACGCAGCCTTGACGTAACTCATGGAGACCCAGCCGTCGACGCCGCCGACATTGACGTGACCAAAGCCGTTGGAGACTTCGGTGACCGTGATGCTGGTGCCGTCCGTGACTTTGGCGACTGCCGTGGTGTCAGCGGAGGGACCGCTGCGGACGTTCAGGTTGCTGCCGCCGGTGGAGACAACGTAGTTGCCGGGCTGAGTCGGAGCCGGAGCCGGAGCTGCGGTCGTGGCCTGAGTCGTGTAGCTTCCGCCATTCCCTGCGTACTTCGGATAGTAGTTGCCGGATGCGGAAGAGCCGCGGGCCTTGGACTTGGACTCTCTGGAAGCCGGGCGCTCAAAGTCGTAGCAGAAACGGTAGCCTGCGTTGTAGGCGCCGCCGCTGTTGTTGGCGGTCGAACGAAGAGTGGAAAGAAGGCTCGGATATTCGTTCTGCAGTTCATAGAACAGGTAGCTGAGCTGACCGTACAGAGAGGAATAGTCGAGACCGTTCGAGTTGCAGTAGTTGATCAGTGCGGTTTTCCTGGACTTGTTCCACTGGCAGAGACCGTAGCTGGAACCGCTGTCGCCGGAAAGCGTAGGATTGAAGCTGGACTCCTGCTCAAAATTGGCAAGAAGGCCTGCCGCAGCAGCGGTGTTGAGGCCCATCGTGTTGACCAGGTAATTGTAGCAATACTCTTCATTGGTAGACGCATGAGAACGGAGCATCGTCGCAAAGACACCGGATACCATGAGCACCGCCAGAAGAACGGCGACCAGGATCCGCAGGACTTTGGCGCTGCGTTTCGTTTCAGTCATAATGTACCTCCGAAATGTTTATACA